>CAMGRL010000055.1 GCA_946061515.1 uncultured Clostridia bacterium
ACCACGGCATTACCAAATCCGCCTTTACCACGGAGCTTTCCAAGGTCAAGTCCTCCCCCGTCACCGGCGACAACCCGGAGAGCACCTATGACGCCCTGTCCAAGTACGGCACCGACCTGGTGAAGCGGGCCAGAGACAACGAGCTGGACCCGGTCATCGGCCGGGATACGGAGATCCGGAACGTCATCCGCATCCTGTCCCGGAAGACGAAAAACAACCCCGTGCTCATCGGCGAGCCGGGCGTGGGCAAGACCGCCATCGCCGAGGGGCTGGCCCAGCGTATCGTCCGGGGCGACGTTCCCGAGGGACTGAAGGACAAGACCATCTTCTCCCTGGATATGGGCGCGCTGATTGCAGGCGCCAAGTACCGGGGCGAGTTTGAGGAGCGGCTGAAGGCCGTGCTGGAGGAGATCCGCAAGTCCGAGGGCGGCATCATCCTCTTTATCGACGAACTGCACACCATCGTGGGCGCCGGCAAGACCGAAGGCAGCATGGACGCCGGCAACCTGCTCAAACCTATGCTGGCCCGGGGCGAGCTGCACTGCATCGGCGCAACGACCCTGGACGAGTACCGCAAATATATCGAAAAGGACGCCGCTCTGGAGCGCCGTTTCCAGCCGGTCCAGGTGGATGAGCCCACCGTTGAGGACACCATTTCCATCCTGCGCGGTCTGAAAGAGCGCTACGAGGTCTATCACGGCGTCCGCATCCACGACAACGCCCTGGTGGCTGCCGCCACCCTCTCCAACCGCTATATCACCGACCGTTTCCTGCCCGATAAGGCCATCGACCTGGTGGACGAGGCCTGCGCTCTGATCCGCACGGAGATCGACTCCATGCCCGCCGAGTTGGACGATGTGCGCCGCAAGATCATGCAGCTGGAAATCGAGGAGATGGCCCTGAAGAAAGAGGACGACCAGCTGAGCAAGGACAGGCTGGCCAGGCTGCGGGAGGAGCTTGCCAACCTGAAGGACAGCTACAACGAGATGAAATCCCGCTGGGAGGCGGAAAAGAACAGCGTGGACGAGGTAAAGCGGCTGAAATCCGAGATCGAGAAGATGCACGCCGACATTGAAAACGCCCAGCTCCGCTATGAGTACGAGACGGCGGCCAAGCTGAAATACTCCGATCTGCCCGCTCTGGAAAAGCAGCTGGAAGAGGCGGAAAAGCTGTCCGAAAACCGGAAGAACAACACCATGGTCCATGACACTGTGACCGAGGAGGAGATTTCCGGTATCGTTGCCAAATGGACGGGCATCCCCGTCTCCAAGCTGATGGAGGGCGAGCGGGAAAAGATCCTCCATCTGGATGAATACCTGCACAAGCGGGTCATCGGACAGGACGAGGCTGTTCAGCGCGTGACCGAGGCCATTCTCCGTTCCCGGGCCGGCATTTCCGACCCCAACCGGCCCATCGGTTCCTTCCTGTTTCTCGGCCCCACCGGCGTGGGCAAGACGGAGCTTGCCAAGTCTCTGGCCGAGTGCCTCTTTGACGACGAGCACAATATTGTCCGCATCGACATGACCGAGTACATGGAGAAATACTCCGTCTCCCGTCTGATCGGCGCGCCTCCGGGATATGTGGGTTACGACGAAGGCGGCCAGCTCACCGAGGCTGTGCGCCGCAAACCTTACAGCGTGGTGCTGTTTGATGAGATTGAGAAGGCCCACCCGGATGTATTCAACATTCTGCTGCAGATTCTGGACGACGGGCGCATTACCGACTCCCAGGGCCGGACGGTGGACTTCAAGAACACCATCATTATCCTGACCTCCAATCTGGGCAGCCAGTATCTGCTGGAGGGCATCGACGAAAACGGTCATATCTCCGCTGAGGCCCGGGAGGCCGTTATGGCGGAGCTGCGCCGCTCCTTCCGGCCGGAGTTTCTCAACCGGCTGGACGAGACCATCATGTTCCATCCCCTCACCAGAGACGATCTGGACGGCATCATTGACATCATGGTCTCCTCTCTGCGCAAACGCCTTGCGGAGAAGTCCCTGAAGCTGGAGATCACCGACGCGGCCAAAAAGTTCATCATTGACCGGGGATTTGACCCCCTCTACGGTGCAAGACCCCTGCGCCGCTATCTTCAGAGCAGTGTGGAGACCCTGATCGCCCGCACCATTCTCTCCGGCGACCTGGCTGCCGGCTCCACCCTGACCATCGACGTGGCCAACGACGACCTGATCTGCCGTTATTAACGGCAAAACGCCCGGAAGCTTTGCTTCCGGGCTTCTTCATTTATTCCCCTTTCTTCGTAATCTCTTTACAAAGTATTTCATTTTTGATAAGATTAATTTTACCCAATCTTTGTAAAGGACTGCCCATTATGATGAACAGTAAACGATCCCGTGCCATCCTTTGGGGCTCAATTATTCTCGCCGCCGTGGTCATTGTTTGCCTTATCTTATTTTTACCCGGCAATTTGGGCAAGCCCGCTGTGTATATCAATGAGATCATGGCAGAAAACCGCAGCTATCCCAACAGGGAAAAGCAGCTCTGTCCCTGGATTGAGCTGTATAACGGCGGGAAAAAGCCGGCGGATCTCAGCGGCTGGACCCTCTCTGACGGGAGCCGCACGACTGTTTTCCCGGAGGGCAGCACCGTGGACGCCGGAGCTTATCTTGTTCTCTCCTGTGGGAAAGATGATTCGCCTCTTTCCCTTTCCGCCGGCGGCTCACTGGAACTTTATGATTCTCAGGGCAAGCTTGTCGACTCTGCGGCGCTGACGGCTCTGGACTGCGATCGATCCCTTGCCCGCCAGTCTGATGGTGCTCTGACGATTAGTCTGGAGCCAAGCCCTGGCTATGAAAACAGCAGTGCCGGTCATGAGGCCTTCCTTGCCAGTTTGGGTGTGACGGAGGCTCCGATTCAGATTACGGAGCTTATGCCTGCCAATAAAAGCTGCCTTTTGGACGCGGACGGCGATTTTTCCGACTGGATCGAGCTTTGCAATGTGAGCGGCGAGACCTGCGATCTGGAGGGCTTTTATCTCTCGGACGACGGTGAAGACCTGCTTAAGTGGCAGTTTCCGTCCGTCTCTCTCGCCCCGGGTGAGCGGGTGGTTGTTTTTTGTTCCGACAAAGACCGTACCGGCGGAGAGCTTCTCGCCAATTTCTCCATCAGCAGTGTGGGGGAAACCCTGTATCTCACTTCCCCGGCCGGTCTGCCTCTGTGGTGCTTCAGCTATGAATCCGCTTTGGACGATCAGGCCATCGTCATTGCCGACGGTGTTCAAAGTCTGTGCTATACCGCCACCCCCGGTTATGAGAACGATCCGGAGGGATATGAGCAGTTTCTTACCGAAAATGATGCGCCTGGCGCGCTGGTCATCAACGAGGCCGTTCTCTATAACCTGGACTATTACGAACAGCACCATGAATTTTACGACTGGGTTGAGCTGAAAAACTGCTCTGATGCGCCTTTGAACCTGGCAGACTATTATCTGACAGACAGTCTGAAGGACCCCTGTCAGTTTCAACTGCCGGAGATTACCCTGCAGCCCGGTGAGCTTTACATCGTTTTCTGTTCCGGTGATAGCAGCCTGACTACCCGTCATTGCACCCATGCGCCCTTTGCTGTCAGCGCTGAAGGAGAGGCTTTGTATTTATTCTCCTCTGACGGCGCTCTTTCTGACCGCATGTTTATCCACGATACGCCTTACGGCGGCAGTTACGGCCGTCTCAGTGATGGTGCTGGCTTTTATTACTTTGACCGTCCTTCTCCTGAGAAGGAGAACAGCGGGGGGTACCGCAGCATTGCTGCTCTGCCCGAGACCGGCGTGCCCCAGGGGGTATATAATAACATTGACGAACTCGAGGTAGAGCTTCTGGGTGAAGGTCAGATTTATTACACGCTGGACGGTTCCATTCCTGACCGGGACAGTATGCTTTATTCCGAGCCCCTTGTCCTTGACCGGACGACCGTTATCCGCGCCATTTCGGTTGTGGACGGCAAGGTGGACAGCGACTGCGCAAGCTTCAGCTATTTTATCAACGAGGGCCACAGCCTGCCTGTGGTCAGTCTTGTGTGCGAGCCGGATGACATGTTCTCCGTCGGAAAAGGCGGTATATACGCCAACCCGGAGGTTGACAGAGAGGTGGACGGCAGTGTGGCTTTCTTCGGGGACGAGGGCGAGTTTGCCTCCGACTGCGCAGTTACGCTCCATGGTGCCAGCTCCAGAAAAATGTGGCAAAAGAAGTCCTTTAAATTGATCTTCCGCTCCCGATACGGCGGCGATCTGAATTACGATATTTTTCAGACTGGAGAGATCACCAGTTTTCACTCCATTCTTTTGCGCGGCGGCGGAATATCCTCTATGCACATTGTTCGCGATGAGCTTGGCTCTGAGGTTGCCGATGCTGTATGTGATTCCGCTCTTGCCCTGGATACCCGCTACTGTGTACTCTATATCAACGGGGAATACTTCGGGGTATATGCCCTGCGTGAGGCTTATTCGGCAAAATATGTGGCAGATCATACCGGCTCCAATGAGGAGAACGTGACCATCGCCCGTGCTCCGGTAAAATTCGGCGAATTATATGATCTGTTTGAGTACATCATTCACCACGACATGACCGACCCGGACTGCTATGCCTATGCTTCGGAACGGCTGGATATGGAGTCTCTGGCCAATTGGATGGCTATGGAAGCCTATTTTAACAACTTTGACATCGCCGGAAATATCCGCTATGTGAAAGGCGATGTACCGGACGCCAAATGGCGTCTCGCCCTGTTCGATCTGGATATTTCCATGACCAGTGTCTACGCCGGCTGGGAGCAGGTATTCCATCCCGGATATCAGATCGGACAGGTCACCAATGCTCTCCGGAAGAGCCCCCAATTCAGGCAAACCGTTCTGGAATGTGCCTCCACTCTTTATCACAACGGGCTGACGGATTCGTACATGCTCACTGTCTATGATGAGATCATTGCGCAGCTCGTTCCGGAAATGGAGCGGGACAGCCTGCGTTGGCGCAACTCCCTTGATCTTTGGGACTGGAATGTGCAGGTTCAGCGCAGCCGCTTCTGTCCGGAGCGCACCTCCTGGTGGCTTAAAAGTCTTGCCGATGAGCTTGCTGTCAGTGATGAGGAAATGCAGGCCTACTTCGGCGATTATGAGCGAATTTCCTGACAGTGCCGCTTGTTAACAGAAAGAACGCAAAAAAAGCAGAGGCTTGAAGCCTCTGCTTTTTGCGTTATTTCGATCAGACCAGCTCGATGACTGCCATCTCCGCTGCGTCGCCGCGGCGGGTGCCGATGCGGGTGATGCGGGTGTAGCCGCCGTTGCGATCGGCGTATTTGGGAGCCAGCTCGTCAAATACCTTCTTGGCAACATCTTCGCGGGTGATAAAGGCCAGAGCCTGACGGTAAGAAGCCAGATCCTTTGCCTTGCCAAGGCTTATCATTTTCTCGGCCAGAGGAGCTACCTCCTTGGCGCGGGTGACAGTGGTCTCCATGCGGCCCTTGTCCAGAAGGTCAGTGACCTGCTGACGGAGCATTGCCATGCGCTGTGCGGTAGTCTTGCCGAGTTTTCTTGTTCCGGGCATAATTGCATTTCCTCCTTCTTGAGAGCTTGTTTTACTGGTTGTCCTCGTCTGCCAGAGACAAGCCCATCATCGTCAGCTTATGCTCGACTTCTTCAAGGGACTTGCGGCCGAGGTTACGGACCTTGATCATCTCATCCTGGGTCTTGCTGACCAGGTCTTCAACCGTATTGATATTGGCGCGTTTGAGGCAGTTAAAGCTTCTCACGGACAGATCCAGCTCTTCGATGGTCATCTTGAGCATGGTATCCGGCTCCTTCTCGACCTTCTCAACGACGGTGGAGTTGCTGCCGATGGTATCGGACAGATCCGTGAACAGCGTGAAATGGTCGCAGAGTATCTTTGCGCCCAGGGAGACTGCGTCACGGGCAGTCATGGTCTTGTCTGTCCATACCTCGATGGTCAGCTTGTCAAAGTCGGTCTGATTGCCCACACGGGTGTTTTCCACCGTGTAATTGACTTTGAGGACCGGAGTGTAAATGGAGTCGACAGGGATGGTGCCGATGGGTGTCTGGGGCGTCTTATTCTTATCAGCGGAAACATAGCCTCTGCCATGGTCGAGAACAAGCTCCATATTCAGAGCGCCGTCAGGTCCAAGTGTTGCAATAGGCTGCTCGGGGTTGAGGATCTCCACCTCAGCGTCTGCCTTGATGTCGCCGGCGGTGACAAGTCCCTCGCCGGAGGCTTCAATGTAAACGGTCTTGGGGCCGGTGCTGTGGAGGCGGGCGATGATGCTCTTGACATTCAGAACGATTTCCGTCACGTCCTCTTTCACGCCGGGGATGGTGGAAAACTCATGCTGTACACCGGCAATTTTGATGCTGGTGCAGGCGGTTCCGGGGAGAGAAGAAAGGAGTACCCTGCGAAGAGAGTTACCAAGTGTAGTGCCATAGCCGCGCTCCAGAGGCTCAATGATGTATTTGCCATATGAGCTGTCTGTGGGGGTCTCGATGCATTCAATACGCGGCTTTTTAATTTCGATCATATAGTTATATAACCCTCCTTTTTCGTTGTGCGCCGCTGCGGCGCTTGCGGTGATTCAGCTTACCAATTTGAGGGTGTCTTTATTACTTGGAGTACAACTCGACGATGAGGTGCTCTTCGATGGGCAGGTCGATATCGTCTCTTGCAGGAACTGCAACGACTTTTGCCATCTGGTTATTTGCGTCATACTCAAGCCACTTGGGGGCGGGGCGGAATGCGTTTGCCTCAATGTTGGCCTTGATCTTCTCGATACCGCGGCTGCTCTCTTTCAGTGCGACGACCATGCCGGGCTTTACCTGGTAGCTGGGGATGTTGACCTTGCGGCCGTTGACGGTAAAGTGGCCGTGGCTGACCATCTGACGTGCCTCGGCACGGCTCATGGCGAAGCCAAGACGGTAGACCACGTTGTCCAGGCGGCACTCCAGAATGGCGAGCAGGTTCTCGCCGGTCTGGCCGGGACGGCGCTCGGCCATCTCAAAGTAGCTGCGGAACTGGCTCTCAAGAACGCCGTAGAATCTCTTGGCCTTCTGCTTCTCGCGGAGCTGCTGGCCGTACTCGGAGCTCTTGCTGCGGCCCTGACCGTGCTGACCGGGAGCGAAGGCTCTGTTGGTCATTGCGCACTTGTCGGTATAGCAGCGGTCGCCCTTCAGAAAGAGCTTCTGGCCCTCTCTGCGGCACTGGCGGCATACTGCTTCAGTATATCTTGCCATTTGTCTTTCCCTCCTTCAATTAGACACGACGACGCTTCGGAGGACGGCAGCCATTGTGAGGAATGGGGGTCACGTCCTTGATCATCGTTACTTCCAGACCGGCGGTCTGCAGAGCGCGGATAGCGGCTTCACGGCCGGAACCGGGTCCCTTAACGAAAACTTCAACGGTCTTCAGGCCGTGCTCCATGGCTGCCTTTGCGGCAGTCTCGGCTGCGGTCTGTGCGGCGAAGGGGGTAGACTTCTTGCTTCCACGGAAGCCCAGGCCACCGGCGGATGCCCAGGACAGTGCGTTGCCCTGTGTGTCGGTGATGGTAACCATGGTGTTGTTGAAAGAAGAGCTGATATGAACCTGGCCCTTTTCGATGTTCTTGCGCTCTCTTCTGCGGGTTCTGACTTTTTTCTTTGCGTTAGCAGCTGCCATAATTCATATCCCTCCCTTACTTCTTCTTGTTTGCGATGGTGCGTTTCGGACCCTTGCGGGTACGAGCGTTGGTCTTGCTTCTCTGTCCGCGAACGGGCAGGCCGCGGCGGTGACGCAGACCACGGTAGCAGCCGATTTCGGTCAGGCGCTTGATGTCAAGCGCGGTCTGGCGGCGCAGGTCGCCCTCAACGATGTAGTTGTGGTCGATGCACTCACGCAGCTTTGCTTCTTCCTCGTCGGAGAGGTCTTTAACTCTGGTATCAGGGTTGATTCCGGTCATCTCCAGAATTTTCTTTGCGCTGGTTCTGCCGATACCGTAGACATAAGTGAGACCGATTTCGATTCTCTTGTCCTTGGGCAGGTCAACGCCGGCTATACGTGCCATATTGTACGATCATCCTTTCGAATAATTGTTTCCGCATTGCAGAAGCGGGGACTTATTCCCGCCGGAGGGAGTCCTCGTTCCATGCGGGAGATTTATAAGGACAGGTAATTTAACCTTGTCTTTGAATGTTGTCCGGGGCGGCGGCCCCGCTGCGATCAGCCCTGACGCTGCTTGTGCTTGGGGTTCTCGCAAATGACCATGACTTTACCCTTGCGCTTGATGATCTTGCACTTCTCGCACATGGGCTTAACGGAAGGTCTTACTTTCATTTGATTTACCTCCTACTTGCTTCTCCAGGTAATTCTGCCGCGGGTAACATCGTACGGAGACATCTGCACCGTGACTTTGTCACCGGGGAGGATCCTGATAAAGTTCATCCGGAGCTTTCCGGAAATATGCGCCAGTATGATGTGGCCGTTGCCGATATCCACCTGGAACATGGTGTTGGGCAGGGATTCTACTACCGTGCCCTCGAGTTCGATTACATCGTCTTTTGCCAAAGTAAATTTCCTCCAAAGTCGGTGTTGGCGTATTGCCTCTTAAATATCCTCTGCCATCGTCAGTATCTCCGGTTCGCCGTCTGTAATGGCGATGGTGTTTTCATAGTGGGCGGAGAGTGTTCCGTCCACGGTCACCACTGTCCATTCGTTATCAAGCACCTTCACCTGATAACCGCCGATGTTCACCATCGGCTCGATGGCGAGGGTCATACCGGCGACGAGCCTGGGATCCGATCTGCGGCCGAAGCCGCGTTCGTGTCTGTCCACCCGGTAGTTGGGGACCTCGGGTGCTTCGTGCATCTCCCGTCCCACGCCGTGTCCCACATAGTCCCGGACGACGGAATAACCGTGGCTCTCCACGTATTCCTGTATCGCCGCGCCAATGTCGGAAATACGGTAGCCTACCCTGGCGAACTTGATCCCTTCAAAGAAGCTCTGCCGCGTGACGGCGATCAGTTTTTTTGCCTCCTCGCTGACCTCACCGCAGGGGAAGGTGCCGGCACAATCGCCGACAAAGCCCTTGTAAGTGGCGCCAACGTCAATGGAAACAATATCGCCGTTGTGAACGACCCTTTTTCCGGGGATACCGTGAATGACTTCATCGTTTACCGAAACACAGGCGCTGGCGGGAAAACCGCCATAGCCCAGAAAGGTGGGCTTTGCGCCGGATTTCACGATAAATTCATGCACATATTTGTCTATCTGCTTTGTGGTCACACCGTCGGCCACAGCCTGGCGGGCAATGCTCCGCGCTCCTGCTGTGATCCGGCCGGCCTGACGCATCAGTTCAATGTCTCTGCCGGATTTGATGATGATGCTTTCAGCCATGCGTTCAAATCCCCAGAGCTTCTCTGATCGCTGCCGTGGTGGCCTCAATGCTGGGCTGATTATCCACGGTTTTCAGCTTTCCTCTCTCGGCATAGAAATCCTTGAGCGGTTCGGTCTCCTTGTGGAAAACCTCAAGACGGGTTCTGACGGTCTCGGGCGCGTCGTCCTTCCGGATGGTCAGCTCGCCGCCGCAGAAATCGCAGATGCCCTCCTGTTTGGGGGGATTGTTGACAATGTGGAAGGTCTGGCTGCAATTTTTGCAGGTCCGCCGTCCGGACATCCGTTCAACAATGACCTCATCGGCAATCTCAATGGATACCGCCCAGTCGATGCCGATGCCGCTTTCCTCCATGGCCTGGGCCTGGGGGATGGTGCGGGGCACGCCGTCAAGGATATATCCGTTGCTGCAGTCGGGCTGGGCCAGGCGCTCCTCGATGATGCCGATGATCACATCGTCAGGTACCAGCTGGCCGGCCTCTACATAGGATTTTGCCTTCAGTCCCACGGGCGTGCCATTTTTCATGGCCGCCCGCAGGATGTTGCCTGTGGAAATCGTGGGAATGTTAAGCTCTCTGCTGAGAATTTCTGCCTGAGTACCCTTACCTGCGCCGGGCGCACCTAAAAGTATTAATCTCATTAGCAACTCCTTTTTTCAATCAAGAAAGGAAACCTTTGTAGTTACGCATGAGCATCTGCGCCTCAAGGGCACGGACAGTCTCAAGCGCAACGCCCACAACGATGATGATGGACGTGCCGCCAAGGGAAATTCCGGTCAGTGCGGAGCTTGCGCTGAAGTGGGCTACAAGGATGGGCACAACAGCGACGATGCCAAGATAGATGGCGCCGAAGAGGGTGATCTTGTTGAGCACCTTCTGGATAAACTCGCTGGTGGGCTTGCCCGGACGGAAACCGGGGATGTAGCCGCCATTCTTCTTCAGGTTATTTGCCACCTCAATGGGGTTGAACTGGATGGTGGAGTAGAAGTAAGCGAAGAAGATGATCAGCAGGAAATAAACGATTGCGTAAAGTATGGAGGTGGTACCGAAGAACCGGGAAACCCAGCCGTCGGTGTGTCCGGTGAAGGCGGCGATGGTGGCGGGGATGGAGGCGATGGTCTGAGCAAAGATGATGGGCATAACGCCGGACATGTTCACCTTCATGGGGAGGTGAGTGCTCTGGCCGCCGTACATCTTACGGCCAACAACGCGCTTTGCGTACTGGACGGGGATGCGGCGCTCGGCATCGTTGACAAAAACGATGAGAACGATGATGGCGAGGGCGCCGAGAACCATCAGAACGGTGACCCACCACTGGAGGGTGCCGGCCATGATGTTGCGGATGCTGGTGATCAGGCTGCTGGGCAGACGGGAGACGATGCTGGCAAACAGGATGATGGAGATGCCGTTGCCGATACCGAACTCGGTGATCTGCTCGCCCAGCCACATGATGAGAGCGGAGCCGGAAGTGA
>CAMGRL010000056.1 GCA_946061515.1 uncultured Clostridia bacterium
CCTCCATCTCCGGGGCGGAAGCCGGCTGTCAGGCGGAGATCGGCTCCGCCTCCGCCATGGCCGCCGCCGCGCTGGTGTATCTCCACGGCGGGGACAATGAGCAGATGGCAAACGCGGTTGCTATCGCCCTGAAAAACATGATGGGGCTGGTCTGCGACCCGGTGGCGGGCCTTGTGGAGGTCCCCTGCGTCAAGCGAAACGCGGCGGGGGCCATGAACGCCCTGTCGGCGGCGGAGCTGGCCCTGGCGGGCATCGTCTCCCGCGTCCCCGTGGATGAGGTCATCGACGCCATGCGCGCCGTGGGCGAAGCCCTGCCCTCCTCCCTGCGGGAGACCGGCCGGGGCGGCATCGCCGCAAGTCCTTCCGCTGTGGCCTTTCGCGAAAAGTTCTTTGGCAAAAAAATAGATTGATTGAAAGGACCCGGCCCGGAGTGTTTCTCCGGGCCGGGTCAGACTGTAGACAAAGCTATCGGCAGTGTATAGGATTGCATGGGGAGAGTGCAGAGAGGGGACGGGAGTCTCCTTTCTGCGTTCAATCCATGCTTATTCAGGAGTATTTTTGAATACTCCTGAATAAGTTTTCAAGGCGTCAAACTTTGTCGACGCCTTGAAAGCCCTTGCGCGTTTTGCGCAAGGGCTTTGACTTTGTTCTTCTTTTTCTCCGGCGCTTAGCCGTAAAGAAGGTCGGGCACAATGGTAATAAGCGTGGGGCAGAAGGTAAGCAGAATCAGAACCAGGATCAAACAGATGATAAATGGCCAGACTTCCTTCAAAAAGTCGCTGATGGGGCAGCCGGTGATGCCGCAGGTGGTGAACATCATGGAGCCAAAGGGGGGCGTGATGCCGCCGACCATGATATTGACGATCATGACCAGGCCGAAGTGGATGGTGTCCACACCCAGCTTCTGTGCCACAGGCAGCAGCAGCGGCGTGGTGATCATCAGGCAGGCGCCGCCTTCCAGGAACATGCCCATAATGAGCAGAACCAGGTTGCACAGCATCAGGAACACAAATTTGTTGCTGGTCAGATTCAATATGGCGGTAGCAACGATCTTGGGGATGTTGACCCAGCTGAGATACTGGCCGAACACGCTGGCGGAGACCATGATCAGGACCACACTGGAGGTACCGGCAATGGTGTCCATCAGGATGGGAATAAAATGCTTTTTCAAGTTCAGCTTCCGGTAGAACAGGCCGCCAACGATGAAGCAGTAGATAACGGCAACGGCGCCGCCTTCAGAGGGAGTGAACATTCCCATACGCATACCGATGATGATGCCGAAGGGGAAGGCCAGACCCCAGAAGGAGATGAACAGCTGCTTGAGGATTTCGGTGACCTTGGGGAACTTGTCCCTGGTTTTGGGGTAATTGCGCTTGTGAGAGATAATGGCCACAGCCACCATCATGGACAGGGCCATCAGGATGCCGGGCACATAGCCTGCCGCGAACACCTTGCCCAGAGACACCTGTGCCAGCAGGCAATAGATAATCAGATTGACTCCGGGAGGAATAACGGGTGTTGCCGCAGATGAGGCCGCGGTGATGGCAGCGGAGAAAGCTTTGGAATAGCCGCGCCTCTCCATCTCGGGAACAAGCATCTTGGACTGCATGGCGCAGTCGGCGTTGGCGGAACCAGAGCAGCCGCCCATCAGCATACTGAGCAGCACGTTGACCTGGGCCAGACCGCCCTTCATGTGGCCCGTCACACATTCGCAGAAGTCCATAAGTTTTTCACTTATGCCGCCGAAGTTCATTACCGAACCGGCCATAATGAAGAACGGAATAGCCAGCATGGAGAAGGACTGGGTGGAGTTCATGACCTTCTGCAAAATCAGCCAGGGCTGAGAGGTGGCGTCGATAAACAGGAAGTAAAAGAAGGTGGCGCCGAAAAGAGAGTACACGATGGGCATGCCCATGAAATACAGGATAAACACCAGGAAAATGGGGACCAGATCAATAAATGTCAGTGTCATCAGAAGTTGCCCCCTTCCACCTGGTATCCGGAATCCTCTTCCGGCTTGGGTTTTCTTTTAATGATATGCAGCCTGTCAGTCAGCAGGAAATAGACGGAATAGATTGTGGAGAGGCCGAAGCCGATAGGCACAGCAATGCCGATCCACCACTTGGGGAAACGAAGTATATCGGAAACATAGGGCTTATAGACACCGCGGACATAGATCAGGTTATACACATACTGGGCGCTGATCACGGTGAGCATAACCAAAACCAGCAGCTCAAGGATACTGATAATATCCTGAACGATGGCTTTTGTCTTGCCATGCATCAGATTGACGACGATGTCAACGCCCAGATGGGCATGCTTGCGGTATGCATATGCGCTGCCTATGAATACAGTCCATACGAATAAGCCGGTAACGACCTCGTCGTTCCACTGGAGAGGATGATTGAGGAAGTACCGCATAAAGACGTTGAGGTTGGCGATGACAACACACAGTGTAAGCGTTGCGCCGGTGATGACCGCGTCAAAATTGGTAATTATTTTTTTAAAGGTTTTCTTTATCTTCATAAGCAATCTCTACCAAGCATCAGTTCTTAACAGCAAATTAACAGGGGCAAAACTTCAACATGGACTGCCCGGTGGCGGGCAGTCCTGTTGAAGAAAGCAAACGATTTGTATGTTCTCAGTTAAACTCAGCCGTTGTTGGCACGGTACTCGGCAACCAGAGCCTTGATCTGGTCATAGGCCTCGTAGCTGGAGCCGTACTCTTCAACGATCCAGTCGATAACGGGCTCGCAGGCCTTGGAGAAGGCATCCAGGTCAACCTCGTTCCAGGTAACGCCGTTTTCTTTCAGCATCTCGATCTGGACAGCCTCGTCCTCCTGGCAGGAGGTCTGCTCCCACATGCCGCACTCGTATGCGCACTCTTCAATGATCTTCTGGTACTTCTCGGGGATGGTCTGCCATACGTTCTCAGGCATGAACAGCCAACGGGTGGCGATCAGGTGGTTGGTCAGAGCGACCTTCTTGACCAGCTCGTAGGGCTCGCCTGCGCCGGCCAGCGTGGAGGTGGAGCCTTCAAAGCCTTCAACAACACCCTGCTGGATAGCGGCAAGACAGTCGGTGAAGCCCATGACAACGGGAGTTGCGCCCAGGCACTCAAGGGTCTTGGCAAACAGCGCGGAAGAAGTGGCGCGCAGCTGGTGGCCCTTCAGATCTTCGGGGGTGTAGACGTCCAGGTTGGTGCAGACAGAACGGAAGCCGAAGGAGTAGTGGGTGTCCAGAATGTGGATGTTCTGTTCAGCCAGTCTGTCCTTCAGGTCAGCGACGAAATCGGAGTCCATAACATAGTTGTACTCTTCGTTGCTGCTGTAGAGCATGGGAGCGATAACCATTGCGGCGTCGCCCACATAGTCCGCAAACAGAGAGGGCTCCTCAAGGCCCATCCAGTTTGCGCCGTTGACGGCCTGGGTAACGGAGTCAGCATAGCAGTCCAGCTCGTTGGTGCCGTAGTAGGTGACGGTGATGTGGCCCTCGGTCTTCTCGGTGATCATCTCTGCCAGCTTCTCAGACGCCTTATAGTTCCACTCTTTGGGGTTGAAGACGTTGGAGAACTTGATGTCCAGATAGAAATCATCGGCGGGATCTGCTTCGGCCTCGGCGGGCTGAGAGCCGTCAGCGGGTGCAGCGCTTTCAGCGGGTGCGGGTTCGGCCGCAGGAGCATTATTTCCGCAGGCACAGAGGGCAAACACCATTGTCAGCGCCAGAAGCAGTGCAAGGAATTTTTTCATTCGTTTTTCTCCTTTTCTCATAAAAAAAATGTTACATTTTTCAACTTGCCGCCAATATTCCCGACCGCGGGATTTATTAACGGTTTGTTAAGACAATGTAATAATACTATTTAATTTTCGTAAATGCAATCCTATGACCGGCAGCAAGATCCACTTTTGGATACATAAACAAATCATGAAGTAAATTTTTGTTATAAATATTTAATTAACATTTTATCATTTTTGCTGTCAATCGGAGAGGCAAAGCCTGATCACGTGGTAATAAATGTATATTCAAGTCGAATTTGCCTTTCTTCCAAACTTGTGCTATGATAACACAAAGGAGGCGGCACTATGGTTAAATTTGAAGTGGAAATGCAGCATACCGAGGAGAGTCTTCAGGCTCTGTCCCACATGCAGTATGATCTGTTCTGCACCAAAAACCGTGTCGTGCGCAGTGTGCTGAGTCTGGGCTTTGTGATCCTGGGTGTGGTGTATTTTTCGCACTGGTGGGGCGTTCTGGCCATTGCCTACGGCTGTTATCTGACCACCAGCACCTATGCCTCCGCAAACCACACCGCCCACAAGATCGCAGCGCAGCTTAAGGCGTCCGGCCTGCCCTTTCCCCACTCCCGCTACCTTTTCGGCAAGGAGTCCATCCGGGTAATCAGTCTGCCCGGCGGTGAAGAGCTGGACCCGCTCCCCTATTCCAAAGTCAGCGGGCTGGGGGAGGACAACCAAAATTTCTACATTTTCCGCGACCAGTACGGCGGCTATGTGATCCCCAAGGACAAGCTGGGCGACCGGGAAAACGCCTTTCGCAGCTTTGTGGAAAGTAAAACCGGCAGTTTTTTCCGCCGTCGCCGCCAGGCGCCCATCCGCAGGCTGATGCAGTGGATGAAAAAGCGGGAGAACGAAGCTTACCATCTCTGAAAATGATATAAACTATCCCGGCAGTCATCAGACTGCCGGGATAGTTTTATGCGGCCACAAGATTGTTGACCCATTTTCTCTTTTTCACCAGATAAAAGCCGATGACGCACTTGATCAGATCCAGAGCCTGCACCGCGATATACATGGGCAGGATGGCCATAGAAGTGTACCGAGACAGCAGGAAAGCCACCGGCACGCAGATCACCCAGACAAAGGCGCTGTCGAAAATGAAGGTGATGATGGTCTTGCCCCCGGAGCGCAGGGTGAAATAACAGGAGTTGGTGAAGGCGTTTACCGGCATCATGGCCGCGCTGACAAGCAGCAGATCGGCGGCCAGCTCCTTGACCATGGCAGTGGTGTTGTAGATCTCCGGCACCAGCGGCGCGATCAGGGCCATGACCACGCCCACTGCGGCGCAAAGGGCCACGGCAAAGGCGATGAGCTGCCTGTCCTCCTCCACCGCTCTCTCCAGCTCGCCCGCACCCAGGAGCTGACCCACAATGATGGACACCGTGGTGCCCATGGACAAAAAGGCGCAGAAGAACAGGTTGGAAACCGTAGTGGAGATATTCACCGCGGAGACCACCTCCAGGCCCCGCAGGGAGTAGCACTGGTTCAGCACCGCCATGCCTGAGGACCAGAGGACCTCGTTGATCAGCAGCGGCGCGCCCAGAATCACGATCTGCTTTGTCAGCTGGACCGGCACCTTCAGCGAGCGGTATGCCCCGCGGATAAAGGGGCACTGCTCTTTGTGGAGATGGGTCCAGCCGATGACAATGAAGCACTCCACAAACCGGGCAATGACCGTGGCGATGGCCGCGCCCACCACACCCAGGGCCGGCGCGCCCAGCTTGCCGAAGATGAGAATGTAGTTCAGCACCAGATTCACGCAGACGGCCACAATGCCCGCCTTCATGGGGAGCAGGGTCTCTCCCGTCTCTCTCAGGGTGCTGCCGTAGACCTGCATAATGGCAAAGGGCATGGTCTGGATCACCATCACCAGCAGGTATTCCTTGCCGTAATTCAGCGTGGCTTCCAGATTCAGGTTCTCCTGTCCTTCATGGAGGAAAAGGGAAATGAGTTCCTCCCCAAAAAGCAGAAAGACGGACAGAAAAACGATCACCGCGCCAAAAGCGATATAGAGCTTTGCCCGGAAGGTGTTTCGCACGCCCTCCTGGTCGTTTTTCCCATAGTACTGGGCGGTGAAGATCCCCGCCCCGGCAAGGCCGCCGAAAATGCAGAGATTGAAAACGAAAATGAGCTGGTTGACGATGGCCACGCCGGACATAGGCTCCGTGCCCACCTGGCCCACCATCACATTGTCCAGCAGACTGACAAAGTTTGTGATTACATTTTGTATCAGCACCGGCGTCATCACCGCGAACAGCTTGCGGTAAAAGGCCCGGTCGCCGATCAGGCTTCTCAGATTCATCTTGCACCTCTCAAAAAGCAGTCAGCGGGCTTATTCTACGCTACGGGCACATAAAAAGCAACAACTATTTATCTTTTGCCTGTTTTTGCAAGGAAATCAGGCAAAATTCGTGTTGACGATTTTGACAGTTGTGGTATGATTGTTAAAATATTGATACGAAACAGAGGCAAAACATGACCATTAACATTACGGACAACATCTACACCTTTCCCGTCAGGCTGCCCCACAACCCCCTGCAATACGTCAACTGCTATGTGATCAAGGCCACAGACGGCGGGCGGAACCTTCTGATCGACACCGGCTTCAACCGCCCGGACTGCCTGAAAATGCTGCTGGAGGGCATGGCGAGTCTGGATTTGCGCCCGGAGAACACCGATGTGTTCATCACCCATTTCCACTCCGACCACTCCGGCAATGTGGGCGCCCTGTATGACATGGGCTATCCCATTGTCCTGGGCCGCATCGAGCTGGTGGAATTTGACCGCAGCGTCTGGCCCAGAGTGCCCAACCGCTTCAGCCACGAGGGTATGCCCGACAGCATCGTCAGCACCTTTTACGATAACCCCTCCATGCGCTATATGCCCACGGACTTCGTTCCCTCCCGCCTGGTGGAGGACGGAGAGGTCCTGTGCTACGGCGGGCACCGCCTCAAATGCATACACACACCCGGGCACTCCATGGGTCACATGTGTCTCTACGATGAAGATAACCGTATTTTCTTCAGCGGCGACCATGTACTGTTTGATATCACCCCCAATATCACCTGCCGCTGCGAGCGGCGGGACATCCTGCGCATCTATCTGAGCAGTCTGGAGAAAATCAGGGAATACACGCCTGAGCTTGTCCTCCCCGGCCACCGCAGATACGGGAAGCTGGACCTGCAATGCCGTATCGACGAGATCATCGCCCACCACACCGCCCGCTTAAACGAGGCCCTGCAGATCGTACACGACTGCCCGGGGCAGACCGGTTATGAGATATCCGGTCACATGGCCTGGCGCATCAATTCCGGCAGTTGGAGTAAATTCCCCGATAACCAGAAATGGTTTGCCATGGGCGAAGGGCTTGCCCACCTGGATCACCTGATGGACGCAGGGATGGTTTTACAGAACGAAAACGGGGAGGGGAAATTCATCTACGCCCTGGCAGACCGCAGCTGAACTCCCCCCCAGACGAATCTTTACAGCAGGAACATGGCCCCCATGATGATCAGCAGCTCGCTGTCTCCGCTCTCCCGGTACATCAGGTAGAGGATCAAAAGCAGGATGATGTCATCCGTCTCCAATCCGCCCAGACTGTTTTGCAGCAGGGACGTGATGGACGAAAAGGGATCGGGCATGCTCTGCCGCCCGGTCTGGGGCCGGAGCTGTCCTCTTGCGGGAACAGGCGCCGGAGCCGGGGCCGGAAACTGGGTGCGCTCCCGGACAGGGCGGCTGTTTTCCCTGTGCTCCTCCACCCGCACCACCTTGCCGGTGTTGCCCTGATAGCGGTTATACATCCCTTTCCCCCATTTCTCCCATGGCGATCCGGGCGATCCGGGCCAGCTTTGCCAGCTGCAGCGCCCGGTCCATTTTCTGCCGCCGTTTTTCCGTCAGATAGGGCTTCATGGCCTCCAGAAGCGCCCGCTCATTGCTGTTCTGGGCGTTTCCGGCCTTCATCAGCCGGCCGATTTTTCCCAGCATGGCCGGGTCAATGGCCGGGCTTTCCTGCGCGGCGGAGCCTCCGCCGGAAAGGCCCTTCGCCAGCTCCCCCAGCTTTCCCATCATGCCGCCGTCGCCGGCGTCAGCACTCTGCCCGTCGCCGCCGCCCATAAGCGACTTTGCCAGGTTCGCTATCTTATCCATCTGCTCCGGGTCGTTAAGTACGCTGTTGATCCTGTCCTCAAATTCGCTCACGGCGGCTCACCCCGTTTCAGTTCTCCATCATTTTTTTCACGCTCTCGGCAAGCCTTTTGCCCTCCGGGGTCTCCAGGATCTTGCCAAGCATGTTTTTCAGGCTCTCTGTGTCCCCGCCCCGGGCCGCTTTTTCTATGGCCTGGGGGTCGATCATGCCGCTGATGCGCTGTCCGTCCCGGGACTGGGCCAGTTTGTTGATCTCTTCGGTCTTGCCCCGGCGTTCCAGCTCCCGGCTTAACTGTTCAAAATTCTGCATAGCCATACCACACTCCTGTTCATTCCAGTATATTCAGGAGCGGTAATATTGATAACAAATCAGGAGATTTAAAATGAAAGCTGCCGTTTTTTCTGACACCCATTCCAACACCGCCCTTATGCTTGAGGCGGTGCGCCGCTGCCGCCCTGACGCCATCATCCATCTGGGCGACTATGAGCGGGACACGGAGGCCCTGAGACGGGAGTTTCCCGAGATCCCTCTTTTCAACGTATGCGGAAACTGCGACATGTTCCCCTCCGCGCCCCTGGTGGACACCGTGCAGCTGGGTCCGGTGAAGGCCCTGATCTGCCACGGCCATACCCTTGGGGCGGACAGCTACGACATGTCCCCGCTGGTCTATGCCGCCCAAGAGGCAGGGGCGAAAATCGCCATGTACGGCCACACCCACAGGGCCGTCTATGAAGAGGTGGGCGGCGTGCAGCTTTTAAACCCCGGCACCGCCGGGAAAGGCCGTAAGCTGACCTGGGCGCTGGTGACGGTGTTTGATAACGGCGGCATTATCTGCGAGATCAAGGATCTGTAAAGCTCGATGTAAGGTAAAACCCCTGACGCGGCGCGTCAGGGGTTTTCTATGTTCTTTACAGCATATGGGGCAGCACGTCCAGGATGCGCTTTACGCAGCCTTCCTCCCCCAGAACGGAGGAGTCCAGACTCAGGTCATAGCCTGCGGCGTCCCGCCACTCCTCGCCGGTGTAGTAGCGGTAATAGGAGGCCCGGCGCTTGTCCTCCAGCCGGATGTACTTGGTGACCTCCCGGGGGCTCCAGGCCAGGGAGTAGGAGGCGACCCGCTCCTCTCTGGCCTCCAGAGGCGCGTGGATGAACACCCGCAGCACGTCCTTCCGGTCTGCCAGCAGGTAGTTTGCGCAGCGGCCCAGGATGATGCAGCTCTCCGTCTCCGCCAGCTCCTTGATGATCTTGGCCTGGAAGCTGAACAGGTTCCGGGTGGAGGTAAAGTCGTCGCTGTCCGGGGGCAGCACCTCCCCGGTGTACACCTTTTCCGCGGCGGAGAGCATCTCCTTCAGCCCGATTCGCTCGTCAGCGGCACCGAAAAGCCGCTCGTGGATGCCGCTGACCTCTGAGGCCTTTCTCAGCAGGTCTCTGTCATAGTAGGGCACGCCCAGGGCCTCAGACAGCTTGCGGGTGATGTTGTGTCCGCCGCTGCCGGTCTCCCGGGCCACGGTAATCACGAATTTTTCCATTCCAGTCTCCTCCTTACGCGCCCAGATAGGCCTTGCGCACCCGGTCGTCCTCCGCCAGCTCCGACGCCTTGCCGGACATGGAGATACAGCCGGTCTCCAGCACATAGGCTCTGTCGGAAACCGCCAGTGCCATTTTCGCGTTCTGCTCCACCAGCAATATGGTGATGCCGCTCTCGTGCAGCTCCTGAATGATGGAGAAGATCTCCTTGACCAGCAGGGGCGACAGGCCCATGGAGGGCTCATCCATCAGCACGATCTTGGGGTCCGTCATCAGCGCCCGGCCGGTGGCCAGCATCTGCTGCTCGCCGCCGGAGAGGGTGCCTGCCAGCTGGCGGCTGCGCTCCTTCAGCCGGGGGAAGTGGGAATACACATTTTCCAGGTTCTCGCTGATCTTTTTCTGGTCCTTGATGATATAAGCGCCCATGCGCAGGTTTTCCTCCACGGTCATCCGGGAAAACACATGCCGCCCTTCGGGCACATGGGCCAGGCCCATGCTGATGATCTTGTTGGGGGCCACCTTCTGCAGGTCCTTTCCGTCCAGGGTAATGGAGCCGGAGGCGGCGGTGAGCAGGCCGGAGATGGTGTGGAGCGTTGTGGTCTTGCCCGCGCCGTTTGCGCCGATGAGGGACACCAGCTCGCCCTCTTCCACCGTAAGGGAAATGCCCTTCAGAGCGTGGATCGCGCCGTAGAAAACGTTCAGGTCTTTAATTTCAAGCATATGTCTTTACCTCCTCATCACTGTCCAAGGTAAGCGGCGATGACTTTGGGGTTCGCCGCGATCTCCGCCGGCAGGCCGGAGGCGATGGTCTGGCC
>CAMGRL010000057.1 GCA_946061515.1 uncultured Clostridia bacterium
AAAACATTTTAGCACAAAAATCAGAAAAATCATGTACTTTTTTTCGATTTTTGCGTTTTCTTGCATATTTAACAAATAAGGGCTATAATTGCACTTACAGGAACGGCTTTTCTTGTCATTTTGCATATGCCAATAATTTGTCAGTTTGAGGAAAAACCCATGAATATGATTTGCAGAGATTGTCCCCGGCGCTGCGGCGCGGAAAGGGGCGAAAAAAAGCGGGGCGGAGTGTGCGTGAGCCCGTCCCTGCCGGTGGTGGTCAGGGCCGCGCCCCACTACGGCGAGGAGCCATGTATCAGCGGCAGCCGGGGCTCGGGCACGGTGTTTTTCACCGGCTGCAATCTGAAATGCGTGTTCTGCCAGAACCGGGAGATCAGCCGTGGGCAGGGCGGCCGGACCGTCACCGTGCCGGAGCTGCGGGATATCCTGCTCCGCCTGCGGGACCAGGGCGTACACAACATCAACCTTGTGACCCCCAGCCACTTCATCCGGCCCATCGCGGAGGCGCTTTCGGGGCTTGAGCTGGGCATACCGGTGGTGTGGAACAGCTCCGGCTATGAGAGCGTGGAGAGTCTGAAAATGCTGGAGGGCCTGGTGCAGATCTACATGCCGGACTTCAAATACGCCAAGCGTGATCTGGCCAAGCGCTATTCCGCCGCGGAGGACTACCCGGAGGTGGCCCGCGCCGCCATTAAGGAGATGTTCCGCCAGACCGGGCCTTTTCAGTTGGACGATGAGGGGCTTTTGCGCTCCGGCGTACTGATCCGCCATCTGATCCTGCCCAGGCAGGATCTGAACGCCATGGACGCCATTGATTTTGCGGCGGAGGAATTTCCCCGGGGCAGCGTGCTATTTTCCCTCATGTGCCAGTACACCCCCATGCCCGGTCTGGAGCGCTTCCCGGAGCTGATGGAGCGGGTCGACCCGGAGATGAATGAGCGCCTTTGCGCCTATATGCAGAAGGTGGGGCTGGAATACGGCTACTGGCAGGAGGCGGAGGCCGCCACCGGCGAGATGATCCCGGACTTTGACCTGACCGGGCTCTGATTTGGCTTGACAAGCGCCGGCTTTTGGACCATAATCACGGTATCGGCAATACAACATATACATAAAGGAGAAACAACCATGAACTACAATGAGATACTCGCCGCAGCCAAAGAGTGCATCGGCCCCTACTGCAAAGCCTGTCCCGTGTGCAACGGCCGGGCCTGTGGAAACGCCATGCCCGGCCCCGGCTGCAAGTACCCCGGAAACGTGGCGGCAAGGAACTTTGACAAGTGGCAGGAGATCTGCGTCAATATGGACACCCTCTGCCCCAACGCCGATCCTGACGTCTCCTTCGAGATGTTCGGCAGAAAGTTCACCGCGCCCATCTTCGCCGCACCTCTGGGCGCTGTGGACATGCACTACGGTCCCAAGTACAAGGACCAGCAGTATAACGCCCTCCTCATCAAGGCCGCCTATGAGTACGGCGTCATGGCCCTCACCGGCGACGGTGTGGACCCGGAGATCATGAAGAGCGCCGTGGTGGACATGGTAAAATATAATGGTATCGGCTGCCCCACCATCAAGCCCTGGAACAAGGAGTTTGTGTTTGAAAAGCTGGATATTCTGAACGAAAACAACATTTTCGCCGCAGCCATGGACGTGGACGGCGCGGGCCTGCCCTTCCTGAAGGCCATGAACCCCAACGCGGGCAGCAAATCCGTGGAGGAGATGCGGGAGATCATCGACTACGCCAAGATGCCCTTCATCATCAAAGGCATTATGACCCCGGCAGGGGCATTGAAGGCCGTTGAGGCCGGTGCGGACGCCATTGTGGTCTCCAACCACGGCGGCCGTGTCCAGGGCAGCACCCCCTCCACCGCGGAAGTTCTGCCCTCCATCGTCAAGGCCGTCAAGGGCAAGACCGTCATCCTGGTAGACGGCGGCATCCGCTCCGGCGTGGACGTGTTCCGGGCTCTGGCTCTGGGCGCGGACGGGGTGCTCATCGGCCGCCCCATCCTGAACATGATCTACGGCGGCGGAGAAGAGGGCTTCAAGGTGTACATGGACAAGATCGTGGGCGAGCTGAAGTCCACCATGACCATGTGCGGCGCAGCCACCCTGAAGGACATCACCAGAGACAAGATCTGGACAGAATAATTAAACCGGGAAACCCAGCTGCCGCAGCGTAATGCTGCGGCAGTTTTTTCTCATTTCCTTTATACTCTCATCGCGGAAAGTCGTCAGCGGCAAAAAATTTGCGAAAGTTTGCAGCAAATCCAAATTTCCTGCGACTTGATTGTCAGGGAGGCAGTTCCATGGATGATGCATCAATAATCGAATTATACTGGCAGCGGGCAGAGCGGGCCATTGCCGAGACCGACGCGGTCTACGGCCGCTTTTGCTACCGCATCGCCCACAATATCCTTTTCGACCCCCAGGATGCGGAGGAGAGCGTGAACGACACCTGGCTTGCCGCCTGGAACGCCATGCCGCCCCACCGGCCCTCCTGTCTGAAAATGTTTCTGGCCAAGCTGACAAGGCGCATCTCCGTCAGCCGCCTGCGGCACAGCACCGCCGCCAAACGGGGCGGAGGCGAAGTGGAGCTGGCGCTGGACGAGCTGGCCGAGTGCGTGAGCACGCCGGGCGGCGTGGAACAGGAGCTGGAGGCCAGAGAGCTGGAACAGGCCATAAGCCGCTTTGTCCGAAGCCTCCCCGAGACGGAAAGGACGCTTTTCATTGGCCGGTACTGGCTGGTTTACCCGGTAAACGAGCTGGCCCGGCGGCTGGGTCTGAAGCCGGGCACGGCCCGCTCTGCCCTCAGCCGGACAAGGAAAAGTCTAAAAGAGTATCTATGCAAGGAGGAACTATGCTGAACCGTGAAGAACTTTTTGCGGCCATCGGCGAGATCGACGACGAGCTTGTCCTGCCCGTTCTGGCGCGGCTGGAAGAAGAGCGGGAGAAACCCCGCCTGCACATGACCCGCAAGGCCCTGCGGGTGGCGCTGATCGCGGCGGTGATGGCGGCGCTGCTGGCCGTGACGGCGGTGGCCTCCGGCGTACTGGGGCTGAAAAGCCGCCTTGTGCCCGCGGAGACCCCGGCGGAGACCGCGGATCCCCGGCTGCCGGAACGCCGGGACCATATCTCCTTAAACGGCCTTGCCGGTTCAAACGAATATCTGGCCTGCAGCGAGTGGCTGAGCTTTTGCGATTACTATGAGGAGCAGATGGCCAGAGAGTGCCTTGCCGCCGGGAAAGAGGCGGAGGCCTGGAAGGACAGCTTCCACGCCTTTGCCCAAAATCAGGCGGAGAGGGATATCTGCCGCATCTACGGTGCCTGGGACGAGACCATGTTCAAGCGCCTGAACGAGATCAGCCAGCGCTATGATCTGCGGCTGCTCACCGACATCACCTATGCCCCCAGCCAAAGCTATCTCTTTGAAACCACCGGCCTTTCCCCCTATATCCGGGGCGTGGAGCGCTACGACTACGATCTGGGCTCCTTCCTGTTTGAGGACGGCTCCTTCAAGGATGAGAGCACAATTTCCGTAAACGGAGAGCAGTACGCCTATACCCTCACCTGCATTCACACCGGGGTGCTCTATCCCTTCTCCCTGGAGCTGCCCACCGGCGCCCGGTACCGGGAGTGGGAGCATGTAAGCCCGGAGGGGATCACGCTGGACATGGCCCTGTTTGACAACGAAGGGAGTAACAACCTGATCATTTTCTGCAATTCTGAGGACATGTATGTCACGCTGTCTCTGCGCTGGAGCGGAGGCACAGCGGAGGAGGCCTATGCCCGGGCAGAGCTTCTGGCGGACTGCTTTGACTTCGCCGTCCTCTGCGGAGAGTGAACACAGAGCAAAAGGAAGGAGAAAACCCATGAAACGAAAGATCGCACTGCTTTTGAGCATATTTCTGACCCTGTCGCTCTGTTCCTGCGCGGCAAAGGAACCGGAAGCGCCGGCGGAAGCGGAGGACGATATCATCGAGATCAGCCGGGGAGAAACAGCTGCGGACGTGAACAAGCTGGCCGCCTCCGCCGTGGCCTACACCGACAGCTTCCAGAGCGCCGACGGCTCGGTGAATGTGGAGATCAATCTGGAGGACGCTGAACTGCTAAAGGCTAACTTCAGCCCTGTCCGTGTACGGCCCAGAGCGATCACCGGGGAGGAAGCGGAGCATATCGCCCGCGTCCTGTTCGGCGATGCGGAGATGCTGGATTATCTGTTCTGCCGCGACTATACGAAAGCGGAGCTGGAGGAACAGCGCGCGCTGTGGCAGGAACTTTTGGCCGGTGACGGTCTGGTTAAGCTCTACGGAGACGATGAAGTAGGACAGCATATGGCAAAGAACACCGCCGAAACCATAGGAGCCTTTCTGGAAAGCAAGACAATTGAAAAGGCTCCGGATAGTATAGAAAGAACCGTCTGTGATTTCAGCTTTAAGAAAACGGACGGAGAAGAATCCTACGAGATACGGGCGATAACGGAAAAGGACGGCCTACCCTATTATTTCGGCGCGGTGAACAATACGGAGGGCGGCATCGGTGTGTACCATGTCTCGGCCTATCTGAGCACGGAATATAATACGCCCAACAATATGGGGGTACATATGCTGCTGGACAGCCTTCTCAGCGAGGAAGAGCCCACATCGCAGCAGCTGGAAGCGGTGAGAGAGAAGGCGGAAAAGCTGATTGACGAGCTGGACATTGGCCAGTGGCAGATCGACCAGTGCAGCAGCCGTACCGCCTACTGTCTGGGAAGCCGCGAGCTGAAGACCATAACCGTTACCGCCCTTCCGCTTTATAACAACATCCCCGTACTGCGCCAGCCTCAGCTGGGCAACCTGAGAAGCGAGGAAGAGAACGCGCAGAGATGCTACTACCAGGACCTGTGCTTTGAATTTGCCCCGGATGGGACGCTGATCTCCTTTGACTACTTTACGCCCATGGAGCTTGTTGATGACAGCGGAGACGATACCCGCACACTGAGCTTTGCCGAGCTCATTGGCAGCATAAAGACCTACATGTCCCAGACCACCGCCGACCAATATCCCCGCCCGGAAGGCACTGACGGCACACTTGGGGCGGATGTGGTGATCAGCAGTATACAGCTGGGCTTTACAAGGGAGTCGATTGAGGGCAGCGAAGATTATTTGCTGGTGCCCTCAGTGACAGTATACGGCAACTATAAAACGACCTACGAAAAGGACGGGCAAACCTGTTCTTTTGATTACCGGGCAGAAAAGGGGCAGGACGTGCTGCTGATGACTTTTGACGCCGCCAACGGCTCTTCCTTTGTCCCGGGCAATAACGGACTGCTCCTGGGATAAACTGCCGAACTGCTGGAAAATAGGCCGGTCCGGGAAACAGCCGGAACGGAAAGGAGATGCTATATGAAACGAAAGATCGCACTGCTTTTGAGCATATTTCTGACCCTGTCGCTCTGTTCCTGCGCGGAAAAGGAGACCGATACGCCGGCGGAAACGGAGGACAGTATCATCGAGATCAGCCGGGGAGAGACGGCTGCGGACGTGAACAAGCTGGCCGCCTCCGCCGTGGCCTACACCGACAGCTTTCAGAGCGCCGACGGCACAGTGAATGTGGAGATCAATCTGGAGGACGCCTCACTTTATGACGGCAGCTTCCAGACCCTGCAGATCACGCCCCGCCCCTTCACCGAAGAGGAGGTGCAGCATATTGCCCGGGTGCTTTTCGGCGACGCGGTGTTTTACGAGTCGAACGGCAGGCGGGAGGCCACAAAGTCGGAGCTTCTGGAGCAACAGGAAGTGCTCTTGGCTTACCTTGACAGCGACGCCATGGAGAAATACAACGAGCCGGGATATCAGGGCATTGGGACCTTTGACCCTGTGGGAGCGATCCGGTCATTTATGGAAAGGCACCCTGTGGAGGACGCGCCGGAGAGCATTGAACGGACGGTCTGCGACTTTCAGTACAAGCCCTGGAGCGATTATCATCCCGGAATCGGTGAAGTAGAAAATTATTATCAAATCGCCGCGCAGACGGAAGTGGACGGCATCCCCTACTATTTTGACGCGGTAAACAATACCAACGCGGGCATCAGGGTGTACCACATCGGCGCGTATATCAACGTGGAGATAGAATGGCCCCTCCAGCTGGGAACCGAGCTGCATTATGATAAGCTGCTGAGCAAGGCGGAGCCGACCCAGGAGCAGCTTGACGCTGTGAGGGAGAAAGCGGAAAAGCTGATCGGCGAGCTGAACATGGGCCAGTGGATGATCGACAGCTGTGAAGCTGTGGATATGCTCCAATACTGGAAAATCCAGGTGACGGCGGTACCGGCAATTAACGGAATACCCATGCTCCGTCAGCCCCAGCTCAGCAGCCTGCGGGGCGAAAAGGAGGGGACCCAGAACTGCTACTACCCGGACCTGCGCATGAGCTTTTCCGCCAATGGAGACCTGCTGGACTTTTCTCTGGATACGCCCGTGGAGATCAGCTGGGAAAGTGAAACGGAGAGCCGGGTCATGAGCTTTTCTGAGCTGATGGGCAGCATAAAGGCCCAGTTTTCCCGGTATTCGGCCCACCAATACACCGAACAGTATTGTTTCGGCGAGGAAGCGTCCGTTGAGGTCATGATCGACAGAATTGAACTGGGCTATGACATGCTGCCGGTGAGCCAATGCCCCACTGAGGTGCTGGAGTATTTCGGCTCGCCTCTCTGGGTGAACAATTCAGATTTTTATCTGGTGCCCGCCGTGGCTGTCTACGGAAATTTTCGGACCGTTCCCGCTTCCGAAGAGGCGTACGCCTTTGATTACCGGCAGAAGTATGGAGAGGACGCTCTCTTTACCATCCTGAACGCGGCCAACGGCAGCACCATCGCCCCGGAGAACAGCGGCCTTGTGCTCTCTTTGCTCGAATTTTGGTGATATTACAGGAATAGTGTTTACCCGCAACAACGCCGGCAAAGCCTTTTGACTTTGCCGGCGTTGTTTTTAATTGGCTTCAAAGCTGCCGGTGGCGGAGCCTACGGTGATGGTGTAGGTCTGGCCCTTGACGATGTCCGGACTGCTCAGAATCACCACCGCGAAGTCCAGCGCGGGGGAATAGCTGACGACGGTGTTCCCGTTTTCATTCGTCAGGGTGATGGCCGTGTCGGCGGCGCAGTTTCCCACTCTCAGCGCGATCACGCCCTGTTCGGAGCTGCTGAAGGTCTGGGCCATGCCGGAGGCCCCGGTGCCGATAAAGGTGCCGCCGGTGATGACGCCGCTGCTCTCATAGTCTAAGGTGGAGGTGTCTCCCTGGGTTGCGGAGGGAATTTTTTCTTCTTCTCCCGCACTCTGCTTTTTCGTGTTTTCCTATTGAATTTGGTGTTGATTTTTGATAGAATATCATAATAATTTTTATTTTTAATGAGCGTACTATGAATCAAAAACAGAAAGAATGGAAAATTTCATATTGCCGGCCGGAATTGCCGGAAGAGCTGCTGCAAAGCGGCTTTCCGCCGCTGCTGGCCGCGGTGCTGGCCCAGCGGGGCGTCCGCAGCTGCAAGGCGGCGGCGGAGCTGTTCTTCGGCGACGAGGTGCTGTACGACCCCATGCTGATGACCGGCATGACGGCAGCCGTTGAACGGATCCGACAGGCCATCGCCCGGGGCGAAACCGTGGCCGTCTACGGCGACTATGATGTGGACGGCATCACCTCCACTTGCCTGTTGACGGACTATCTGCGCTCCAAGGGCCTCCGCTGTCTGCCCTACATACCGGACAGGAACGAGGAGGGCTACGGGCTGAATGACGGCGCAGTGGACGCCCTCCGCGCACGGGGCGCAAGCCTTCTCATCACGGTGGACTGCGGCATCACCGCCCTGGCTGAGGTGGACCACGCCGCCCGGATCGGGCTGGAGGTCATCATCACCGACCATCACGAGTGCGGCCACGGCCAGCTCCCCCGGGCCGTCGCGGTGATCGACTGCAAGCAGGACGGGGACCCTTATCCCAACAAAGACCTGGCCGGTGTGGGCGTGGCGCTGAAGCTGGCCTGCGCCTGCGAGGGGGACAGCGGCAAGGTGCTAGAGCAGTACGCGGACCTTGTGGCCGTGGGCACCGTGGCGGACGTGATGCCCCTGGTGGGGGAAAACCGTTCTCTTGTGCGCCGTGGGCTGAAAAAGCTGGGCACCTCTCCCCGCCCGGGCATTGCCGCCATGATGCGGGAGTCCTCCATCGACGCCAGCAAGCTCACTGCCTCCACCATCGGCTTCAGTCTGGCCCCCCGGCTGAACGCCGCCGGCCGGCTGGGCCAGGCGGAGACTGCGGCGGAGCTGCTGATGACCACGGACCCCCGGGCCGCCACCGAGCTTGCGGTGGAGCTGTGCGAGCTGAACCGCCAGCGCCAGAACATTGAAACAGAGATCTGGCACGAGGCCAACGCCCAGCTCTCCGGTACGGTGCCGGACGCGCCCATCGTCCTGGCCAGCGACCGGTGGCATCAGGGCGTTATCGGCATCGCCGCCTCCCGGCTGGCGGAGCAGTACTCCCTGCCCGCCATTATGATCTGTCTCAACGGGGACACGGGCAAGGGCTCCTGCCGCAGCTTCGGCGGCTTCAACCTGTTCGAGGCCCTGAACGCCTGTTCCGAACACCTTATGGGCTTCGGCGGCCACGCGCTGGCCGCGGGGCTGAACATCAAGCTCGACAAGCTGAACGATTTCCGGGCCGCCTTGGCCCGCTATTACCGGGCCAACAAGCCCGCCGCCCTGCCGGAAGTGCAGTGCGATCTGCTGATCAACGACCCCGCTCTGCTGAGTATCGACAATGTCCGCGCCCTTGACCGGCTGGAGCCTTATGGCAACGCCAACCCCCGGCCCATGATGTGCGTCTGCGGCGTCAGGCTGGAGGCCCTGTCGGAGGTGGGCAGCGGCCGGCATCTGCGGATGCGGATCAGGCTCCGCTCGGAGCATTTCGAGGCCATCTTCTTTTCCCACACGGCAAAGGAGCTGGGCCTGCGGGAGGGCGGTCTGGTGGACCTGGCTTTCACCCCCCAGATCAATGAATTCCGGGGCCGCGTCTCCGTGCAGCTGGTGGTCTGTGCCGCCCGCCGGCACGACGGCCGGGAGCTCTGCAAGGGGATATTGGAAAACCGGCAGGATATGCTCTGGGCCGCGGCGGAATTCTGCCCCGACCGGGCCGATTTTGTCCGGGTCTGGCGCATGATACAGCATCAGGATCTCTCCGTGGGTGACACGGCGGAGGCCGTTCTGGCCCAGTGCCCGGAGGGCATGGAGCCGGAGCGCTTCTGCATTTGTCTGGCCGTATTTTTGGAGACAGGGCTCCTCTCCTCCCCAGGCGGCAGCGTATACGGGGCAAGAGAGGCTCATATAGAAGGAAAAGCCGATCTGGAGAGTACGGAGATCATCCGCCTTTTGAGAACGTGCTGACAGCGCTTTTTGGCCAAAGGAGCAGTGATCGTATATGGATGAAATGAAAAAAGAACAGCATACACCCCTTGACCCGGACCTGATGTATGAAGAACTGGAAAAGAAGATCGAGGCCAGCGGACACGGCATGTCCCTGGAGCGCATCCGCTCCGCTTACGAGATGGCGCGCGGCGCCCACGAGGGGCAGCTTCGGAAGGACGGCTCCCCCTATGTGACCCACTGCGTAGCCGCGGCGGATATCACCGTGGACATGGGGCTGGATGAGGACTCCATTATCGCCGCCCTGCTCCACGACGTGATCGAGGACACCAACCTGACCCATGCGGACATCGCCCGCCAGTTCGGCACAGCGGTGGCCGACATTGTGGAGGGCGTCACCAAGCTGACCCGGGTGCAGTACACCAGCAAGGAAGACGAGCAGATGGAAAACCTGCGCAAGATGCTCATGGCCATGGCCAAGGACATCCGCGTCATCCTGATCA
>CAMGRL010000058.1 GCA_946061515.1 uncultured Clostridia bacterium
CCGTACGCACGGTGGTGTGAGAGGTCGGGGCTATTCAGCCCCTCCTACTCGATTTATCTTATTTATCAAAAAATTTCATGCCCTTGGGGACGATGAGCTTCAGCGCGCCGGGGATCAGGCGCATACGCACCTTGTCGGTGAAGAGGGTTTCGCCGTCTACGTTCACCACGTTTTCCTCTTCAAAATCTATGTCGATGGCGTCGGTTTTCAGATGGTGGATGTACTTGGGCACCTCGTCGGAGCGGCCAGAGGCGTATTTTCCGATCAGGGCCGCCACATGCAGCAGACTCACCCCGTCCACCACAAAGATATCCATGATCCCGTCATCGGGTCTCGCGTCCAGACTGGGGTTGAAGCCGCCGCCGTAGAAGCGGCCGTTGCAGGCGCAGACCAGCGTGTGGCTTCCCTCGGCGGAAAAGCCCTCCGCCCGGATGCGCATTTTCCGGGTGATGCCCTTGAACACGTTGACGATCAGGGATACCACATAACCCGTGGCCCCGCCGATAATGGGGAGCTTGCTGTACTTATGGACGCTGGTGCCGATGCGGGCGTCGATGCCCACCGAGCAGATATTGGCGCTGTATCGCCCGTTGCAGTCGATCAGGTCAATGGGGTGCTCCCAGCCCTCCACCAGGGCGTCCAGATCCCGGTACATGTCCTTCTCGTCGCCGAACATGCGGCAGAAGTCGTTGCCGGTGCCGGTGGGGAAGGGGCAGACGGCCACGTTGTCAAGCTTGGCCGCGCCGAAAACGCACTCGTTGAAGGTACCATCGCCTCCACAGGCGTAGACCCGGAGCGGCCCGCCGGAGGCGGCCTCCTGCCTGATCTTCTCCGGGGCGTCCATGGGGGCTTTGGTGACGTAGATCTCCACGTCCTCATTCCGGCCGGAAAAGGTTTTCTCCACTTTTTCCCGGACTTCGCCGGTCCGGTCTTTTCCTCCCGCGGTGGGGTTGACGATGAACAGATGTTTCATGGGCCTTACCTCACTTCAAATACATAAACAGATCGCATTTGATCATGCCGTTATAGAGCTTGCGCTTTTTATCCGCGCTGCGGCCGAAGCAGCGCTCAAACTCCGTGTGGGAGGAGAGCAGATAGAGCTGCCAATTTTCGCTTTTGGCATAGGCCGCGCCGAAATCCCGGTACAGCCGCTCCGCCTCCTGCTTTTCCATGATCCGCTCCCCGTAAGGGGGATTGGTGACAAGGACGCCCCGCTCCGTCTTCCGGTCGAACCGGGCGGCGTCCGCCACCTCAAAGCGGATAATGTCGTCCACGCCCGCCCTCCGGGCGTTCTCCCGGGCCAGGGCGATGGCCTTGGGGTCAATATCGGAGCCGATAATACGGTAATTGCCGTGATACTCTTTGGCCCGGGCGCTCTCCCTGGCCTGTGCCCATACTTCCCGGGGAATATCCGGCCAGCTCATGGCCGTAAAGCCCCGGTCAAGGCCGGGGGCCCGGTTTTTGGCGATCAGCGCCGCCTCAATGGGGATGGTGCCGCTGCCGCAGAAGGGGTCGCAGAAGTCATCCCGCCCCCGGTAGCGGGAGAGCTTCACCATGGCGGCGGCCATGGTCTCTTTAAGGGGGGCGGCGTTGTGGGCCGGACGGTAGCCCCGCTTGTGCAGGCCCTCGCCAGAAGTGTCGATGCACAGGGACACCGTGTCCTTCATGATGGAAAACTGCACCTGGTACAAGGGCCCGGTCTCGGGAAACCATTCTATTTTATATACGCTTTTCAGCCGCTCGGCGATGGCCTTCTTAATGATCTTCTGGCAGTCCGACACGGAGAAAAGCTGGGAATTTAAACTGTAGCCCTTGACGGGAAAAGCGCCGTCCTTCGGGATGATGCTCTCCCAGGGCAGAGCCTTTGTCCCCTCAAAAAGCGCGTCAAAACTCAGAGCGGTGAAGCGGCCCAGCTCCACCAGCACACGCTCGCCGATGCGCAGGTTGATGTTGGCCGAAGCCAGCGCCTCCGCTCCGCCGGAAAAATAGACCCGGCCGTTCTCGGCGGCCACATCTTTCATGTCAAGCCGGCGCAGCTCGTCGGCGATCGGCCCCTCCAGCCCAAGCAGGCAGGGGACACAAAGCTTGTACTCCATGGTTTCCTCCATACACTGTTCAATCAAGTGTATATTACAACAAAATTTTTAACTTGTAAATGCAATATGGAAAACTATTGATTTTTTCTGTGAAGCCTGGCCAAGCAGGGGCTTCCGCGCCCGCTGAATGTAAAATATCCGTCACTTTTCTGAAAAATTCACTGTATTGACAGTATTTTGGCAAAAAAAGCTATTGAAATTTGGAGGAATTAGCTGTATATTATATGAGACAAGTCACACTTTGTTCATTTTTCCCCGAGGAGGACAAAAAATGGCATTGGACAGAGAGTCCTTCCTGAAGGTGTTGGAGGATTCCTACAGCGCGTATTACAACCTGAACCCCAACGAGGGGATGACGGAGCTGCCTCTGGTGCTGCGGGCGGACTACTTTTCCCGGAACGAGATGTACTTTCTCATGAAGCAGAACACCATCTGGGGCAATGAGACCAATGAGTATCTGTACCTCTTCTCGGCAGAAAAGTTTGATCCGGATACCGTGAACAAATGTATGGACTATGCCATCGCGGACATGCTGCCCCGGGTAAAACCCCATAAGGAGCACCAGTACACCAACGCCAAAACCGTGTTTGTGGCCGACAGTTTTGATGATGAGACCATTAAGCTCATCAAAAAGAGAAAGTTCACCAAAAACTATAAATTTTCTCTTTACGGCTACTCCTCGTTGCTGACCGCCGCTGTGGACCTCTCCCGGGAAAAGGCTTTCACCAACCCGGCAGGCCAGGCACAGCAGGATTTCTTCAAGAAGCTATTCTCTCTCAGGAAAGACTCGCCTGACTGAGAGTGGTGATATAACACATTTTATTTAAGGAGTGAAAAGTGTGAGCGCAATTCTTATCCTGATCATCGCAGCTGTTTTGCTCGTGCTTGGCTACGTATTTTACGGCAGCTGGCTGGCAAAGCAGTGGGGCGTCGACCCCAACCACGAAACCCCCGCGCACACCAGCTACGACGGAAAGGACTTTGTTCCCGCAAACCCCGCCGTTCTGATGGGCCACCATTTCTCTTCCATCGCCGGCGCAGGCCCCATTAACGGACCTATCCAGGCCGCAGTATTCGGCTGGGTTCCCGTTTTCCTGTGGGTCGTCATCGGCGGCATCTTCTTCGGTGCCATGCACGACTTTGGTGCTCTGTTCGCCTCCATCCGCCACAACGGCGGCTCCATCGGCGAAGTCATCAAGGAGAACATTGGTGTCCGCGCACAGCGCCTGTTCACCATCTTCGCACTGCTGGTTCTGATCCTGGTCATCGCTTCCTTCACCGCAGTTGTCGCCGGCACCTTCGTGTCCGTCGCAGCTGAAGGCCAGCCTGCCCTGCCCTTCATCACCGTCGGCCGTGCAAACGTCAGCGGCAACGCTTCCACCGCAACCACCTCTCTGCTGTTCATTGTTATCGCCTTCATCTTCGGCTTCTTCGTGTACCGCAAGAACGTGAAGATCGGCCCCGCCACCATCGTGGGCATTCTCGGCATCGTTGCCATCGTTATCGCCGGCCTGAACATCGGCGTCAACATGAGCCGCACTGCATGGGTCATCTTCATTGCTGTTTACATCCTGCTGGCCTCTCTGCTGCCTGTCTGGATGCTGCTCCAGCCCCGTGACTACCTGAGCTCCTTCCTGCTCTACGGCATGATGATCCTGGCCGTTGTCGGCATTGTCGGCACTGCAGGCACCAAGGTCGAGATGCCCGCCTTCACCGGCTGGAAGGGCGTTACCGGCACCACCCTGTTCCCCACTCTGTTCATCACCGTTGCTTGCGGCGCTGTGTCCGGCTTCCACTCTCTGATCGGTTCCGGCACCACCTCCAAGCAGCTGGATTCTGAGAAGGACGCAAAGGTCATCGGCTACGGCGCAATGATCGTCGAGTCCGGCCTGGCGATCATCGCTCTGATCGCAGTCGGCGTTGTCTGGGCTCAGACCAACGTTGGCGGCGGCGACAAGTTCCTGCTCAGCGCACCTCCCACCATCTTCGCTGGTGGTATTGCAACCCTGCTGGCCAACATGACCGGCGGCGTGGCAGACTTCACCAACCCCGTTTACGACACTGCTTACACCCTGCTGACCCTGGCAGTTTCCGTGTTTGCTCTGACCTCTCTGGACTCCGGCACCCGTCTGGCCCGTTACATGTTCGCTGAGCTCTTCATCCCCGAAGGAAAGACCCGCGACGATCTGACCGGCGTTGCCAAGTTTATGTCTCATCCTCTGGTCGCCACCCTGTGCATGGTCATCATCGGCTGCGGCATGGGCTTCATGGGCCTGAGCCAGATCTGGGGCGTGTTCGGTGCTGCTAACCAGCTGCTGGCCGGTATCGCAATGCTGGCTGTGGCTTCCTGGCTGGCCAACATCGGCAAGAACAACAAGATGTTCTTCGTTCCCATGGTCTTCATGCTGGCTGCTACCGGCACCTCTCTGGTCATGACCATCATTGGCAAGATCAAGCTGATTGCCGGCATGATCCCCGACAAGGCAGCTGCCTGGGGCGACTGGTTCCAGCTGGTCTGGTCCATCGGTCTGGTTGTTCTGGCTGTTATCCTCGTCATCGAGGGCATCCAGGTCATTGCCAAGCCCAAAGCCAAGAAGGCTGAGTAATCCTTTACCGGGATAAATCAACATTCTTAAAAAAGAGGGACCGCTCCGAAAGGAGCGGTCCTTTAGTCTGTAGACAAAGCTATCGGCAGTGTATAAGGCTGCATGGGGAGAGCGCAGAGAGGGGACGGGAGTCCCCTTTCAGCGTTCAATCTATGCTTATTCAGGAGTATTTTTGAATACTCCTGAATAAGTTTTCAAGGCGTCGAACTTTGTCGACGCCTTGAGGGACCGCTCCGAAAGGAGCGGTCCTTTTCTGTTTTGAGCGGTCGTAGGGGCGATTCACGAATCGCCCGTGCGCCGGGGGGCCTTTTTTACGGGCGACCACAAGGGTCGCCCCTACCCTACTGTTTTAGTCGGGCCGCCCATCAGCATGACGGAGAGAACCAGTGAAATATTTGCCTTATGGCAAATGTGAAATAATGCCCTATGGGCATTGTTTCCGTTGAAAAAAGCACCCTTTCGGGTGCTTTTGAGACTGTAGACAAAGCCTCGCAGAGTTTTTTCGCCGCAGCGAAAAAATAAATTTTAGTAAGTTTTCTGCGGCGACATGTGCGTCGCAGAAAACACTTCTCACGAAACGAGTGTCGAGATGTGTGCCGCAGGCACACATTGAGGCATCGAGTGCAGTGCATCCTCTCTCGTTGACAAAGTCATTTTGACTTTGTCAACGACTTGAAAAAGCACCCTTTCGGGTGCTTTTTTCAGGGATTCATGGTGTAGTTGGGGGCTTCCTTGGTGATGTAAATATCGTGGGGATGGCTCTCCTTCAGGCCCGCGCTGGTAATGCGGACAAACTTGCTCCTGGTGCGAAGCTCTTCAATGTTATGCGCGCCGCAGTAGCCCATACCGGAGCGGAGACCGCCCATCATCTGGTAGATGGTGTCGCTGACCGGTCCCTTATAGGGCACGCGGCCTTCAACGCCTTCGGGAACCAGCTTCTTGTTATTGGTCTGGAAGTAGCGGTCCTTGCTGCCGCACTGCATGGCGCCAAGGCTGCCCATGCCGCGATAGACCTTGAACTGACGGCCCTGGAATACCTCGCTCTCGCCGGGGGACTCCTCGCAGCCGGCCAGCATGGAGCCCATCATCACGACCCTGCCGCCTGCGGCAATGGCCTTGACAATGTCGCCGGAATACTTGATGCCGCCGTCGGCAATGATGGGGATGCCGTATCTGTCGGCCATCTCACCGCACTGGAGAATGGCGGTGACCTGGGGCACGCCGATACCGGCTACCACGCGGGTGGTGCAGATGGAGCCGGGACCGATGCCTACCTTGACGCAGTCGGCGCCGGCCTTGATGAGGGCCTCAGTGGCCTCGGCCGTGGCCACGTTGCCTGCCACCAGCTGAATGTCGGGGAATTTCTCCTTCACCAGGCGCACGCTGCGCATGATGTTGGCGGAGTGGCCGTGGGCGCTGTCCAGCACCAGCACGTCCACGCCGGCGTCGATCAGTGCGCCTGCCCGGTCCAGCACGTCGGCGGTGACGCCGATGGCGGCGGCGCAGAGGAGGCGGCCCTGCTCGTCCTTGGCGGAGTTGGGGTATTTCATGACCTTCTCAATGTCCTTGATGGTGATAAGGCCCTTCAACTTGTAATCTTTATCTACGATAGGCAGCTTTTCAATGCGGTTTTTCTGCAGGATAGCCTTGGCCTCGTCAAGGGTGGTGCCCTCGAGTCCGGTGATCAGGTTCTTGCTGGTCATCACTTCGTCGATGCGGCGGCTCATGTCGGTTTCAAATTTCATGTCGCGGTTGGTGATGATACCGATGAGCTTTCCCTCATCGTCAACGATGGGCACGCCGGAGATGCGGAACTTGCCCATCAGCGCGTCCGCGTCGCCCAGGGTATGTCCGGAGTTGAGATAGAAAGGATTGGTGATGACGCCGTTTTCCGAACGCTTTACCAGATCCACCTGCTCGGCCTGGCGGTCGATGCTCATGTTCTTGTGGATGACGCCGATGCCGCCCTCACGGGCAATGGCGATAGCCATCCTGTACTCGGTGACGGTGTCCATGGCCGCGCTCATCACGGGCACGTTCAGCTTCACTTTTTTGGTCAGCTGGGTGGACAAATTCACGTCAGCGGGCAGAACATCGCTCTCCGCCGGGACCAGCAGCACGTCGTCGAAGGTCAGGCCTTCGCCCACAAAGCGGTCGGAATACACATTGTTAAGCTGCATATGAAATTACCCCTTCCTTACACATGTTTATAAGACGACCGCGACTGGAAATTCCGCCGCGGTATCTTATGAATTTTGCTTATTATAGCAGATTTTTCCCCGTTGTCAACCGCTTTTTTCCGCTTTCGCCCGGGCGTAGTAAAAAATATATTGTTGGGCCAATCCCGCGTATTCGCCCAGGCAGGCCGGGTCAAAATCCCTGGGGAAATGCTCTTTCAGCGCCCTTTTGATCCAAACGTCGATAGGGAAGGCCTCCATGTGATATAGGCCGAAGAGCACCACGCAGTTTGCCACCTTTTCCCCCACGCCGCTGATGCGCAGCAGGGCCTTTTTGGCGTTGTCGGCGTCGGCGGAGATCAGGCTTTCCAGCTCGATCTGACCGGAGCAGACGGACCGGGCCGCGTCGATAAGATAGGACGCGCGGTAGCCGCAGCGGAGAGGGGCCAGATCCTCGGGCAGAAGGCAGGCCAGCTTTTCCGGGCCGGGGAAGCTGTAATAGGTATGCCTGTCAAAACGCAGCTCATCGCCGAAGGTCTGGCACAGCCGCTCCACAATGCCCTTAATACGCGCGATGTTGTTGCACTGGGAGATGATGAAGGAGCAGAGTGTTTCCCAGGGCTCCTGGCGCAGGATGCGTATGCCCATGCCGTATTGAACGCAGCGGTCAAGGTAATCGCCCCCGTGAAAGCGGCTGATTTCCTCATAGTTTTGGGAGAGATCAAAGTAATCCTGCCACAGCGCCTCCGGCGCGTCGGAGCAGAGAAAGACCTCACCGCCGTCCGTCCAGACCAGGGCAGGATAGCCCCGGACCACGCCGGTGTATACGCCCTTTTCATCCCTGTTCCAGCGAAAGCACTGGCCGCATTCAAAGGTCTTTTCGATATCCAGCTCCTTCACGGAAGCAAGGCGGATGGTCTCCATTTCTGTCACGCTCCTTTTGCCGGATTATACGACAAAAAGGAGCAGTTTGCAATCGGCGAGAACACGTATTGCAGCGGACAGAGGGACATGATATAATACATTATCTATTTAAAGGGGGCGTTGCAATGGACGTTTACGCTGAATACCGGATGAAGCTGCGCACGGCGGATCAGGCGGCGGCGCTGGTGAAAAGCGGGGACTGGGTGGACTATGCCTCCAATATCGCCTTTCCCGTGTCCCTGGACGCGGCGCTGGCCCGGCGCAGAGACGAGCTGAAAAACGTGAAGGTCCGGGGCAATCTGCTCCCCGGCCCCATTCAGATTGTGGAATGCGACCCGGAGATGACCCATTTTGTCTACAACACCTGGCACTGCTCCGGCTATGAGCGGAAGCTCTGCGACAAGGGGAGGGCCTTTTTCACGCCCATGCTCTTTCGCAATCTGGCCTGGTACTATAAAAATTTCCTGAAGGTCAATGTGGCTATGGTCTCCGCCTCGCCCATGGACCGGCACGGTTACTTTAACTTAGGCGGCTCACTGGGTCTGTCCAAGGCCATTATCGACTGCGCGGATATCGTCATCATCGAGGTAAACGAGGCCATGCCCCGCATCCGGGGCGGCATGGACGAGGTGGTGCACATCTCCCAGGTGGACTGTGTGGTGGAGGCCGGCTACCGGACATTGTGGGAAATGCCCTCGCCCCCGCCCAGCCAGACGGACAGACAGATCGCTCTGCACATCTTCCCCCATATCCGGGACGGAGCCACCATTCAGCTGGGCATCGGCGGCATGCCCAATGCCCTGGGCGCGCTGATCGCGGACTCGGAGCTAAAGGACCTGGGGATGCACACGGAGCTGTGCTCTGACGGTTATCTGGCCATGTTCAAGGCGGGGAAGCTGACCAACCGGCGCAAGACCCTGCTCCCCGGCAAGGGGGTTCTGGGTCTTGCCATCGGCTCCCGGGAATTTTACGACTGGGTGGATGACAACCCGGGCCTGGCGGGCTATCCTTTAAGCTATGTGAACGACCCGGCGGTCATCGCCCAAAACGAAAATATGATCTCCATCAACGGCTGCCTGGGCGCGGATCTCTACGGCCAGGTGGGTTCGGAGAGCGCCGGGACCCGGCAGATCAGCGGCACCGGCGGCCAGCTGGATTTCGTCACCGGGGCCAGCATGGCCAAAGGCGGCAAGTCTTTCCTGTGCATGAGCTCCACGTTTACCGATAAAGCGGGACAGCTCCATTCCCGCATCCGCCCCAGCCTGGGCGGCGATATCGTCACCACCCCCAGAAGCCAGGCCTATTACATCGTCACCGAGCACGGCGCGGTGAACCTGGCAGGGAAGAGCACTTGGGAGCGGGCGGAGGCGCTGATTTCCATCGCCCACCCGGATTTCCGGGAGGAGCTGATAAAAGCGGCGGAGGAGCAGCGGATATGGCTGCCCAGTGAAAAGAGGTAAAATGATGTTTATTGATCCAAAGGTTTATACCGGCGGCGCGGAAGGCCGCATTGAAAAGGAAATGCGCAGCTACGCCCTGCTGGACAGTCTTGGCCTGGAATACCGGCGGGTGGACCATGAGCACGCGGACACCATCGAGGCCTGCGAGCAGGTGGAAGGACTGTTGGAGTGCAAGATCTGCAAAAACTTATTTTTGACCAACCGGCAGCAGACGGATTTTTATCTGCTCATCATGCCGGGGGAGAAGCC
>CAMGRL010000059.1 GCA_946061515.1 uncultured Clostridia bacterium
CGGCAAAAGGCAATGTAAACTGAATATCATCTAAAGTGTTCTACTATTACAAAAATCCCGAATGCGAAAGCGTTCGGGATTTTTACGGTTCTTTTTTGCGTGATGCATTCCTTGCGGAACGTGATGCGCACTGCGTGCGTGATGCAGGCTTCGCCTGTGATGCACGCCTTCGGCGCGTGTGCGGAACGCATCGCATCACCATACGCAGCTTATTTGGATGACACTGGAGAAGATCCAGTGTCATCCAGGCTTTCCGGGGGTCCCGGGATCATTTTATTGATAAAGAAGGACGTTTTCGCACACAGCGATCTCTTCCGCGGTCTCTTCAGGTATAGTACACGCTGTCTGACAAGCCAGGCCGTCCAAGCTCAATGGAGCATTCCTCGTTTCCCAGCAGCAGCCTTGTTCCCGGGTCAACTTTTGCACTTCTCCCTTTTGGCAGGCGCTCATTGTTCAGTGCATAGAACGTACCGTTGCTTGACATGTCTGTCACCCTGTACTTGTTCTCCTTAGCGTCATATGTAACGACACAGTGCTGACGGCTTGCATGGCGGAAGGTCTTGTCGATGACCACATTGCAGACAGAAGCGTCTTTTCCCACAAGCATCTTCTCCCCGGCCGCGACTTTGATTCTCCCGCCGGCCATTGCTCCGTTCAGCAGAATGATGCAGCCATCCCGCTGCTCCTGTCGGGGCACATCATGCTGAGGAACTGTACATTCTTCCGAGCTGCTGTCCCATGTGTCACGCAGATTATTGTGCTGATTTTTGGGCACGACGCGCACAGGGATATGCACTTCGGACCCCTTTTCTTCGCGGGGTGAATTTGTGGATGACATGATCAATGCGATAATAAAGCCCACAATGACCAATATTCCGACGATAACCGCAAGAATAACACCTACACTTGATCCGCCGCCCGCGTACTGATTGCTGTCCGTATTGCCGCCATATTCAGGCTTGGCCGTATTATTCGGCGCACTATTATTCCCGGAATCCGACGGCTGCTTTTCTTCTGTATTCGGGGCTGTATTCACGGTGCCCTCCGGCGTCAGATAAGGGATACCCAGCTCGTCCAGCCAGTCCATGGCATGATGAATGTCAATGGCATAGTTCTGATTCATCAGTCCCTCGGTGACGACCATCGTATTGATCCCGACCACGCAGCCATCCTCAGAGACCAGCGGCCCGCCTGAGTTTCCGTTTGTAATGCCCGCATCTGTCTGAATGTAATCAACGCCGTCCAGGGTAACGCGGCTTCTGGTAACACTGCCTTTGGTAACGGTGATGCTTTCCAGATTGGAAAAGTCCTCCTCGTTGTACAGCGCATTTCCGGGAAAGCCCACGGCGTATACCGTGTCGGTCACATCCACATAGTTTGAAGCAAGAGTCATCGCCTTCCTTGAAGTGATGGGCTCTTCCAGCTTCAGGATCGCCATATCATAATCATAGGACACGGCCGCCTCAGCCACGTCGTATATCTGATTTTCAAAAGACACGCCAAGATACAGATCCGTAAACGACATGTTGCCTTCCATTGTAGGGTCCACCACATGTCTGTTGGTCAGCACATACTGGACGCCGCCTTTCCCGTCGCCGACGAAAAAGCCGGTGCCCATGGAGCCGTCTTCTCCATACGCCATGTCATAGATGCATAATACCATGACGACGCCGTTTCTTGCCTCCTGCACCTGGTTGGCCGCAGTCGCTGACGTTGCAAGGGAGCCTTGTGTCAGAAAGATCACCGCGAGAATCAACAAAACCAGTGTCCGAATTCTTTTTTTCATTTTCATTTCTCCCCTGATTCAGACTGCTCTCAAGAAACGCACATGTTCTTTTATTGTTTATTGGAGCTTAATTGTGATCTGCTCATCTCCCAGCATCAGTGTGCTTCCCGGTTTGACCGGAACAGCCTTTTCATAAGGCAGACGGTGCAGATCCGCGTTGAATGTGCCGTTTTTGGACAGATCTGTCACAAAGAACATATCACTTTCGGTATCATAGGTCACAGTAAAATGCTTACGGCTGACATAGCGGTAATCATTCCCAAGCGCAATTTCGCACATTCCGGAATCCTTGCCCACAGCCATAGTCTTGCCCGGGATCAGCGGGAAAGACTTTCCCTTCATGGAGCCTCCGGTCACAAGCAGGATCGGTTTGCGCACGGGCACTCTTCGCTGGATCGGCGCAGGCCGGGGACCTGCCTCCGTTCTTATATTGGGCCCCTGGAGAACGGACGGATTCAGGACCGTATTGCCTGCGTATCCGTTGACGTCCCTGGTGGGGATCTGAGCGCTGGTCTCTGTCTCTTTATGGGAGGAGACCACTGCGACCGTGATAACGACAGCTGCAATCAGAACGACCGCAATGCCAATACCGATCAGAACGAAATTATTGACACCGGAGATCAGCTGACCCGAGCCTTTGTTCGGCTGGGTTTCCGTTTCGGCAGGCTTGGTGAATATCGTCCCCTGCTGCGCCTTGAACTTTGCGGAGATGGTCAGATTGTCCACGAGCAGGAAGCTCATCTGTTCCGCGTCAGAGAGCTTCTGTCCATCGGCGTCATACCAGCCTTCAAAGGCATAGCCCTCTTTTGCTTCCGCTCTCACCTCGATCCGCTGGCCCAGATAGCTGCTGCGCGGGAAATAAACGTTGCCCTGCTTTTCGCTTTCGGTCTGAACGAGAATATCATACTGGTAGTCCTTCAGTTCGATTATCCCGCTTTCGCCTTCCGCGGGATCACCTTCCCCGATGTTCAGCCGGTAGTGTTCAATGGCTTTTTCTTGCGTATTTACATTGAGCTCAGCCTGTGTCGGGTTGTCGTTCTGTTCGCCCTCGTCCGTTGCCGTGTTATCGGTCTGGCTTGCGACCTCATCGTCCGTTGTCGCATCACCGGTCTGGTTTGCGTCCTGCCCTGCCGTATTATCGGGCTGGCTTGCGGCCTCATCGTCCGCCGTGTTATCGGGCTGGCTTGCAGCCTCATCGTCCGCCGTATTACCGGGCAAAGCAACAACAGAACCTGGCACAGGTTCGCACTCGATCAATCTGGTGCTCAGGTCACCGGGAATAACAAACTTTACTGTGCCCTTGGCCACATCCGCCGGAATTTTGAACACCTCCATGGCCTCCGGAGATCTGGGGTTCTCCCCCTGGCAGAATGTTACATAGAGGTTCTCTTCGCTGAATTCCGGGTCAGCTTTGATCTCCACATAATATCCTTCGCCCTTTTCAAAATGATCGAAGCACAGGGCGTCTGCTTCCGTTTTCCCCCCGCCGGTCCATTCGCCGTTTTCATAATAGGCCCGCCTGTCTTCCTTGGTCTCCCGTTTGTCGCTGGGATAGATATAGGCCTTCACATTTTCGCTGCTGACCAGCATTTTTGTGATGCTGAAGTCAGGGACGCAGTCCTCGTACGGCTTGTTTCTATTGTTGTCATTGTACTCAAAATAACCGGTATTGGCTATGTCTTTCAAAAAATCTCTGGATTGTTCCGTCTGTTCTCCGTCCAAGTTCAGATACAAGCCAATAGCGTAGACACGGTATTGATTCAGTTCAATTCCGTCAAGGGCTTTTTCATCATCTGTTACTACGCCTGCTGTGAGCAGCACGATACATTTTATATCCGCCTCTGACGCATCCAGATGCGCAGCAGCTTCAGCCAGCGCTGCATATATGGGTGCTTCTTCACTTCCCGCCAAGACTGAATCGACAGCCTTTTCTAACGCTGTGCTCTCCTCTGCCGGGAAACTGTTTTCCGCCCCACTTTGGCCAATCACTTGAAGCGTGATGTTGGTTTTGATGTCCTGGTTTTCATTGAGCTTTTGGCAAATCAGTTTGGCTATGGGCTGTTCATCCTTGGAAATGACAGAGGGATTCTTATCGCCCCTTACATATTTGGAATTATCCAGGATCAGCACCACATCGCGCGTAGGCAGGTCCTCGTCTGCTGCCGCGGTAGTATGGAACAGGAAGCCCTGTCCTATGCTGATCAGGAGCGCTAATATCAGTATCGCTGCCCATTTTCTTTTCAAATTCAACACATCCTATTCATGATCTGTATTTTTTGTACAGAAAACTCTCTATCTCTGCTGTCTTCCTTTCGTCAGACAGTTTTTTTCTTGTTTTCCGGTTTATCTCTTCCCTGCTGCCGGGCGATCCAGTCTCCCTTTCTCTCACAGCAGCTTCTTGTCGGTGATCAGGAAGCTGTACGGCTCCGGCGTGTACAGATAAAACCGGCAGTTTGCTTGGATCTTATACCTTTTGTTTTTCTCCAGTTTCCTTCTATTCTCCCAGAACGTCCCGTTCTTTGAAATGTCTGTGATATACAGGTCGTCTCCCTGCCGTTCAATCTTGCAATGATCCCGGCTGACAAAATCATTATCAACCGTCATCCGGTGGCTTGGGTCGCGGCCTATGGTTAACTCCCCGCTTTCAATGGGTATGCACTGCAGCGGTTTTCCCCTGACACATTTGTACAGATAAAAATCCCTGACCGGCTGTGTCGTCTCCGGTGTAAATTTACCGCCGCACTCACCCAGCGCTTCCAACAGCAGGACGAAATTCTGATATCTGTCCTCCGGTTTAGGCTCCAGCCCTTTTGCGATCACATCGGACATCCGTTGCGGCACCGGTGCGCCCAGTTCAATGAGCGTCTTCGCCTTCTGTCCGGGCGTTACATCAGGGAAGGTTCCGCTGACCAGGCGGTAGTATGTAGCGCAGAGGGAATACACATCGCTCCAGGGTCCCTGCTTCCCCATGCGCAAATATTGCTCAGGCGGCGAATAATTCCGCTTCAGATAGACGGAAAGACCGCTGGCAAATGAGTTTACATAATCTCTTGCCGCACCGAAGTCGATGAGGACCACACGGCCGTCATTGAGATAAAAAATATTGTCCGGGCTCAGGTCCCTGTGGGCCATGCCCCGCTTGTGGATCTCCACCAGGGTGCGCGCAACGGAGACAAAGATGGGGTAGAGCTCATTATGGGGGATCCTGCCACCCTTCTGCCTGGCCAGTTTGCTCAGTTCTATGCCTTCCAGGCGTTCCATGACCAGATAGGCCGTGTTGTTCTCGCGGAAATAGTCATAGCAGTCAACCACCGTCGGAATATCCGAAAGCCGCTTCAGGTTTTCGGCCTCCTTCAGGAAGCCCTCTTTGCCTTTATTGAAAACATGCCTTGCCTCTTCCTTGTCGCGGGGCTCCACCGTTTTTCCCATGCTGCGGTGGGCATAATTATGGGGCATATACTCCTTGACCGCGCAGATCTTATTCCGTTTCAGGTCTCTTCCGGCGTAGGTAATGCCGAAGCCGCCTCTTCCAAGAACTCTGCCCACCTCATAGCGGCCATTCAATACGGTATGCGGCGGCAGCTCCCCCTCGCAGGGCAAAGGCTTACCGTTGTCATATCCGCAGTGGCGGCATATATTTCCCTCACTTAAGGGCAGAAGGCAATTAATACATTTATTCATCATTCCACGCTCAATCCATCTCTTTTAAAATGTCTGCCGAATGCCGAGAGGGCATTCGGCAGACCGATGCATTTAGTTTGATTTCTTTTCTCAGCCCAGACGGAAGGTATTCTTGTCGTCTGCCAGCTTCAGAACTGTACCTCTGCCGAGCAGGGTGCTCTGGCCCGGGGTCAGCTTCTGGTCATTGGCCCAGGTGCCGTTGGAGGAGTAATCCTTTACACGGTACTGGTTGATATTTGCGTCATAGCTCACGCCGACATGCTTGCGGCTGACCTGCTTGAAGGCCGGGTCGATCACGATGCTGGAAACCTTGGCGTCCTTGCCGATGACGATCTCTTCGCCGTGCTTCAGCTCGAACTTGTAGCCTGCGCAGGTGCCCTTCAGGCCTTCCAGACTGCCGGTGCCGCTGACGGCAACGGTTTCGCCCACATAGTCTCTGCTGCCGCCGGCTTTGACATTTCCTTTGCCCAGATCGTCGATCTTCTTGCCCAGTTCTTCCGTTTTGTAGTATGTATTGTTGATCACGCCCAGATCGCCGTTATTCAGGTTGGGCAGGAAGTTGGGGTAATTGTTCTCCACGGAAGCGCCGTACTCATAGGCCATGGGGTCAAAGGGATATGCGCCGCCGGAAACAACATCAGAAAAGCGGTTGAGGTTCTTGAACAGGAAATAGAAGCTGTAATTGGCGCCAGCGGTCAGCTCTGTCCCAAACAGCATAAGGGGCAGGGTGAAAAGGAAAGCAAGGATACAGGCGAAAACTTTGGCCCCACCGCCTGCGGCTGCCAGCAGGAAAATGATGATTCCGGGAATCAGGAAGGACAGGACTAACAGGATCAGGGTAAAGGGAAGAAGGGCCGTGTCCAGAGCGGTGCGGAAAAGGAATGTGTCAGTACCGCTCTCCTTGATTACCAGGCCGTACCGGCCGGCATTCAGCTTCAGACGGCTGGTCTGTCTGTACCACCAGTAGTTGAGGTAGATCCCGCTTACCACGCCGCCTACAACGGAGAACAGGATTCCAAAGCAGGTCATGGAGATAAACACAATCGCCGCGCGGGTGGCTCCAATCTCGTAAACGTCCCAGAGGAAATCAACGGCAAAAAAAGCATAACGGGATCCGGCCAAGCCCAAAATAAAACCTAAGAGAATGCCGAGAAATGTGGAAATGGCACGGAACATAACGGCGCCGGTATAACCAAAACGGGGTTCTTCTCCATCCCCGGCGCACAGGGCATTGATTTCCTTGCCGATTTTATTTAAGGTGATAAAGCCGTAAATGCCAAGGGTCAAAACGTTGAGAAGAAGAAATTTCGTCAAGCTTCTTTTTTCAATACGCATTACTGTACACCTCCGAGAGTATAATCATTGGAAGCCGAGCCCTCGTTGTAGACCTTCGCGATCCGGTTCATGGTCCTGATAAGCTCATAAGTGGAGATATAGCCAAAGCTGAAAACGGACAGCGCTGCGATTTCCTTCCCCGTGACATTCATCTTAAACCCATAGCGGGGAGCGTTGGCCCTCAGGCGCTGTGCCAATTTGTAATTCCAGTACACGCCGTAGAGACCAAAGGTGATCAGGCTGAGGACGCTGGCAACCAGAGAGCTTTCATTCTCCACGCCATCGCCGGCGCAAACCGCGTTGACGTCCAAGGAAAGCTTATAGTCAAAATAGATGTAGTACAGGTTGACAGAAATAAAAGAAAATCCGACCGCCATTTCCAAGGCAACAAGCAAGCCCCCAATTATTCCGCCAAGGATAAGCCCAATAATCAGACCAAGGACGAAGCCTATTCCTACATTGAGCAGGCAGGATAAGACATATGTCTTCATCTCTCTTTGCTGAATTTTTTCCATCTTACTTCATCCTTTCTCTCTTATTTGTTTTCTTCGTTCGGGTTTACCCAGGTGAATCTCTCCGAGCAGAACGGAATGAAGATCAGCTTGGTTTTGCCAAGGCTGATCATGTCGTAAGGCTCGATCTGGGTGGCCTGCAGAACAACTTTTCCGTTCAGATAGAAGAGTTCTCTGGCCTCGCCCGGCTGGACGATGAAGATGTTGGCCACCGGCTCATACACGATGGTGGCATGCTTGACGCGGGAGACCGTGCCATCCTTGGTCAGGGCCACGTCCATATCACTGTTGCGGCCGATGAAGTTGCGGCCGGTCTTCAGGACAAAGCTTTCTCCCACATGCTCGCCTTCCACGGCCACGACCCAGCCCACGGCAGGCTCAACTTTGACATCCCAGGAGTCAAAATAGCCTATGGTTTTTCCGCTGTTGTCCTCGTCTCTTTCGGTAGTGTCCAGCGGCTGGGTGTACATTTTATCCCCTTCCGTGTTCAAGCCTACCGTGCTTACTGTGGACTGATTGCAATGCGGGCAATAATCGAATCTGTCCGCATCATAAAAATGTCCGTTTTCGCATCTGATCAGGTTCAATTTACTTTTCTCTCCTTTTCAATCTTTTTATTAATTAACAGTGCCTTTACACAAAGTACTGTAATCAATCCTTTTACTGGTACAGCAGCACCACTACCGAGGTGTTGTCCTGCTTGGGCTTTCTCTTGCTCAGGGCCAGCTCCGTCAGCGCGTCCGCTGCGCCCTGCACGTCCACTCCCGCTTCGATTACGGTCTGCTTGATCTCCTCGTTGCTGACTGTGCGGTAGAGTCCGTCGCTGCAAAGGATAATATAGTCCCCCGATCTCAGCTCCAGCGGCGGGTCTGTGATTTGCTTATAACGCAGTCCTCCCATGCCGATGAAGCTGGTAAGGGCCTCGCGCTTGGGGTTTCTCCTGGCCTCTTCCATGGTTATATTCCCCTGGGCCACTTCCTCAAGCAGCAGACTCATCAGATTGTGCTCCTCCGTGATCTGGCTGATCTTTCCGCCGCGGATCAGATAGCCGTGGCTGTCGCCCACATTGGCCAAATACATCCGCCCTTCGATGATCACAGCGCTGACCAGCGTAGTCCCCGAATGCATGGGCTTGCCCGTTTCTGTGCGCAGAGAATTAACCTCCATATCCGCCTTGTCCAGAGCACGGCTGAAAAACTCCCGGATATTCATGTTATCCGGCACGGTCTGGAATTCAGAGTACAGATGAGCTGTACACAGCTGGCTTGCGATATTGCCGCCCTTCATGCCGCCCATACCGTCGCACAAAATGGCGATCATCCGGCCAAACTGGAGATAAGCCAGATCATTATCGGTTATTATGGCGTCCTGCTGCTCAGGTCGGGAGCCGATCACCGAGGATTTACCTATCGTTACACTGTCCTCTCTGTCAAACCGGAGCATTGTGGGTGTGTCCTGGCTCTCCGGCCTTACCGCCTGGGGCTCATTGCTTTTTTTTGCCAAAAGGAATCATTCCTCTCTTTTAGTAACTGATGATCAGCATGTTCTCAGGTGTAGCCAAATAAAACCTTGTTCCCGATTCAACAGTCTGTTCTTTGTCTTTTACAAATCGTGTTCCGTCGGCATAATATGTGCCGTTGGATGAAATATCTTTGATATAGAGCTGGTCGTTTTTATACCTGACCTCGCAATGCCTGCGGCTGACATTCTGGTCGCCGGGAACCACATATTGGCAGCTTTCCTGGGATCTGCCCACGATCAGGGTTTGATTTTCTCCCAGGTGAACCTGGTGGATCAGCTGGTTTCCTTTCACCATAGCCACATAAGGCACGCGCTTTTCCGGCTCAGAGGGCTTCGGCTGGATCTGCTTCTCCCTGTCCGGCATGTTCCCTCTGCCGCTTACCGCCGGGCTCTGTCCTCCCGCGGGCCGCACCGGGATGGGAGTGGGGTTCCTGTTGGGAGACGGGTTGGGCTTGTACGGTCCGTGATTCACCGGCGGCTGCTTGGGCGGCTCCTTCACCGGTATGGTTATACTCACCGGATCCTGACTTTCTTTTTTGCTTTTTCCGAACAATCTGGCGAAAAAGCCGCCTTCGGAGCTGTCACTTTTCGGCGGTTTTTTTGGGGGCGTGGGTTCCGGCTTGGATTCCTGCTTGGATTCCTGCTTGGATTCCTGCTTGGATTCCTGCTTGGA
>CAMGRL010000060.1 GCA_946061515.1 uncultured Clostridia bacterium
GATGTATACCTGCGGCCCCACGGTGTACCACTTTGCCCATATCGGCAACCTGCGCTCCTACATCATGGAGGACATTCTGGACCGCTACCTGCGCTATTCCGGCTACAACCTCAAGCGCGTGATGAACATCACTGACGTGGGCCACCTGACCTCCGACGCGGACGAGGGCGAGGACAAGATGCTCAAGGGCGCAAAGCGGGAGCACAAGACCGTGATGGAGATCGCCAAGTTCTACACCGACGCCTTTTTCGACGACTGCAAGAAGCTGAACATCCGCACCCCGGACGTGGTGGAGCCCGCCACCAACTGCATTGACGAATACATCAAGATCATCTCCCAGCTGATGGACACCGGCTACGCCTATTTTGCCGGCGGCAACGTGTACTTTGACACCTCCAAGCTGGAGAAATACTATGTGTTCAACGACTTCAACGAGGAGGACCTGGCCGTAGGCGTCCGCGAGGGCGTGGAAGAGGACCCCAACAAGCGCAGCAAGAACGACTTTGTGCTCTGGTTCACCAAGTCCAAGTTTGAGGATCAGGCCCTGAAATGGGACTCCCCCTGGGGCGTGGGCTATCCCGGCTGGCATATTGAGTGCTCCGGCATCTCCATGAAGCACCTGGGCGAGGATCTGGACATCCACTGCGGCGGCATCGACAACGCCTTCCCCCACCACACCAACGAAATCGCCCAGTCTGAGTCCTACCTGGGCCATAAATGGTGCAATTACTGGATGCATGTCCTCCACCTGAACACCAACGACGGCAAGATGTCCAAATCCAAGGGCGAATTTCTCACCGTCTCCCTGCTGGAGGAGAAGGGCTACGATCCCCTGGCCTACCGCCTCTTCTGCCTGCAGAGCCACTACCGCAAGAGCCTGGTGTTTAGTTGGGAGAACCTGGACAACGCCCAGACCACCTACAACAAGCTCATCGCCAAGATCGCGGCATTGAAGCCCGGCGAGGGCGAGATCGAGCAGGAGGCCGTGGACGCCCTGCGCGCCAAGTTCAAGGCCGCCCTGGACAACGACCTGAACACCTCCCTGGCCGTCACCTGCCTTTACGATGTGCTCAAATACAAGACCAACGACGCCACCAAGCTCTATGTCCTTGCAGACTTTGACAGCGTACTGAGCCTGAGCCTTCTGGAAAAGGCCGACAAGAAGCGGGAGGAGCTGAAAAAGCAGGCCGTCACCGCCGGACAGTTCACTATTGTGTCCGAGAGCGGCGAGAGCGACGCGGAAGTGGAGGCCAGGATTATGGCCCGCCAGGACGCCAAGAAGGCCAAGAATTTCGCCGAGGCCGACCGAATCCGCGACGAGCTGAAGGCCGCCGGTATCGAAGTCACCGACATCCCCCACGGCGCCAAGTGGAAGCGGATTTGATCCCGACAGACGAATAAGAAGAGAAGAACAGGGAGCTTGCAGCATTCCATTTTGCTGCAGGCTCCCTTTGCTTCCCGGAGTGTCTATTGAAAAAAGCTCCCCGTTCCTGTATAATAAAACCAAAAGAGGGAGAAGGGAGAGATTATTTGATGTATTGTCCAAATTGCGGTAATCAGCTACAGGAGGGCGCCAATTATTGCCCACACTGCGGGATCAAGCTGCCGGAAAGGACGACACCCGCCTATTCCAGCGAAGGAGATACGGGAAAACTCCATGCTTCGGAAGTGGAAACGATCTGGGTGCAGGAGAGTACCGGTCCGGAGGCCGTCCAGCCTCCTGCGGAGCGAAACAAGGCCCTGATCGTTCTGATCACCTGTGTCATCGTGGGCGTTCTGGCGGTGACGGCTCTGGTTTTCCTGCTGTTAAAGGACGTGAGCCTGCCCGCCGTGAACATCGAGGAACTTAGGATGGTAGTCTCCTGGTCCGGTGAGGACGGGACCGCCTATATTCCCCTGCCTGAGGACGGCAGCTGCATTGTGATCAATGACAATGTATTCGTCGCCGCCATTACGGCAGACCGGAAGCATGTAGTTGTGCTGCGAAACGATGGCACGCTGTACGTTACCGACAAAATGCTGTCCCACAAGCAGATCGTTGCAGACGATGTCAACGGCCTGTATTACCTTGTGGATGAAGGGGTTTTCTATCAGTCGGACAGCGCTGAGGACTACCGCGTTCTGTTTTCGGACAATGTCCCCCGGAAGCTGGACGATTGCTGGGAGTATGTGATCGCGCAGAGCACCGCAAGCACCCTGTACTATACGCTAAACGGCGATATCTACACGCTGCCCCGGGATTCTACTGAGAGCATCATGGTAAGCTTGGCTGCGGAAGATGTGGATCTGCTGGGGATCTCCAACGATGGTCAGACCGCCGCCTGGTGCGCGTATGAGGCAGGCACGCCTGTCCTGTATCTGGCGGAGAACGGACGGACGGAAAAGCTGGAAGAGATACACAACAGCTATTCTTACAGCTACGCCTTTGCCCAGTTCTCCAAAGACAACCAAATGCTGACCGTGGCGGACGTGTATTCAGACAACATGTGGATCAAAAAGGCCGGGGAGGCTACGGTGGAGGTCAGCCTTGGTTCGGATTGCGCGTGGCCCAATTATATTATGACGGAAAGCGGCCTGATCGAAAATACCGCCAGCAACGATATCTCCTGGCTGTATGTCGCGGCTGAGGGTGATGATGGTTTGAACATTCTCTGCGTCTCTCCCGAGGGCGGGGATGCAGAGCTCATTCTCAGCGATGTGCTGGACTGCTGCACCGCGGACGGTTATATCTTCTATATTGACATGGAGCAGAATCTGTATTCCGCCAAATTGAACGGGCCGGACCTGTCTGAACAGAAGAAGATCGCCGGGAATGTGTCCTGCTTTGCCATTCCCCTCAGCGGCAAATATGTGTACTATATGACAAACTGCGTAAATGGTGCGGGGGATCTGTATTGCCGTAAAGTCGGCGACAGCAGCTCCAGGAAAATCGACGAGGGCGTGTCTTACTATGGGGGCGAATACGGGGAAATCTGGACCTGCCTGGATTTCAGCACCGACGGCGCCACCGTGCTGTACTACAAGAACATGCAGAAAATAGAGGACACATCCGACTATGTGGGCACGATGAAAATGTGGTCTTACGGCGATCAGGCCGGAACCAAAATATCCGACAGCGTTATTGTGTACTCCCCGTCCAGCGGACTCTACTCCGGTGAGGTCGATCCAAAGAGCTTTATGTTCAACAAGTACACAGGGATCGACAGCGAGGATACGATCATATCCAATGTAATGTATTTTGACGGCAAGACAGCGACGACCCTTGCAAAAAATGTGGCTTGAGCCATTGAATAAAGAACAAAACCCGCTGCGGAGCAATTCCGCAGCGGGTTTCAAGGCGTCGACAAAGTCCGACGCCTTGAAAACTTATTCAGGAGTATTCAGAAATACTCCTGAATAAGCATGGATTGAACGCCGAAAGGGGACTCCCGTCCCCTCTCCGCGCTCTCCCCATGCGATTCTATACACGGCCGATAGCTTTGTCTACAGTCTGAAACCCGCTGCGGAGCAATTCCGCAGCGGGTTTCAAGGCGTAGACAAAGTCAAAATTCGTAGACAAAGTCAAAATGACTTTGTCTGCGAGAAGGAATGCACTGCACTCGATGCCTCAATGTGTGCCTGCGGCGCACATCTCGACACTTGTTTCGTGAGAGAAGAATCCCGTGAACAGAACATTCAGCGTTGCCATGCGGGATCCTTCGCTTACGCTCAGGATAACAGGTTGATTCACGGGTTCCTTCGCCGCGCTCTGGATGACAGGGTGATTCACAGGCTCCCTCGCGCTCTGGATGACCGTTTTTTATTACAGGCCGATGATGTCGCCGATCTTTTCAAAGAAACTCTTGACGGAGGTGACAACCTTTCTCACCCGTTCCACAAAGCCGATCACCTGGGTCTTGGCTTCCGACACCTTTTTCAGGGTGTTCTGCACCTCTTCTACCCGGGACTTCAGGGCGTCCGCGTCCAGCCCCTCCAAAGAGCGGCAGAGAGAAATGAGCTGGTTGATCTGGTTGTCGGTGAGGGTCACGTTATAGGTGGCGGCGATCTGAATGATCTGCTCCCTGATCTCCTCATCGGTCATCTGGGCTGTCTCGTCCAGCATCATTTTCAGGTCGTTGACAATGGAGGTGGAATCCATCTCGCCGATCTCGTTGGCAAGCTCCCCGGTGATGGTCAGCTCCTGGGTGCTGACGGCCTTGGCCAGGTCGTCCAGCTTCTTGCCGGTCAGGTCCTCATAGGCCTTGTACACGCCGGTGAGGGCCGCGGTGCCGCTGACTTCAAAGGGGGCGGCCACAACGATCTTCGCGTCGGTAATGCCGGCGGTGGCCAGGGCGCTGATGTACATCTCCGGGGTGCACCAGGTGATGTTGCTGGTGGTCACGTCCATGCCCGCGCCCTCGGCCAGCAGCTCCACATACACACAGGAGATGGAACGGGTGCCGATCAGGGACTCGTCCACATACCCCTCCAGATATTCCCGCTCCTCGGCGTTGGTGACGGTCATTTCCTTCACGTCGCCCCGCTTCACGTTGAAGAGCTGGTAGACGGCGGCGATCTGGTTTTCGTCCAGGTTCGCGCCGATGACCGCCCGGGCCTGCACATCGCCGTCCGCATAGGCGGCAGCGCCCAGAGAGGCAAACATCAGCACGGCAAGGATAATACAAAGCAATCTTTTCATCGTTTTCATGGGTTCATCCATCCTTTCATCTATTCACAGACGCATTTCATCGGGCTTTGTTCCATATCATATAGTATTCATGCGAGGCAGGGTACATGTTACCATATTGTAACCAAGAAATAAAGGCTTTTCTGTAAATTTAAAAAATCTTATGATTTATTCCTTTCTCTGTTCCCTGAACGAGATCCTCTGGTCCGCTGTTTTTCTCCCCTGTGCGGTGGCCTGCGGGGGACTGCTGACCCTGCGCTGCGCCGCTCTCCCCCTTCGCCGCTTCCCGCTGGCCATGAAGCTGACTGTGGGCAGCATATGCAAAAAAAGCAAGGCCGAAAAAGGGGCGGTGACCCCCTTTCAGGCGGCGGCTACGGCCCTGGCCTCCACCGTGGGCACCGGCAACATCATCGGCACGGCTCAGGCCATCGCCCTGGGTGGGCCGGGGGCGGTGTTCTGGATGTGGGCCGCCTCCCTGCTGGGCATGGTGATCAAATACGCGGAGATCTGCCTCTCCATCCTGTACCGGAAACGGGAGGCCGGGGGCGGCTATTCCGGCGGGCCCATGGTTTACATCGAGCTGGGTCTGGGCGAGCGCTTCCGCCCCCTGGCCCGGGCCTACGCCCTGCTGGCCGCTCTGGCGGCCTTCGGCATCGGCAACATGTCCCAGATCAGCAGTGCCGCCGGGGCCGTGACCCGGGCGGCAGCGTTTTTCGGCCTCAGTTCCGGCAACGAGGGGCTGTTCCGGCATGTTCTGGGGCTTACGCTGGCCCTCATCACCTGCATTGCCATTTTCCGGGGCACGGTGGGCACGGGCAAGGCCACCGCCGTACTGGTCCCGCTGATGAGCGCCATCTTTTTCATCGCTGCCGGGGGCGTGATCCTCTGCCACACCCAAAGGCTGCCGGGCGTGCTCCTGGATATTTTCCGCAGCGCCTTTTCCCTGAAAGCCCTGGGCGGCGGGCTCAGCGGGGCCGCCATGGGGCAGGCTCTGCAGTGGGGCCTGCGCCGCAGCGCCTTTTCCAACGAGGCGGGGCTGGGCTCCGCCGCCATCGCCCACGCTTCCGCCGACGTCAAGTCCGCACCGGAGCAGGGACTGTGGGGCATTTTCGAGGTCTTTGCGGACACGGTGGTGATCTGCTCCCTCACCGCCTTCGCCATTCTTTGCAGCGGCATCCATGTGCCCTGGGGGCAGACCGTGGGCGGCGAGCTTTTTTCTTCCGCGCTGACAACGGTTTTCGGAAACGGCTGCTCCCTGCTGTTCATGGCCCTGTCCCTGCTGCTTTTCGCCATGTCCTCGGTGCTGGGCTGGGCGCTGTACGGAAGCTGCTGCGTCAAATACCTCTTCGGCAGCGCCGCCATGGCCCCTTACCGTGTGCTCTTTGCCGCGGCGGTATATATTAGTTGTGTTATGTCAACCGAATTGATCTGGGCTCTGGCCGACTGTTTCAACGCCCTGATGTCGGTGCCAAACTTTATTGCCCTCTTTGCCCTCTCCGGGCAGGTGGAAAAAGTCACCCGCGAACGTTTTTCAGCAAAAACGAAAGCTTATCATTCTTGACACCTGTCAACATTGCGCATATACTGAAAGAAGAAAAAGATAGGAGGATTAACTGTGAAAGTTATCATTGCCGAAGATTACACCAAGCAGTGTTCCATCGCAGCAGACATCTTTGAAGAGATCATCCGCGCCAAGCCCGATTGCTGTCTCGGTCTGGCCACCGGTTCCAGCCCTGTGGGTATGTACCAGGAGCTGGCCCGCCGCTGCCGCGAGGAGGGTCTGGATTTCTCCCGGGTACACAGTGTGAATCTGGACGAATATGTGGGTCTGGAGCCCACCCACGACCAGAGCTACCGCTATTTCATGGACACCAACCTCTTTGACCATATCAACATCGACAAGCGCAACACCTATGTGGCCAAGGGCACCGGCGACGTGGAAGCCAACCTGAGAGAGTTCAACGCCGTTCTGGCCAGCAGTGAAATCGACATTCAGCTTCTGGGTGTGGGCGGAGACGGCCATATCGGCTTTAACGAGCCGGGCGAGTCCCTTTATGACCACGCACACCAGGAAGTGCTGGACGAGAGCACCATCGACGCCAACGCCCGCTTCTTTGCCAGCCGGGACGATGTTCCCCGTTACGCCGTGACCATGGGTGTGGGCGATATCATGCGCGCAAAGCGCCTGCTGCTCATCATCAACGGCAAGAAAGAGGACGCCGCCACCCAGCTTCTCCTGGGCGACCGCATCACCCCCCGCTGCCCTGTCACCCTGATGAAGATCCACCCCGACGCCACCGTCATTATTGACCGGGCTCTGGCCGACAAGATCGGTTACAAGGGCTGAGAAAACTAAAAGAGCCAAAAAACCTCCGTTTTCACGGAGGTTTTTTGTACCGAAAAGTGTTTTTGCTTGCGGGCGCATCGTGCTGCGCCCCCACGACCACATTTTGATGCTGCGTTCGTAGGGGCGATTCACGAATCTCCCGCAAGTTGCCTTATTTGGCGTGGATATTGATATACTCGGCTTTCAGCTTGGAATACATGATCTTCTGCTCCACATACAGACTGGAATAGCCGGAGAGCATGTAAGCGATGAAGCTGGCGGCGGCAAAATAGGTCAGGCCCGCCGCACCGAAGAGTTCCACGGACAGCAGCACCGTGGCCAGGGGGCAGTTCACCGCGCCGCAGAACATGGCGGAAAGGCCGATGGCGGCGGAAAAGCCCGCCGGAAGGCCCAGCAGCGGCCCAGCAACGCAGCCCAGGGTGGCCCCGATGAAGAAGGTGGGCACCACCTCGCCGCCCTTGAAGCCGCAGGCCAGGGTGACGGCGGTAAAGAGGATTTTCAGTAAAAAGGCAAAGGGTCTGGCCTGGCCCTGCTCCACCGCCCGGGTGATGATATCCATACCCGCGCCGTTATACTCCATGCTGCCCACGGCAAAGGTCATGGCGATAATGAGGGCACTGCCGGCCAGGATGCGCAGATAGGCGTTGGGCAGCAGCTTTTCCGCCGCCCGTTCGGACAGGTGCATGGTTTCGCAGAAGACGACGCTGACGAAGGCACAGACCGCAGCAAGCAAAGCCACCCGGACAAACATGCCCGGCTCTGCCGCGATGGTCTCCACGGCGAAGCGGGCCGGCGCGATGCCGAAAAGCCGGGTGATCCAATAGGCTACCAGGGCCGCCGTGCCGCAGGGCACCAGCCCGGAATAGTGAAACAGGCCCACGCTGCTGACCTCCAGGGCGAAGACCGTGGCCGTCACCGGCGTGCCGAACAGGGCGGAAAACACCGCGCTCATGCCGCAGATGGTGGCCAGAGGCTCATCCTTGGCGCTGAGCTTCAGCAGTCTGCCGATGTTGCAGCCCAGTCCCCCGCCGATCTGCAGGGCGGCCCCTTCGCGCCCCGCGCTGCCGCCGCAGAGATGGGTCAGCACCGTGGAGACGAAGATCACCGGCACCAGCAATATGGGCACATCCTTGCCGAAATGGATAGAGCCGATGACGGCGTTGGTGCCCTTGCCCTCCGTGCCCGTGCGCTTATAGGCCCAGACGATCACTAAGCCCGCCAGGGGCAGCAGCCACAGCAGCCAGGTGTTCTCGTTTCTCAGCTCTGTGGCATATTCTACGCTAAGATGGAAGGCGCTGCCGATCAGCCCGCCGATCAGGCCGACCACCGCCGCAATGCCGACCCATTTGCCGAACGCGCCGATAAAGACCCCGGCGCCCCGTATGTAAGGTACAATTTTCTCTTTCAAACACTCTCACTCCCTGTATAACGGAATGAATATACTCCCCCTTTTGTCAAAAAATCCAGTACAATGTAAAAAAAACCTTGCAATAGGGCATAGACTATGCTACAATCACTTTACAATTTAATGTGCAAAACCCAATGATGCTTTCAGAATCGAAAAGAGACTGGAAGCGGAGGAGACTCTGGAGAATCCCGTTCAAACGGGTGCCGAAGGTGCAAGGCCGCAAGGCCGAATCTCTCAGGCAAAAGGACAGAGCAGGCAGCATGATTTATTTTGGTCTGTCTGCACAGGTCTATTTCCGGAGCCGCTGGTATTTTACCGGCAGCTTTTTCATTTTATTAAGGGGGAAAACCAACATGCAGACAATCCTATCCATCGTTCAGAAAATCAACTTCTACCTGTCAGACTACATCCTTGTGCTGCTCCTGGTGGGCACCGGCATTTTCTTCACCATCAAGACCCGCTTTGTGCAGGTCCGCTGCTTTGGTGAGGGAATGCGCCGCGCCTTTGGCAAATTCACCATGAGCGGCGGAAAGCGGGAGAGCGGACTCAGCTCCCTCCAGGCCCTGGCCACGGCCATCGCCGCCCAGGTGGGCACCGGCAACATTGTGGGCGCCTGCGGCGCTATCCTGATCGGCGGCCCGGGAGCCATCTTCTGGATGTGGATCATCGCCTTTTTCGGCATGGCCACCATCTACGCCGAGGCCGTTCTGGCCCAGGAGACCAAAGAAAAGGACAGCGAGGGCAATATCCACGGCGGCCCGGTATATTACATCAAGAAAGCCTTCCCCAACCGCTTCGGCAGCTTCCTGGCCGGTTTCTTTGCCGTGGCCATCATCCTGGCCCTGGGCTTCATGGGCTGCATGGTGCAGTCCAACT
>CAMGRL010000061.1 GCA_946061515.1 uncultured Clostridia bacterium
CCGTACGCACGGTGGTGTGAGAGGTCGGGGCTATTCAGCCCCTCCTACTCGATTGAAAAAAAGATTCATGTTTTCCCTATAGGAATGTGCCGAAAGGGATGTGTGATATGGATCAAGAAGCTATGGAATACTTTAAGCTGCCGGACAGGGAAAACAAACTCATTGTCCCTGCTGCGATAAAAGAAATTGGATCAGGCTGTCGATCTGCGCCCTGTTCGTCTCATTCAGACGGGAATAAGAACGAATAAATTCTTCGTCCAGTCCGTTCTCCTCCGGGAGGACGGACTTTTTCTTTTCCTCACTCTTTCCCGTCAGGTAGTCCACCGTCACACCGAAATAGTCCGCGATCCTGGCCAGAGTCTCCACCCGGGGCACAGACCCCTGTTTCCACTGCGTCACGGAAGCGCTGGCCACGCCCAGCTTCTTTGCCACCCCGTTGGGCGTGCTGCCCTGTTCTTTGCACAAGATGCAGTATCGTTCAAAAAAGTTCATGTCCAATGCTCCTTTTTCTTTCCAAACAGAAGAAAGTTTGATGGTCTTTCACAAAGGGAACGCCGGAATTTTGTGCATGCATACAAATCTCATAAAACTTAGTTTAATAGCTTGAAAAACTAATAATTATGAGATATAATAAAGCCGCAATCAGGAAGCAGAGCCTTTTTAACAGGCGCTGACCTGCTGCAGGACCCGGGTGGGAAGACCCGGAGATCCTGCAAAAGCAGTGCTGCAATGTTCTTGCAATTCATTTTAGCACTACTTTTGCAGGCTTGTCAACCGATAAACTCATATTTGTGAGATGGAAAAGGAGGAAACTGCAAAATGTCATTAAAAGCACTGAGGCGGCAGGCCGGTCTGACCCAGAAAGAGCTTGGGAGGAAGCTCAACGTGAGTCACAGCGCCGTCAGCAATTGGGAACGGGGCCTGTGCCCGCCTCTGCGAAAGTATCACCGCCTGATGGCGATCGCGCTGAACATCAGCGAGGAGGAGTTAAGGAGGGAGCTGGATCGCCCATGATGGAGGATCATCCGGACATCCGGGCCGCGCTGGAAAGCGGCTATCCGGGCTACACCCGGCAGCGCCTTTGCCCCCGCTGCGGCTATGATCTGGGGGATAAGAGCTTCGAGGTGGACGGCGAAAACCTTTGCCTTCCGTGCTTCACCGAGTGGGTGAGCGATTATCTGAGCACGAACCCGGAGGAAGTGGCGGAAGCCCTGTGCATCGACGTACATGACGAAAGCTGAGAGAGGGGAGAGGCAGGCCGGAAAGATACAAGGAACGAAACAGATCTCAACGCTGCGATACGGAAACCCAGTCCGGAGCAGCGCCATCAGGAAAGGAGAGAGCGGATGAGCCGGATCGAACTGCAGGGGAGGACCTTCGGAAAGCTGACGGTTTTAGCGCTCAGCGAGCAGCGGGAATGCAGCGGAGCGCGGCTGTGGCGCTGCCGCTGTGCCTGCGGTAATATCACTTACGCCTCGGCCAACAAGCTGCTGACCGGCAGGAAAAAATCCTGCGGCTGCGGCGCAAGGGTAAAGCCGGCCGCCCCCAGACCGGAATACGCGCCCAAAACAGACTGCGTGTGCCACCGGGAGGATATGGACGGCGGCTGCATCGCCCTGACAGAAAAGCTCTGCGTCACCAGAGGCAGCTGCAAATTCTATAAGAGTAAATATGACGGAAAGAGATAAGAAAACCGGGACAGCGGAAGCTGTCCCGGTTGACCTGTTTTACAGAGTGGCACGGAATAGGCCAAAAAACAGACCGATTTGCAGTGAATTCAGTATGCATGAATACGGCTGCCGACAGTGCATGGAACTGTACAAAGAGCATGTGGCGCGGCAAGGCATTGCGCTTTTCCCACTGTGTGCTCTATGTCCACCTTTCGGATACTTTCATCAGAATGAGAAACACCGCCGCCAGGGACAGACAGGCCCAAAGGCCCCAATAGGGAAAGGCGTTGAACACGTAGTCCGGCGTGGACATCCGATAGACCTCTGCCCCGTCCCGGGTGATGACATAGGGAGTCAGGCCCCAGTTGCCGGAAAACCGGTATTCATGCCCGTTTACGGCAACGCTTCGGCGGTTTGCCTTGCTTTCCACCTCATTGTATGTAAGCGCCCCATAGGACATCGCATTCCCTTCCAAGTCAAAAACGTCGCCTTTTTGATCGCTCGCACAGCCTATGATAAGCTGGTCGTTTTCTATGGTAAACCGGTAGCTCCGCGACGTTGGCGGGCTTATTCTGCGCAGAAGGACGCCGTCCTGATACACATCGATCCGGTTTATCGTGCCGATGTATAGATTCTCCTCTGAATCCACGGCGAAATCCATGGGCCAGCCGTCGGGAATCTCTCCAGCGGCGACGAGAAAGAGCCGGGTGAGCTGAAGAAGGATCAGACATGCGCCCACAATAAACAGGGCGATGGTGGTTTTCGCGGAAGAGGACAGTTTATGCTTTCTCTTCATTTTTTTCCTCCGTCCATCCATGGGATTTGCCGAAAAACCGCCATGCGGCCGGGGTTCCGGGGCATGGCGGTTTTGACTTGCATGTTATCGGATATTCTTCATGGGAGTGATGGCCAGGTACTCTTCCAGGCCTGCGTCGTTCAGGCACAGCTCGATGATCTGGCGGCCGATGGGGTCCAGCTCGTCGGTGAGGAACTCCTGGATCTGCTCCTTGAAGAAGTCGGTCAGGATCTTTGCGCCGGCGTCGTAGCCCTCGAAGCCCAGCTTGGACTGGAGCTCCGGGCGGAGGAAGGTCTGACGGACATACTGGCCGTCGATCTTCATCTCATCCAGAGAGTAGCCGAACAGGGGGCAGCGGGCGGGCACCAGGTGGCGGAGACGGACGGTGCCGCCCCGGCGGGCCAGATACTCGCGGGTCAGCCACTCGCCCATGAAGCCCACGTTGTAAGCGCCGATGTGCTGGTTGGGGATCAGAATGTTCAGGGTGTTGGGGGTGTCCAGCATCTGGTGGAGCAGCAGATTGGCCTGGGTGACCTTCTTGCCGGTGGAGAAGGGCCAGTAGGAGCCTACGCCCTCGCTCTTCAGGCCGCTGCCGGCGTTGGTGTCGGCAATGGAGGGGTTTTTAAAGCCGCGGGGAGAGACCAGACGCCACAGCCAGGCGATGGAGGCAGGCACAAACTGCACCATGCCCATGACGCCGTAGTTGGGGTTCATGACGGTGGAAGGCGGCATACGCACGCCGAAGGAGCGGACATTGACCTCCTGGGGGGCATTGCCCGGGATGATATTCTCGATCATATCCCTGGGGATGATGACACGGGGGTTGGTGCAGGGCTTGCCGGTGGACTCCATCACATGCTCCCAGATCAGGCAGGTGGCGCCGGGGGTGCCGTCCATATTGAAAAACTCCAGAGGCTCGGAGGGGTGGATGCTGATGCGCTCGTAGGTGGGGCTGTTGCCGTAGTAGTTGTCGCCGTCCATGCGCAAAAACCAGCCGTCCTCGGCGTCGGCAATGACCAGGTGGCCGGAGCCGTTCTGCATATCCTTGTGGGCAAGGATCATGTCGTCGGCAATGGGGTGGATCTTACAGGTCTCACCCAGGTTGATATAATATTTCTCACCGCTGACGGTGTGGGTGCCCAGCAGGCATCTGCCGTCCTCTTCCTTGTGGACCTCTTCCAGCATCTCGCTCTTGCCGCCGCCGGAAGCGCCCTCGTGCATGAACACGATCTCGTTTTCATAGGGGGACTCCAGCATGGCCGCGGAGGCGTGGTTGGTGACCCAGCCTTCGTTTTCGCCGATGTCCAGCAGGATGGAGAAAACGCCCTTCTTGGCGGAGGGGCCGGGGTACAGGTTGTAGGCAAAGACCTCGTGCAGCTCCTTGCTGCGGTTGTGTACCACCACCTGCTTGCCGTTGAAGTGGGTGATGCGGAAGGGGGGCGCCACGTAAATAATGGCTCTGGGGGTGTAGCCGGGCTGAACGTCGAAGATGCTGACAAAGCCCTGCATGTTGGCCAGGGACAGGGCGAAGAAGGCCGCGTTCATGGGGCAGATCATCAGACTGTCATAGCCGTAATATTTTCCGCCGGCATGGAAGGGCAGCATAATCAGCTGCTGGGTGGCCAGCCAGTCCAGAGTCTCCTGACGGAGCTGGGAGAAGGGATAGCCATAGGTATCCTCAAAGCGGGGCTTATCGGTGGGCAGATCGTCGCCGATGCGCATGCAGTCCGGGTCACGGCGGCGCATATAGTCCTCCATGAAGTTGACCACGGGGCCGTTCTTGCAGCGGACAACCTCGGCCTCCTTGAACAGGCCCTGCCCGGGAATGGGATAGGTCACGTCATATCGGGAGCTGTGAGTAGGTCCGAAGCACATCTCAAGGAGCTGATCCTTTGTCTCCGGGTAGCAGAGGCAGCGGCTTTTTTTCAAGGTCGCTCTCAGTTCCTCGGGGAGTACGAACCGGTCAAAATAAGAATCCGTATACATAAACGCACGCCTTTCTTGGTGATTTTTCTGAAAACAAAAAAATTTCCCAGTATGTTAAGATTTTACCACGTTTTCCGCAATTCTTCAACGAACAAATCTGACGGAAATCGCGCGGGAACGACGGTTTTCAAGCCGTTCTTATGTACATTTTTAACAAGCGTGAAATAGCGGATCAATTTCTTCGGCTCTCTGCGATGTACATAATGGCCGCAGTCACGCCCAAAATACACATCACTACAATATATACCTTTGTGGCCTTACTGGTGAGAAAAGCCATGAGGGGATTATAGCCGTCCAGGATGGTGATGACCACCATGCCCAGCAGCATGGCGATGGCCAGATGGGCGATAAATTCCTTAACCGCTCTCATTATCCCTCTCCTCCTTCCGTGCTCTCCGGCAGCTCACGGATCAGCAGAATATCGCCGGAGTTGCGGCCGCCCAGATAGGGCTGGTTGTATACCTGCTGGTTAAAGGTCATCACGGCGGACTGTCCGCCGTCCAGGTTATAGGCCACGGTGCAGCCCAGGTCGGCGAAAAGCTGGGCGAAGCGGTCGATCTCCAGACCCCGGGAATAGCCGCTTTGTCGCCCGTCCACGGTGATGAAGCAGTAATGGCCCGGCTCAAAGTAGCCAATGCCGCTGCGGGGGTTCTCCCAGGAGATGGCATCGCTGGTGTTGTAGCTCTGCCTGGGCTGGCCGTACTCGTCCAGCAGCTGCGGGCCGAACTTCCACACCTGGTAGGGCGTTTTGGCCAGAATGTCGTCCACTGTGTACTCGCTGGGGCTGAAGGTCTCCATGGTGCCGTCGTAGTACAGTACGCAGATGTCGTAGGTGGTCTGGTCGGAATAATACAGCTCGCCGTTTCGCACCAGGAAGCCTGAACGCTGATTGTCGGCATAGTCGCCGTTGATGGACAGAATGGCCCCGGAGTTTGCCGCCATGCTCAGGGAGCTCTCCTCGCCGTAATAGCTCAGCTGGCCGTTGGCCCAGTAGGTCTGGAAATTCTCAATCTGGGCAATATAGATGTCCGCCACATAACACACCGTGGGACTGGGGTCGTCAATGGTGATGGTGCTCATGGTGATGGAGACGTTGGGGCTGGTGTAGGAATTTTCGGTGACGATGACTTCATCGGTGAAATGCTCCTCAAATTTCTTCTGCCACTCGGTCCGGTTGTCGATGACCTCTGGGGTGGGTTCCGGCGTGTTCTCCGGTTCAGCCGTGTCCTCAGGCGCAGGGGTCTCCGCCGGGGCGGGCGTGTTGATCACGCTGGAGGGCGTGGGCATCTGGACGTTTTTCGCCGTCAGCCGGGGGATCACATGGTGGAAGGTGGCGAAAACGCAGAGCACCAGTCCTGTTAATAGTATGTCCTGAATGATGAGCTGCCACACAGGCCGGTTCCGCCTGGACATTTTTTCCGGCGAAGGATCATATTCCCTCTCCCGAACGGGCGCCCGCCGGTATTCTGCCCGCTCCGGGCGCTCCGCGCGGCGGCTGCTTCTGGTGGGGGGCGCGTGCTTGGGGCTGTGTTTTCCTTCCATGGCTCCACACTCCTTTTCAAAAAAATACAATGTCTTAACATTATAATTCATGCTTTTTCAACTGTCAATCGGGAGAAAAAGCTGGTATAATCAGAGGGAAAGAGACGGGAGGCGGAGAAAATGAGGAATTTCAAGCTGACGCTGTGCTATGACGGCAGCCGCTACAAGGGCTGGCAGCGCCAGGGCAACACGGAAAACACCATACAGGGCCGAATGGAGACTCTGCTGTCCAGACTGCTGGAGCAGCCGGTGGAGGTCAGCGGCTCGGGCCGCACAGACGCGGGGGTCCATGCCCGCGCCCAGGTCTGCTCCTTCCGGGCGGAGACGGAGATGGACTGCCAGGCGCTTCTTGCGCTGATCCGGCGTTATCTGCCGGAGGACATCGGCGCTGTGGCCCTTACCGAGGCCCCGCCCCGCTTTCACGCCCGCCTGAGCTGCCGGGAAAAGACCTATGTCTACCGCATCTGGAACAGCGCGGAGCCCAATGTCTTTGAGCGAAATTATCTGTACACCCTGGAAGAGCCGCTGGACAACCAAGCCATGGAGCGGGCGGCGGCGAAGCTTCTGGGAAAGCACGATTTTTCCAGCTTCTGCGGCATGAAAATGAAAAAATCCGCCGTCCGGGAGCTGCGGGAAGTGAAGCTGGAGCGCCTGGGGGGCGAGCTTCGCATTTCCCTGACCGGAGACGGGTTTTTATACAACATGGTGCGCATTATTGTGGGCACCCTCATCGAAGTGGGCCGGGGAGAGCGGGATCCGGAGGAAATGGAAGCCGTGCTTGCGGCCAGAAACCGGGCCGCCGCCGGTTTTACCGCTCCGGCAAAGGGGCTGATCCTCTGGGAGGTGCGATACCCCGATTGAAGTAATAAGTAAGAGTGAATAGTGAATAGGTGATAGCCCCCACGGCACGACGAAATAGAAGCGTAGGGGCCGCCCTGCGTGGCGGCCCGTTCAAAAGCGAACCATGGTATGAAAAGGCTCCCTCTTGAAAGGGAGCCTTCAAGGCGTCGGCAAAGTTCGACGCCTTGAAAACTTATTCAGGAGTATTCAGAAATACTCCTGAATAAGCATGGATTGAACGCAGAAAGGGGACTCCCGTCCCCTCTCTGCGCTCTCCCCATGCAAATCCATACAATGCCGATAGCTTTGTCTACAGTCTGATGAAAAGGCTCCCTCTTGAGTAAACGCTGAATAAATCGCCTTCGGCGACTGGCGGAAAATTTCCGCCCTGATTTCGCCACTTTTTCTTGAAATACACAAAGTATTCCTGCAAAAAAGTGCCATCATCAGAACGTAAATTTTCTCGCAATCCGCTCTTGCCGATTTAATCATCGTTTACTTGAAAGGAAACCTTAAAATGGTTTTCCTACACTTTATTCGTTGATGAACAGAACGCCCAGGGTTTTGGGGCCGCAGTGGGAGGAGACGGTGCAGCCGGCGATGGTGTGGTGGATCTCCTGGACGGGGATCAGCTCACGCACCAGGGCCTCCAGCTCGTCGATGACGGACTGCTCGATCTCCCCGGACTCGGTGATGAACACATGGCCGGGCCGGACCTTTTTGCCGCTGAGCCGCTCGGTGATGTACTGTTTGTACACCGAATTGATGCTGCCGCGGTACTTCTTGTACACGCCCAGCTTGCCGTCCTTCATCTCCAGAGCGGGCTTCAGCTTCAAAAGGTTGGCGCCCAGGGCCGCAACGCCGGAGCAGCGGCCGCCCTTCCACATGAACTCCAGAGTGTCCAGCACAAAACTGGTGTCCACCTTCTCCGTAAGCGCGGTCAGATGCTCCGCGATATCGGCGGCGCTCATGCCCTTATCCCGGCACTCGGCCCCCTCGATGACCAGCAGTCCCACGCCGGTGGAGAGCATACGGCTGTCCACCACATACACGCCGTCAAGCTCAGAGCCCACGATGCGGGCGTTGTTGCAGGTGCTGGAGAGCTCGCTGCTGATGTCCAGATGGACGATCTCATAGCCCTCGTTCAGGAAAGGCGTGAAAAACTCCATGATCTGCTGGAGGCTGGGCGCGGCGGTCTTGGGCAGGGTGCCGTCGGCCCGGTAGCGTTTGTACATATCGGCGGGGGTGTAGTGTGCCCCATCCAGAAAGCTCTCCTCGCCAAGGAGAATGGTCAAAGGCAGAATTTTTACGTTGTAGCGATTCAGCAGCTCCTCGGAGAGGTCGCAGGTGCTGTCCGCCGTGATCATTACGGGTTTACTCATTTTTCTTCAACTCCTCTTTTCCCAATATAGCACAGGACAGAGACTTGCGCAATCCATCAGATAAAAAGATTTGTTTGATTTTTACTTGCATTTTTCGACGACTTGGCCCATAATGAAGATTCGGATAGGAGGCATAGACATGAAAAGAATGACAAGAGTCGCGCTGATCACCAGCGGCGGAGACTGCCAGGGCCTGAACGCCGCCATCCGGGGCGTGGCCAAGACCCTCTATGAGCATCTGGACAACATTGAGATCTTCGGCATGTACGACGGCTACCGGGGCCTGATCGAGGGCGACTACAAATATATGGAGCCCAAGGACTTCTCCGGCATCCTCACCGAGGGCGGCACCATTCTGGGCACCTCCCGGCAGAAATATATCCCGGGAAAAGACATCGTGGACGACGAGGGCAACAGTCTGATCCCCGCCATGCTGGACACCTATAACCGCCTGAATCTGGACTGCCTGGTCATCATGGGCGGCAACGGCACCCAGAAGAGCGCCAAGCTCATCATGGACGCCGGGATGAACGTGGTCACCCTGCCCAAGACCATCGACAACGACATCTTCGGCACCGACACCACCTTCGGCTTCCAGAGCGC
>CAMGRL010000062.1 GCA_946061515.1 uncultured Clostridia bacterium
GGATCATGGAGAACACCCGCTTCTGCTCGCCCCAGGTCAGGTGGGTCTGGAAGCCTACCATATTGTAAATGGTGCCGTCCGCGTTGTCCCGCCGGAGCTGGACCACGGCGTAATTATCCTTCCCCGTTCTGGGGTCTTTCAGGCCCACCGGCTTTAAGGGTCCGTAGCGCAGGGTGTCCACGCCCCGCCGGGCCATGACCTCCACGGGCATACAGCCCTCGAACACGCCGCCGTCGTCAAAGCCGTGGATCTCCGCCTCTTTGGCGGACACAAGCTCTTTGACAAAGGCCAGATACTCCTCCTTGTCCATAGGGCAGTTTACATAATCAGCTGTCCCCTTGTCATAGCGGGAGGCAAAGAAGGCGCTGTCCATGTCCACGCTCTCCAGGGTGACGATGGGGGCCACCGCGTCGTAAAAGTGCAGGTCGCTGTCCGGGCAGAGCCCGGCGATTTTTTCGGCGATGGCGTCGCTGCTGAGAGGCCCGGTGGCAACGACCACTTCCCCCTCGGGGATCTCCGTTGCCTCGGCCTGGATAATCTCCACATTGGGATGGCTTCTCAGCGTTTCGGTGATGGTCCGGGAAAAGCCCTCCCGGTCCACGGCCAGAGCGCCCCCGGCGGCAACCCGGTTTTTATCGGCGCTGGCCATAATGAGAGAGCCCATTTTCCGCATCTCCGCCTTCAAAAGGCCCACGGCGTTGCTCAGCTCGTCGCTTCTCAGGGAGTTGGAGCACACCAGCTCCGCAAACAGCGGGGAGCTGTGGGCCGGGGTCATTTTATTCGGTTTCATTTCCACGAGGCGCACCCTGACGCCCCGCCGGGCCAGCTGCCAGGCGCACTCGCTGCCGGCCAGTCCCGCGCCCAGTACCGTTACTGTTTTCATTCTTTATTCCTTTGCTTCCGCCGTTTTCTTTGCGGCGGGCTTTTTCGCTGTTGTTTTCTTTGCTGTGGTAGATTTTTTGGCCGTGGACGGCTTTTTCTCCGCAGTGGTTTTCTTTGCCGTTGTCGTTTTCTTTGCGGCGGTTGTTTTCTTGGTCGTAGTAGCTTTCTTGGTCGTTGTAGTTTTCTTCGCCGTGGTTTTCTTTTCGGCCTCCGCCTTCTTCGCGGCCTTCCTGGCCTCTGCCTCGGCCTTTTCCTCCGGGGTCTTTTTCTTATAGCTTCGCTTGTCCTCGGGCACGAAGTTGGGGCAGCTCTCGTTGATACAGAAGGACTTCAGGGGCCCTCTGCCGCTGCGCTTGAACATGGTCTTGCCGCAGGCGGGACAGAAGTCCTTGGTGGGCACGTCCCAGGTGATGAAGCCGCAGTCCACGCCCCGCTCGCAGGCGTAGAACACATAGCCCTTCTTGGAGGTGCGCTTCAATATTCTGCCGCCGCACTTGGGGCATTTGCCGGGCATTTCGATGACGATGGGCTTGGTAAAGGTGCACTCCGGGAAACCGGGGCAGGCCAGAAAATGGCCGAATTTGCCCTTTTTCACCACCATCTGGCGGCCGCAGACCTCGCAGTACTCGTCGCTGAGCACGTCCGGCACCTTCAGCTTTACGCCGTCCATGGCGGTCTCCGCCTGGTTCATCTCTTTATCGAAGTCCTTATAGAAGTCCGCCAGGACCTCGCGCCACTGGGCTCTGCCGTTTTCGATCTCGTCCAGCTCGGCCTCCATCTGATTGGTGAATTTCAGATCCACAATGTCGGCAAAGTGCTCTTTCATCAGGCCTGTCACCACCTCGCCCAGAGGCGTGGGGCGCAGGTACTTGCCCTCCTTGATCACATAGTCGTGGGAGGTGATGGTGGATATGGTGGGCGCGTAGGTGGAGGGGCGGCCAATGCCCTTCTCCTCCATGGCGCGGATCAGCGTGGCCTCGGTGTAGCGGGCGGGGGGCTGGGTGAACTGCTGGTCCGGGATCATTTTTTCCAGCGTCAGCTGCTCCCCCTGGCTGAGAGAGGGCAGAGGATTGGCAAGCTCTGCGCTCTCCTCGTCCTTGGCCTCTTCATACACGGCGGTGTAGCCGGGGAATTTCATCTCGGAGTAATTGGCGCGGAAATTGTAGCCGTTGGACACCACGTCCACCGCCACACTGTCATACACCGCGTTTGCCATCTGGCAGGCGGTGAAGCGGCCCCAGATCAACCGGTACAGGCGGTACTGCTCCTGGGTCAGGTCCTTTCGCACCAGCTCCGGGATCAGGAACACGTCGGTGGGGCGGATGGCCTCATGGGCGTCCTGGGCGCCAGCCTTGGTCTTGAAGCGGCGGGGCTGGCTGGGGGTATACTGGCTGCCGTAGCGCTCAGTGATGAAAGCGCGGGCGGCGCTCAAGGCCTCGTCGGAAAGGCGCAGGGAGTCGGTTCGCATGTAGGTGATCAGACCGATACTGCCCCTGCCGCTGATCTCCACGCCCTCATAAAGCTGCTGGGCGATGGACATGGTGCGCCGGGGCGTCATGCTCAGGCGGCGGGAGGCCTCCTGCTGCAGGGTGGAGGTGATGAAGGGGGGCGCGGGGCTGCGCTGCTTCTCGCCCCGCTTCACGGTGTTGACGATAAAGGGCTCATCCTTAACCGCGTCGATGACCGTGTTGACCTCGGCCTCGCTGTGAAGCTCCTGCTTTTTATCGTTTTTGCCGTAAAAGCGGGCGGTGAAGCTGCCGGTGTCATCGCCCCGGCTGAGGTTTGCGTCCAGAAGCCAGTATTCCTGGCTTTTGAAATTCTTGATCTCCTCTTCCCGGTCCACCACCATGCGGGTGGCCACCGACTGGACACGGCCGGCGGAAAGGCCGGTCTTGATCTTTTTCCAGAGCAGCGGGGAAAGCTTATAGCCCACGATGCGGTCCAGAATGCGCCTGGCCTGCTGGGCGTCCACCAGGTCCTGGTCGATGGCCCGGGGATTCTGGATGCTCTCCGTGACCACTTTTTTCGTGATCTCGTTGAAGGTGACCCGCTTGACCTTGTCGTCCGGCAGGTCAAGAAGCTCCTTCAAATGCCAGGAAATGGCCTCCCCCTCCCGGTCAGGGTCGGTGGCCAGATACACGGTTTTGGCGGACTTGGCTTCCTTTTTCAGCTCCGCGATCAGCTCTTTTTTGTCCCGGACGGGGATATACTGGGGCTCAAAGCCGTGTTCGATATCCACGCCCATCTTGCTCTTGGGCAGATCCCGCAGGTGTCCCATGGAGGCTCTCACCTTATAGTCTCCGCCCAGATATTTTTCGATGGTCTTTGCCTTCGCCGGAGATTCGACGATGACAAGATCCTTTGCTTTTGCCATTATGCGTCCTCACTTTTTTGCTGTATTCAAAGATATGCGCTTTCCGGGCTCACGCTTGATAAAGCCCTTTATCTCAAGCACGGTAAGCTGGGCCAGTACCTTTGGGGTACTGAGCCCGGTTTTTTCGATCACATCGTCAATGTGACTTGCCCCCTTGTCGATGGCGCTGATGATCTTCAGCTGCTCTTCGCTGAGCTGGGCAAGCTGCTCTTTCAAGTCAATATATCCTCTGCTCTTTTCCTTGTCAATGCCCTTTTTTCCGCTTTCAGTATCCTTCTCCCGGTTTTCGGGCGGGTTTTCGCTGATTTCCGGCATCTCGATATTTTCCGCCTGCCGGAGCTTTCCGGGAAACAGGGCTTCAAACTCGCAGAGGACGTCCCAGCCGGTCCGCACCGGCTTGGCCCCTTCCTGCATGAGGGCAAGGGTCCCAGCGCTGTTGGGCGAGTCCACATTGCCGGGCACGGCGAAGATCTCCTTGCCCTGCTCGTTGGCCTCCGCCGCGAACAGCAGCGCGCCGCTTTTCTCCGGCGCCTCCACCACCGCCACGCCTACGGAGATTCCGGCCGAAATGCGGTTTCTCTCCCGGAAATGACTTCTCAGCGGCTGGGTTCCCGGCGGATACTCGCTGATCAGCGCGCCCCTTGCGGCCACGTCCCGGGCCAGGCTCCCCTTCTCCAGATCGTGGGAGGTGCCCAGCACGCCTATGCACACCCCGTCTGCCATCAGCGCGCCCCTGGCCGCCGCGGCGTCAATGCCCGCAGTCAGGCCGGAGACGACAACCCCGCCGCACTTTGCGATCTCCCAGGCCAGCCTGCTGCCTGTTTTCAGGCCGTAGGGGCTGGCTTTCCGGGTGCCGATGACCGCGATGGCGGCCTCGTCATCCAGCTCCGGCAGCTTTCCCCTGACATAGATTACCGCAGGCGGGGCAAAGATATTCCTGAGCCGCCGGGGGTAATCCGCGTCCTGCATGGTGACCGGGCGCAGGTCCAGCCGCCGGCACTCCGCCAGGATCTCCTCCACCCGGGACAGATCCCGGTTTTCCAGAACGGCGGCGTCCCCGGCCGTGACGCCCCGGATTTGGGCAAAGTCCCCGGAGGGCGCGAAAAACGCCGTCTCCGCGTCGCCGTAATGGCGCAAAAGCGCGGCTTTCGAGGCAGCGCTGACCCCGGTCTGGGCGGAGAGCCAGACCCAGTATTTGATGGATGCCACTGCCTTTCACCACGCTTTCTTTCTGTTTTTTACTGATTTTCAATAAGATGAAGACGAAGATTTCCGAGGCAAAATTGTGTCAGACAAGGCGGCGGCTGCAGCGCATAATGGACATATATGGGCAAAGCCGTCAACGCAGGATGACGCAATTTTGGCCGGAAAGATTGTCTGAATTCTATTGAAAATCAGTATTATTTCGACATTTCCCACATCAGCACGGAGGCGGCCACCGCCGCGTTCAGCGATTCGCTGTCCGGCTGCATGGGGATGATGATCTGCCCGTCGCACTGGGCAAGAAATTCCCGGCTCAGGCCCTGTCCCTCGCTGCCGATGGCCACGGCGGCGCGGCGCAGCGCCGTCTCCCGCACGTCCCGGGCCTGATCGCTGAGAGCCGCGCCGTAGAGGGGCAGACCGTTTTTCCTCAGCAGGGCCTTCAGCTCGCCCATCTCCAGCTGCTCCACCCGCTGGCGGAAGATGGCCCCCATAGTGGAGCGCACCGTTTTGGGATTGTACAGGTCCGCGCAGGCCCCCACCAGCAGCACCGCGCCAATGCCGAAGGCGTTGGCCGTGCGGATGACGGTGCCCACATTGCCCGGGTCCTGCACATTTTCCAGGATCACCGCGTTTTCCAGCGGCTCGTCCTTCTGCCGTTGGGGGATAGCCACGGCAAAGAGGGGGCCGGGGCTGTTTTTCATGGTGGAGGCATAGTCAAAAAGCTCCGCCGGCAGGATATACTGCTCCCGGCATGAAAGCCCCTCCACCTCCCGGGCCTGCTCCTTCCACAAGACCAGGCAGACCTCCGCGCCGAAGGCCAGCGCCTCTTTGAGGGTTTTGATCCCGTCGCAGAGATACTGCCCCTTTTCCCGGCGGTAGCCCCCGTCGCTGGCCAGAGCGCGCACATGGGTAATGATTGAATTTTTCCTTGAAGTTATTCTGTCCATAAGCAAATAAGCTGCGGCAGGGCGTCCTGCCCTTGTCACAGCATCGTTCAGTTTTCCAATTCGGTGCCATTTTAACACATTCACCGTTATTTTCAAGTCCTTTATTACAATAAGGTAGGAGCAGCCCCTTTGCCTTTCACGCTGTTCAAAATTTTAAATGTTTTTTCTTATTTATTGTTGACACAGAGGTGGAATATTGCTAAAATGAGTCGTCTCGATTGGATATGAGTTTATCCAATACGCGTTTTTGATTCAAAGATTGAAAATGCGTATAAGCAAGATAACGACCGCTGCTTTGCAGCCAAGGCCACACGGACAGCCGGGTCGAATGCCGAAGAACCGCAGGTGCGGTGGCAACTTCTGTTGCCTTATTGATTGAGTTAAAAGCTCAAGTTTTATAAGTTGGTTACTATAAACCGGTGCTATTAAGAGCATACAAACTTGTGAAATGGTCAATAAGAGTAGTAAAAGTAATCTTTGCTATATAGACTCTAAAACCCATTGGGATCATCGCAGCCGCCGGTGGCGGCCGCTTATCGTGATTTTTCAAGGTGATGTATGCACATACGCATGCATCATCTTTTTTTGTTTTTATGGGGGTACGGGAATGAAAAAGATCATTGAGCTGAAAAATATCACCAAGTCCTTTGACGGGGAGGTCGTGCTGGACCACATCGACCTGGACATCTACGACAACGAGTTTCTCACCCTGCTGGGTCCCTCCGGCTGCGGCAAAACCACCACCCTTCGTCTGATCGGCGGCTTTGAGACGGCGGACGAGGGCGACATCATCTTCATGGGCGAGAACATCAACAACATGCCCCCCCACAAGCGCAACGTGAACACCGTGTTTCAGCGCTACGCCCTGTTCCCCCACCTGAACGTCTTTGAAAACGTGGCCTTCCCCCTCCGGGAAAAGCGGGTGCCCAAAGCGGAAGTGGAGCAGCGGGTAAAGGAAATGCTCTCCATGGTGGCCCTCACCGGCTTTGAGCACCGCAGTGTCACCAGCCTGTCCGGCGGGCAGCAGCAGCGCGTGGCCATCGCCCGGGCCCTGATCAGCCGCCCCAAGGTGCTGCTTCTGGACGAGCCTCTGGCGGCTTTGGATCTGAAGCTGCGCAAGGACATGCAGCAGGAGCTGAAAAACATCCAGAAGGCCATGGGCATCACCTTTGTTTTCGTCACCCACGACCAGGAGGAGGCTCTGTCCATGTCCGACACCGTGGTGGTCATGTCCGAGGGGCGCATCCAGCAGATCGGCACCCCTATCGACATCTATAACGAGCCGAAAAACGCCTTTGTGGCGGACTTCATCGGCGAGAGCAACATTGTGGACGGCGTGATGCTGGAGGACCGGAAGGTGGCCTTCTCCGGCCATGTGTTCGACTGCGTGGACTCCGGCTTTGAGAAGAAAGAGCCGGTGGACGTGGTGGTGCGGCCCGAGGACGTGGACATCGTGGCCGAGGACAAGGGAATGCTGAAGGGCGTAGTCACCTCCGTCACCTTCCTGGGTGTGCACTATGAGATCATTGTGGACATCAACGGCTTCAAGTGGATGATCCAGACCACGGACTTTGTGGACGTGGACGAGCACATCGGCCTGTTTATTGAGCCGGAGGCCATCCACATCATGAAAAAGTCGGAATATTCCGGCATGTTCGGCGACTACTCCTCCTTCTCCAACGAGCTGGACGAGCTCAGCGACGCGGAAAGCGAGAGTGAGGAATGAAAAACACCTCTTCCTCCGCACGGCGGGGCCTTGTGTACAGGATGGTGCTGGCCCCCTATTCCCTGTGGGCACTGCTGTTCATCTTAGTACCCCTGATCTTCGTGGCCTACTACGCCTTTACCGACCAGAATTTCAACTTCACCTTTGACAATATCACCCGCTTTTTCACCGCCACCTCCACCGTAAACGACGGAGCGGCCACCAAGGAGATCCACACCTATCTGGTGATCTTCGCCCGCTCGCTGAAGCTGGCGGTCATCTCCACGGTGATCTGCCTGATTATGGGCTATCCCATGGCCTATATCATCTCCCGCGCTTCCCAGCGCACCCAGAATGTTCTCATCACCCTGATCATGATTCCCATGTGGATGAACTTTTTGATCCGCACCTACGCCTGGATGACCATTCTGCAGGACACCGGCATTTTAAACGGCCTGCTTGCCAGAATCCATCTGGGCCCGGTCCACATCATCGGCACCGAGGCCGCCGTCATCATCGGCATGGTCTACGATTATTTTCCCTATATGATCCTGCCCATCTACTCGGTCATGGCAAAAATGGACGTGAAGCTTCTGGAAGCCGCCCGGGACCTGGGCTGCAACAGCGCGGGCGTTCTTCGCCGGGTGATCTGGCCTCTCAGCCTGCCCGGCGTCATCTCCGGCGTCATCATGGTGCTCATCCCCTCCATCAGCACCTTCTATATCTCCCAGAAGCTGGGCAACGGCAAGTTCTACCTGATCGGCGACGCCATTGAGGGGCAGTACGCCGCCAATAACCTGCATTTTGCCGCCGCTATCGCCTTTATCCTGATGGTGGTCCTGCTGGTCTGCATGGCCCTGATGCAGCGGGGCGCCAATAAAAAGGCCATGGTCGTGTGAAAGGAGGAAGAGAATGAAAACATCATCCAAGATCTATACCGCGCTGATCATGCTCTTCCTTTTCGCCCCCATCGCCATTTTGCTGGTGTTCTCTTTTAACGAATCTAAAAGCCTCTCCGTGTTTTCCAGCTTCTCCCTGTACTGGTATAAGGAGCTGCTGCGGGATTCGGAAACCCTGAACGCGGTGAAAAACACCCTGCTGCTGGCCTGCTGCGCCTCGGCCATCTCCACCGTCATGGGCACCGCCGCCGCCGTGGGCATGAACAAGCTGAGAAACCGCTATGTCCGCGCCGTCATGGACACGGCCACCAACATCCCCATGATCAACCCGGAGATCATCACCGGTATCTCCCTGATGCTGATGTTCGTCTTTGTGGGCCGGCTCTTCGGCGCCGCCACCAGCCTGAGCTTCTGGACCATGCTCATCGCCCATGTGACCTTCTGCCTGCCCTATGTGATTTTGCAGGTGCTGCCCAAGCTCCAGCAGATGGACAAGTCCCTGCCCGAGGCGGCTATGGATCTGGGCTGCACCCCCATCCGTGCCTTCTTCAAGGTGGAGATCCCGGAGATCATGCCCGGCATCGTCACAGGCCTGATTATGGCCTTTACCCTGTCCCTGGATGACTTTGTCATCAGCTATTTCACCGCAGGCAACGGCTTTCAGACCCTGCCCATCCGCATCTACAACATGACCAAAAAAGCCGTAACGCCGAAGATGTATGCCCTTGCCACCATCACCTTCTTCGTTATACTGGC
>CAMGRL010000063.1 GCA_946061515.1 uncultured Clostridia bacterium
TGCGCTGAACGCAGTCGCGGATATTGTCATAGCGGGTATAGGGCACCACGGGAAAACCCATGGCGCGCATGGCGTCCAAGCTCTCGGCGTGGGTCTGGTACTGCTCGCCGGAGCTGTACTGCAAATTAAAGCAGATGATATCCAGCTTGCGGGAGGCCGCCACCTTGGGGTCCAGCTGGCGCATGGAGCCAGCGGCGGCGTTGCGGGGATTGGCCAGCAGAGGCTCGCCCTTGATCTCCCGCTCCGCGTTCAGCTGCTCAAAGACCGTTTTGGACATATACACCTCGCCCCGGACGATCAGCCGCTCCGGCGCGTTTTCAATGCGCAGGGGCAGAGAGCGCACGGTGCGCAGATTCTCCGTTACATTTTCGCCGGTCACGCCGTCGCCCCGGGTAGCGCCCCGGACGAAAACGCCGTTTTCATACTCCAGAGACATGGAAAGCCCGTCGATCTTGGGCTCCACCACATAGTCGTGGGGCGTCAGAAGGCTTGCGTCCATCCGGTCTCCGAAGGCGAAAAGCTCGTCGTAGGAGAAAACGTCGGTCAGGCTCTCCAGGGGGACCTGGTGCCTCACCGGTTCAAACTTGGACAGGGCCTGGCCTCCCACCCGCTGGGTGGGAGAGTCGGGGGTGATCAGCTCCGGGTGCAGGGCCTCCAGGGCTTTGAGACGCTGCATGAGCATGTCGTATTCGTAGTCGGATATCTCCGGCGCGTCTAAAACATAGTACAGCTTGTTGTGGTGTTCAAGCTCACGGCGGAGCTTGATGATTTCCTTTTGTGCGTCCATTGCGTTTCTCCGTTTTCAATTTTGTGCGGCATCGCCAGCGTCCATGCTGAGATAGGTATCCGGCACCCGGCCCACCACAATGGTATCGGCAATGAGTACCTCCGTGACCACCTGGGTACTCTCCGTGCCCCAGGGGACCAGAATGTCGATATCCACGATCACTTCCAGATTGATCTGGTGCTTGGTCTGGTTGATGCCGGCAGTGACGATGCTGTTGTTAAACTCCACCCGGGAAGAGGTCATGGTGATGATCTTTACCGGAACCTTGGGACCCCGGCCCATAAGAACGCTGACGCCGGTCAGGTTTCCCACGGGGATATTCACCGTCAGCATGTGGGTGTCGGTTGCGCCGACGATGCGGTCCAGTATCTTTGCGGAAAGGGCGTTGATCCGGGCCATGTTGCTGCTGATGGCGGTGATCTCCCCGGTCTCGGACTTTTCAAAGGTGACAAAATAATCCGCGCTGTAATCCCCGTCCCGCATGATATCGGCTATGGCGTTATTGATGCTGACGGTCACAGCGTCGCTGGCGTCGGATACAGCGATGGCGGTGGAGACGTCTTTTAAGTACAGCGACGCGGCGGCCAGAAACAGCAGCAGGGCCACCAGCAGGAAGAGAATACTGATCCCTCTGTGACGGCGCGGCCTGCCCGTGAAAGCGGGTGTCTGCTCCGCATATCTTCTGCGGGGCCTGCGGCGGAATATGCGACGGTAAGCCATGGGGTCACCTCCCCATGTATTATATGCTGGAACTTAGTCAAGCATGGCACTGACGGCCATCATGATGCCCAGTTTTCCTGATTCATAGGTCAGACCGCCCTGCATGTAGGCAATGTAAGGCTCGCGCATGGGGCCGTCGGCGGAGAGCTCGATGGAGGAGCCTTGAATAAAGGCTCCGGCGGCCATAATGACCTCATCGTCATAGCCGGGCATGGCCCAGGGCTCCGGGGTCACATAGGAGTCCACCGGCGCACCGGCCTGTATGCCCAGACAGAACTTCTTCAATTTATCCGGGCTGCCCAGCTTCACCATCTGGATAATGTCAGAGCGCGTTTCCTCAACGGTGGGAGAGCTCTCGATTCCCAGCTGCTCCATCATGGCAGCGCAGAAAACCGCTGTTTTCAGGGCCTGGGCCACCACATGGGGAGCCATGAAAAGCCCCTGAAACAGCAGGCGGTTATTGCCCAGGGTGGAGCCGCACTCCGCGCCGATGCCCGGCGTGGTCAGCCGCAGGGCGGCCCGCTCCACAAGCTCAGCCTTTCCCGCCACATAGCCGCCGGTGGGGGCCAGACCGCCGCCGGGGTTTTTGATAAGGGAACCGGCCACGATGTCCGCGCCCACATGGGTGGGCTCGATCACATCGGTAAATTCGCCGTAGCAGTTGTCCACCATGATATTGCAGTTGGGGTTCACCTTTTTCACCGTCTTGCAGATCTCACCGATCTCCTGCACGGTGAGGGCCGGCCGGTCGGCGTAGCCCCGGGAGCGCTGGATCATCACGGCAGTGACTTTTTCATCGGCGGCGGCCTTCTCGATGGCGGGCAGGTCGGGTTTCCCCTCTGCGGTCAGGGCCACTTCGCTGTAGTTGACGCCGTAGAACTTCAGGGAGCCGAAGCCGTCCCCGGAGATGCCGATGGCGCTTCGCAGGGTGTCATAGGGGGTGCCGGTGACAGCCAGAATGGTGTCCCCGGGCTTGACCAGGGCGAACATGGCCGTGGTCAGGGCGTGGGTGCCGTTGACAAAGTTGATGCGGACCAGGGCGGACTCGGCCCCGAAGAGCTGGGCGTAGATCTTATCCAGCGTTTCCCGGCCCAGATCGTCATAGCCGTAGCCGGTGGTGCCGGCAAAGCAGCTGTCGGACACCCGGTTATCCTGAAAGGCCTCCATGACCCGGCGGGTGTTTTCCTCCGCCACAGCGTCGATCCGGGCAAAGCGGGACCGAATCCGCTCCTCTGCCCGGGCGGCCATCTCATATACCTGGGGTTTTATCTCTGATATCTTCATTTATTTAAGCTCCATTACGATTTCTTTGAAATATCTGCCCCGCTCCGCGAAATTCTTGAAGCGGTCAAAGGCGGCGCAGGCCGGAGACAGAAGGACAATATCCCCCGGCTCCGCGGAGGCGGAGGCGGCCAGAACCGCTTCCTTAAAGTCGTCGATCAGTTGTACCTCCAGGCCGCTCTCGGCGTAGAAAGGCGAATTGACAATGGCCTTATGTATGCTCTCCGCCGTGTCGCCGGTGAGAAAGACCCGCTTGGCAAACTTGCACAGCTCGTCGCCCAGCCCGTCAAAGGGGATGTGCTTGTCGTAGCCCCCGGCAATGACGATGGGCTTGACCTTCAGGGCGTGAAGTCCAGCGCTGGTGCGGGTGGGGCTGGTGCCGATGGAGTCGTTAATGTAGGTGACGCCGTTTAACACGCGGACCTGCTCCAGCCGGTGCTCCACCCCGGCAAAAGTCATGGCCACCTGACGGCAGATTTCATTACTGACAAGGCCCTCAACAGCGGCAAAGGCGGCCAGGTAGTTCAGCAGGTTATGCTCGCCGGGGAGCTTGATCTCGTCGGCGCCCATGATCTCCTGCTGCTCTGCGCCGTTAACGCGCAGGATCAGGCCGTTTTCGCAGATCACGCCCCGGTCTACCCGGTTTTTGTCGGAAAAATAGCTCACCGGCGCGTGGGCAAAATGGGCGTAATAGGCGCTGTGCTCATCATCGAAGTTCAAAATCAGCCTGTCATTTTCGCTTTGATGCTCAAACTCCGCCCGCTTTGCGTCGATATAATCCTGATAGTCCTTGTGCTTATCCAGGTGGTTGGGGGAAATGTTGGTGACGACGGCCACGTTGGGCTTGCAGTACATGCTGTGGAGCTGGAAGGAGCTGAGCTCCAGCACGGCGATATCGTCCGCCACGGTTTCCGGGATCTCGCACAGCAGCGGGTGGCCGATGTTGCCGCCCAGGTGCACCCGGTACCCGGCAGCCTTCAGCAGCTCAGAGATGATGGTGGTGGTCGTGGTCTTTCCGTCGCTGCCCGTCACCGCAATGGTCTTGCAGGGACAGAGGGCAAAGAACACCTCCATCTCTGAGGTGATCAGACTGCCCCTGGCCTTTGCCGCCTCCAGATGGGGGTCAAAGGGCATCAGGCCCGGCGTGCGGAAGATGATGTCGTGGTCAAGGCCCTCAAGGTAGTCCTCGCCCAGCTTCAGTTTGGCTCCCCGGTTGATCAGGTCCAGGGCCTCCATGCCCATTTCACCAAGGCTCCGCTTGTCGCAGACGGTCACATTGCAGCCGCAGCTTAAGAGCAGATTGATCAGCGGCGTGTTGCTCACGCCCACGCCGATTACGGCGATCCGTTTATCTTTAATGGAATTTACATACTCGTTCAGTGTCAAGTAAAATCACCTCGCAAATAATAATTATAATGCTTTTTGGGGCCGATTACAAGAAATATTATTGACTTGCGGGGCCAAAATGATTAAAATAGGCCCATGAGTCGGTTGAACGACCGCGGGCACAAGGCGAAAGCCTGTGCGTGAGGAAAGTCCGGGCTCCACAGGGCAAGGATAACGGGTAACGCCCGCCAGGGGTGACCCTCGGACAAGTGCAACAGAGATATACCGCCGGGAGGCTTGCCTTCCGGTAAGGGTGGAAAAGTGAGGTAAGAGCTCACTCGTCGCATGGAGACATGTGGACGCTGTAAACTCTATCCGGAGCAACACCGTGGGAGAACACATGGCCGGCCCGGCCGTTCTCAGGAGGTGGCTTGAACCTGCCGGCAACGGCAGGTCTAGATAGATGGTCGTTTTCAACAGAACCCGGCTTACAGACCGGCTCAGCTTATCAAAAAGTCCCCTCCGAGGACTTCTTGATAAGCTTCGCCCGCCGAGCGTTTTGAAAAATTCAAAACGCTGCTTCGCCCAAAAAGCTTGAAAATTCAAGCTTTTTTGCGGCGGGTTATTGTAACGCGAGAATTGCGCTTCGCCGCTGCCAGCGGCAGATGAAGGCGATGCGCAATTTCCGCAGCCGCGCCATTTGTGGGCCGTCGTGAAACAGGCCCACAAATGGCAGTGCGGCAAGGTGAGCAAGGGGCCTTGTCTCGCTGAGGCTCGGTCACGCTGCGGCTCTGACATGCCCCCGGCATGTCATTCAGTACCGCAGCGACGCTTCGCTACCCCTCGCGCTCCCCTGTTGCTCAGTTGTCATTGATTTAATCCTTTTTAAAGTCAACACTAAAAACGGCGGATACTTTTCGTATCCGCCGTTTTTTATGATATCAAAGATTTTCGTTGATGACTGCCAGTTCCTCGGCAGACCACTCGGTAATCGTTTCGCTGTCATTCAGGAAATCCCCCTGAAAACTGCCGCCCATCATGTTGCCGAACATCCAGAGAAGATAGGTTGCTCTGCCCTCGGGGGTGGAAGTATCGCCGTTAAAATTGCCGGCATCAGTGGTAACGGAATCCATAACGGTCTTTCCGTCGCTGCTTACAAGGAGCTGAACCCGCTCTTCAAGTGTGCCTTGCTGTGCCGCCTCGTCAATCCACCAGGCAACATCCGCGGAAATGTTGACCAGGTAGCAGTCCATTTTTTCGCCTTCAAAATCCTCGATCTCATAGTGCAGAACAGAAGTCACTTCGGGGGCCTTGGGGGCGCTGCCCTTGAATTGCTCCGCCAGCTCCTGCCACTGTGCGAAGGTCTCGGACTGGATCTGTGCGCTCACGGCCTCCACGATCATCTGCTGCTCAGCCGTCAGGGCGCTCTCCTGAGCTGCGGGGGTGCTTTCTGTTCCCTTTTCTCCGCAGGCGCAGAGAGAAAAGACCATAACCGCCGTCAGAAGCAGCGCAAGCCATTTTTTCATTTTCCTTTTCCTCATTTCTTCGTTTTTTCGGGATATTTCCCTGATGAGTAATGATAACGCGGTAATCGTGAGAAAACAATTAACCGGCTGCATAGTATTCATTGGAAAAGCGCATCGGACAGGTCAAGGGGATAGTCGATGGGGTTATCAATGTCGATCTCATTCCCGGAAAAGACGGTATAGGAGAAATCCAGAGGCATGGACCCGGGCAGACGGGCAAACTGTACGCCGGTGCCGTTGTTTTCAAAAATGCAGTCCGGGAAACCGGACTTGAAGAAGCTGAAGTTGGCCGTGTCGTACCGGAAGCCTGTGCCGTTATTTTGGAACACACAGTTTTCCACGCCGATCATGCCGCCGTCGGCCACCTCCGCGCCGGTGTCCCATCCGGAAAAGGTGCAGCCGAAAATCATGGCAGAGGCAGAGGAAGAAAGGCCGGTACCGCCGCTGCCCAAAAAGTCCAGATCACACAGCGTCACCAGAGAAGGGCTGTCTGTGCGGATGGACAGGGTCCCGGTAAAGCAGGTGCGCCCGCTGCCGTCTGTGCAGCCGTAGAGATTGACGGCCCGGGAAGCCATGGTCAGTCCGCCGTCATAGGTGACTGCAGGCAGGTAGATGTCCACAATGGTGTCGGCGGGAACTTCCCCGTCGATCCGGTTCAGCAGGGCTTTCAGATCCTCTATAGTCTCCATGGGCGCGTCCTCCGGGGTAAACACCTGGTGGACAAGGGTCATGACCTCAAAGGTCTCGCTTAAGCGGATGGTGTCGCCGTTTTTCATCTTCAGCGTCCAGGCAAGCTGGTTTGTGCCGCTCGTTCCGGTAAAGAACACGTCACATTCCCGGGCGGAGGGGGCAAAAACATCGCTGTATATGGGGTCACTGATTTGCAGCGCGCCGTTTTCGTTGGGGAAGGCCTCCAGCATGCAGCTTTCCACCTTGGCAAAGAAATGCTCCACATCCGCAAGCTCCCCGTTTTGGAAAACCCCCAGCAGCGCCGGGAGGCAGGAGGCGTCATCGGCAGGCAGGGAGATGCTCCTGTACTCTTCTGGCGCCCGGTTGGCAAGGTTGCTGGAATCGGAGCCGATAATCAGCTCATATTCTCCGTCTTTGTCGGTATAGACCACTCTCGCGCCGCCCTCAAGGGTCACCGGGCGGTGGTATAGAAAAACGGCAAGCAGGACAAAAGTCCCAAGAAGCGTACAGACTGAGGCGATCATGGCCTTTTTTCGCCACCGGCGCGGAGGCTTTATTTCTACTTTCTCAATTTGGCTTTGGGCGCAGTGGGGGCAGAAAGCGGCCTCCTCCGGCAGCTCCGCCCCGCAATGGACACATTTTTTACTCATATGTTTTCCCTCTCAAAGTGCTTCCATCAGGTCACGCACATTTTTGTAGCGTTTTTTCGGATTGACCATGGTACATTTCTGCACGATACGGCCCAGCCTGCCGGGAGCCAGCTCCCTGGACGGGTGCTTTCCGGTGAGCATGATGTTCAGCAGCACGCCCACAGAATAGATGTCCGCGCGCTGGTCGGTCTGGGCGATGCCGTACTGCTCCGGCGCCGCATAGCCGGTGGTCCCTAAGATCTGGGTGTCGGCGCTGCTCTCGTTTTTGAAGATGCGGGAGGCGTCAAAGTCGATGAGCACCGCCTGACTGCCCCTGATGATCACGTTTTCAGGCTTGATATCCCGGTGTACCGCGCCCAGGGAATGGAGCACCCACAGTGCGCTGCAAAGCTGTAATGTAATGCGGCGGGCCTCCTCCGGGGTAAACAGGGCCCCTTCCAAAAGAAAGGCCAGAGAATCGCCCTGGATATACTCCTCCAGCACCGCCACCATTCCCCCGCTCTCCGCTGCCTCCATGATCTGCGGCAGATTGGGACAGGAAACATGCAGGAGCTTCCGGTAGACCTCCCCGTTGCCCCGGTAATGGCGAAAAATAAGGCGCGTTCCGTTCTGTCTGTTCTGCAGAAGCGAAACACAGCCGCGTTCACTGTTTTTGAGCGTTTTCAGCGTGATATATTCCTCTTCGATGCTGGATAGCAAATACGAATAAATGATTCTCACCTCTCCGGGGTATGCAGAGCGCATATTGATTTTACCTGTCGAAAACTATATTATTATATAAAATAACAGCGTGCTTGTAAAGGCGGTAAGACCATGAAAGACACGAATAATATGCAGCAGGAGCTGATGACAGCCCCTGATCTGGACCGGTTTCTGTCCGAAAACCAGGACAACTTCCTCAGCGGAAACATTCTTGAACTGCTGAACACCCTGTTTCAGAAGCGAAACATCTCCAAGGCAGCGCTGGCCAAGCAGTCCGGCATGAGTGAAGTTTATCTGCATCAGGTTTTTGCCGGCCGCCGCAATCCCTCCCGCAGCCGACTGATCTGCCTGTGCTTCGGTCTGTCCGCCACGCTGGATGAAACCCAGGAGCTGTTAAAGCAGGGCGGCTTTGCCCAGCTCTTCCCCAAAAACCGGCGGGACGCCATTATCATTTACGGTCTGGTAAACGGCGCCAGCCTGTTTGAGGTCAACGACAAGCTGTTTTCAGAGGGCGAAGAGACTTTATATTAAAGCGCATAACGCATAAGCATAAATTTAAATCCGGTGGATGCATGCGCATCCACCGGATTGAATTCTTTATTCAGCGTCTTCCCAGTTGTGCCAGACGTTCTGGACGTCGTCGTTGTCCTCGAACATATCCAGCATCTTCTGCATGTTCTTGATGTCGTCATCGTTGGTCAGCTTGATATAGCCGTTCTGGGGCAGCATCTCCACCTGGGCGGAGAGCAGCTTGTAGCCCTTGGCGGTCAGCGCGTCGGACACGGCGGCCACATCGTCCACACCGGTGTAGACGGTCATCACTTCGTCGTCAGACTCAAAGTCAGCGGCGCCCGCGTCCAGAGCGTCCATCATCACGGTGTCCTCGTCAAGCTCCTCGTCCTCGTTGTCGATGACGATAACGCCCTTCTTGTCGAA
>CAMGRL010000064.1 GCA_946061515.1 uncultured Clostridia bacterium
GTCGGACTGCCCAACGTGGGCAAATCCACTCTGTTTAACGCCATCACCAACGCGGGGGCGGTTTCCGCAAACTTCCCCTTCTGCACCATTGAGCCCAACGTGGGCATGGTGACCGTGCCGGACAAGCGGCTGGACTATCTGGCCGAGCTGTACCAGCCCAAGAAATTCACCCCGGCGGTGATCGAATTTGTGGACATTGCGGGCCTGGTGAAGGGCGCTTCCAAGGGCGAGGGCCTGGGCAACAAGTTTTTGGGCAACATCCGCGCCACCGACGCCATTGTCCATGTGGTGCGCTGCTTTGACGACGACAACGTCATCCACGTGGAGGGCAGCACCGACCCCAAGCGGGACATTGAGATCATCGACCTGGAGCTGATCATGGCCGACATGGAGATGGTGGAGCGCCGTATCGAGAAGGCGACCAAGGCCGCCAAGGGCGACAAGAAGTTCCTGCACGAGGCGGAGGTGTTCAAAGCCCTGCTGGAGCACCTGAACGAGGGAAAGAGCGCCAGAAGCTTTGAATGTGACCCGGACGACGCAGAGCTGATCGAGTCCTGCGACCTGCTGACCATCAAGCCCATCATCTACGCCGCCAACATGGACGAGGACGGTGTGGCAAACTATCAGGACAACCCCTATTTCCAGACCGTGGCCGCCATCGCCGCCGCCGAGAACGCCCAGGTGCTGCCCATCTGCGCCAAGGTGGAGGAGGAGATGGCCGAGCTGGAGCCGGAGGACAAGCTGATGTTCTTAGAGGAGCTGGGCCTGGAGGAATCCGGCCTTGACCGGATGATCAAATGCTCCTATGCGCTGCTGGGCCTGATCTCTTTTTTGACCTGCGGCTCTGACGAGTGCCGGGCCTGGACCATCCGCCGGGGCACCAAGGCCCCCCAAGCGGCAGGCAAGATCCACAGCGACTTTGAGCGGGGCTTTATCCGGGCCGAGATCGTGGCCTTTGAGGATCTGAAGAGCTGCGGCAGCATGAACGCCGCCAAGGAAAAGGGCCTTGTCCGCAGCGAGGGCAAGGACTATGTCATGCAGGACGGGGACGTGACCCTGTTCCGCTTCAACGTGTGATATGGAACTGACGGTTGTCATACTGGAATACATCGGCGTGATCTCCGCCGCCATCACCGGGACCATGGTGGGTATCGAGCGGCGGGCGGACGCCTTCGGCGTACTGTTTCTGGCCATGATTACCGCCCTTGGCGGCGGCATTATGCGGGATATCCTGCTGGGGGAGTTCCCGCCCAGAATGTTCACCAGCTTTGTCTACATCGGCATGGTGACTTTCTTCTCTCTGGTGGTGTTTGTGGACGCCTGCGTCAGAGGCGAGAGCTACCGGGCCCACAAAGCCCGGCTGGACGCGGTGAACAACATCTTTGACGCAATCGGCCTGGCCTCCTTCACCATTGTGGGCATGGATATCACCATCGGCAAATACGGCCTTGTCAATCCCGTCCTCATCATCCTGATGGGCATGACCACCGGCGTGGGCGGCGGCATGATCCGGGATATGCTGACAAACTCCATGCCCAAGGTGCTGTATAAGCGCATTTACGCCATCGCCTCCGTGGCCGGCGGCCTGCTGTACTACGGCTTTCTGCGCCTGGACATGAATAAGACCGTGGGCGCGCTCATCGCCATCGGCTTCATCGTAACGCTGCGGATCCTGGCCACCAAGTTCCGCTGGAACCTGCCTCACGCGGAACCGTAAACAAAATGTGAACTTGGCAGTTTTTTCTTGACTTTGCAGAAAAGCCGGGATATACTGTCTTTTACGAAAAGGGAGTAGCTTGCGCCGCAAGGCGTTGGCGCGTCGTCATCCCAACTCATTTTTGAGTTCGGCGCGCCGGGTACTTATGTATTGAGCAAGACTTTTACAGTTATACTGCTGTAAAAGTCTTTTTTTTACAGCGCATTTGCATCACCCCAATTTTTGAAAGGAGCAATCACATGCGGTACTATTGCGAAGAAACAGAAACCACATTAAACGAGCTGTCCACTACCGCCGAGGGCCTGAGTTCTGAAGAGGCGGCCCGCCGCCTGGAGGCAAACGGCAAAAACCGGCTGGCGGACGCGCCGGGCAAATCCCTGATCCGGCGTTTCCTGGAGCAGATGGCAGACCCCATGATCATCATCCTCCTGGTGGCCGCGCTGATCAGCGGCGTGCTGGCCGTGGTGGAGAACGAGAGCTTTGCCGACGTAATTATTATCCTGGCCGTGGTCATCGTCAACGCCGTCCTGGGCGTGTATCAGGAAAACAAGGCGGAAAAGGCCATTGAAGCCTTACAGGAGATGTCCGCCGCCACCTCCAAGGTCCTGCGGGACGGCAAAATCTGCATCGTCCGCAGCGAGGAGCTTGTGGTGGGCGATGTGGTGCTGCTGGAGGCCGGCGACGCGGTCCCCGCGGACGGCCGCCTGCTGCAGAGTGCCAGTTTGAAGATCGAGGAGGCCGCCCTCACCGGCGAGTCTGTGCCCGTCACCAAGTTTATTGACATTATCAATCTGTCCGAAGGGGAGAAAGACGTCCCCCTGGGCGACCGGAAGAACATGGTCTACATGGGCAGCACCGTGGTCTACGGCCGCGGCACCGCCGTCATCACCGCCACCGGCATGGACACCGAGATGGGCAAGATCGCCGGCGCTCTGGCCCAGGCCGAGGAGGGCCAGACCCCCCTGCAGATCAAGCTGAGCCAGCTGTCCAAGGTGCTCACCTGGCTGGTGCTGGGCATCTGCCTTGTGGTTTTCGGCGTTCAGCTTCTGCGGGCCGGCGGATTGAATTTTGAGCTGGTACTGGATTCCTTCATGGTGGCTGTGTCCCTGGCCGTGGCGGCCATACCCGAGGGCCTTGCCGCCGTGGTCACGGTGGTGCTGTCCATCGGCGTCACCAACATGTCCAAGCGAAACGCCATCATCCGCCGCCTGACCGCGGTGGAGACCCTGGGCTGCGCCCAGATCATCTGCTCGGATAAGACCGGCACCCTGACCCAGAACAAGATGACCGTGGTGGACTTCTTCGGCGAGGATGAAAAGCGCATCGCCGCCGCCATGGCCCTCTGCTGCGACGCGGAGATCGACCCGGAGGGCAATGTGACCGGCGAGCCCACCGAGGCAGCCCTTGTGGTCTGGGCCAACAAGCTGGGTCTGGATAAACCCAGCCTGAAGGCCAAATTCCTCCGCTGCGGCGAGGCCCCCTTCGACTCCGGCCGCAAGATGATGTCCACCGTACATCTGAGCCAGAGCGGCTGCATCCAGTATACCAAGGGTGCGCCCGACGTCATTATCGGAAAATGCGATTATTATCTGAAGGACGGCAAGGCCGTCCCCATGACGGAAGAGTACCGCGCCCAGATTATGGCCGCCAACAAGGCCATGGCCGACAGGGCCCTGCGCGTGCTGGCCTGCGCCGAGCGGGCCTGGCCGGAAAAGCCCATGAATTTTGAGCCGGAGTACCTGGAGCAGCAGCTCTGCTTCACCGGCCTCTGCGGCATGATCGACCCGGTGCGCCCCGAGGTGCGGGACGCCATTGCCGAGTGCCGCCGCGCCGGCATCCGCCCCATCATGATCACCGGCGACCATGTGGACACCGCCGTGGCCATCGCCAAGGAGCTGGGCATCCTGACCGACGGGGCCAAAGCCATCACCGGCGCGCAGCTGGACATGATGAGCGACGAGGAGTTTGAAAAAGAGTACCAGAACATCAGCGTCTACGCCCGGGTCCAGCCCGAGCACAAGACCCGCATTGTCAACGCCTGGCGCAAGGGCGGCTGCGTCACCGCCATGACCGGCGACGGCGTGAACGACGCTCCCTCCATCAAGTCCGCCGACATCGGCGTGGGCATGGGCATCACCGGCACCGATGTCACCAAGAACGTGGCTGACATGGTCCTGGCGGACGACAACTTTGCCACCATCGTGGGGGCCGTGGAGGAAGGCCGCCGGATCTACGACAATATCCGCAAGGCCATTCAGTTTTTGCTCAGCTCCAATATGAGCGAAGTCATCAGCATTTTTGCCGCAACTCTCATGGGCTTTACCATCTTAAAGCCCGTCCATCTGCTGTGGATCAACCTGGTTACCGACTGCTTCCCGGCTCTGGCCCTGGGTATGGAGCGGGCAGAGCGGGACATCATGGACCGCAAGCCCCGCGACGCCAAGGCCGGCATCTTCGCCGGCGGTATGGCGGTGGATGTGGTATATCAGGGTCTGCTGGTCTCCGCGCTGGTGCTGGCCTCCTACTTCATCGGCCACTTTATTGAGGCGGGCACCTGGGCCGTGGTCAACAGCGCCGACGGCACCACCATGGCCTTCCTGACCATGTCCATGGCGGAGATCTTCCACAGCTTCAACATGCGCTCTCAGCGGGGCAGCATTTTCAAGCTGGAAGGACAGAACAAGGTCCTCGTCATCGCGGCCATCGGCTCCCTCATCGCCACCACCCTCGTGTGCGAGGTGCCCTTCCTGGCCAACGCCTTTGGCTTTACCAGCGTCAGCTTCTTTGAGTATGTCGTGGCTATCGTCATCGGCGCAATGGTCATCCCCGTTGTGGAGCTGGTGAAGCTCGTCCAGCGCAAACTGGGAAAGAAACAGTAAAAAACTGTTTGACAGCGCGGAAGAGAAATGTTAATATAATCCCTTGTAAAAGGCTTTGAAGGAGAACGCAGGCGCAGAACACGTTCAGAGAGGGCAGCCCTGGCTGTAAGCCGCCCCGGATATGCGCCGTCGCCACCACTCCTGAGCCGGGAGGCCGAAAAACGCAGTAAGTTTCCCCGCCTGGCGCCCGTTAAGCGCCCAATGAGTGAAAATTCAAGGTGGAACCGTGCAATTCAGGCACCCTTGGCAGTTAAAGCCGAGGGTGCCTTTCATTATTTGAGAGGAGAAAAAACATGGACGAAAAAAACCAGTATACCTTTGAAAATCCCGAGTATAAAAACACCTACCGCCACACCACCAGCCACATCCTGGCCCAGGCCATGAAGCGCCTGTACCCCGAGGTAAAGCTGGCCATCGGCCCGGCCATCGACAACGGCTTCTATTATGATTTTGACGCCCCCTTCGCCATCACGCCGGAGATCCTTGAGAAGCTGGAAGCGGAGATGCGCAAGATCTGCAAGGAAAAGATCAAGCTGGAGCGCTTTGAGCTGCCCCGGGAAGAGGCCATCAAATTCATGGAGGACCGGGACGAGCCCTATAAGGTGGAGCTGATCCGGGACCTGCCCGAAGACGCCGTCATCAGCTTTTATAAGCAGGGCGACTTTACCGATCTGTGCGCCGGCCCCCATCTGGACTCCACCGGCCGGGTCAAGGGCAACGCCATCAAGCTCACTGCCTGCAACGGCTCTTACTGGCGGGGCGACGCCAGCGGCAAGGCACTCCAGCGTGTCTACGGCACCTGCTTTATGAAGAAGGAAGAGCTGGACCAGTACCTCCAGCGCATCGAGGAGGCCAAGAAACGCGACCACCGCAAGATTGGCAAGGAACTGGGCCTGTTCATGCTCACCGATGAAGGCCCCGGCTTCCCCTTCTTCCTGCCTAAGGGCATGGTGCTGCGCAACACCCTGATCGACTACTGGCGCGAGATCCACAAGAAGTACGGCTATGTGGAGGTCTCCACCCCCATGATCCTCAACCGTCAGCTCTGGGAGCGCAGCGGCCACTGGGATCACTATAAAAACAATATGTACACCACCAAGATCGACGACGAGGACTTTGCCATCAAGCCCATGAACTGCCCCGGCGGTATGCTGGTCTACGCCTCCGAGCCTCACTCCTACCGTGACCTGCCTCTGCGCTGCGGCGAGCTGGGCCTTGTCCACCGCCACGAGCTGTCCGGCGCCCTCCACGGCCTGTTCCGCGTCCGCTGCTTCACCCAGGACGACGCCCACATCTTCATGACCCGCGAGCAGATGAAGGACGAGATCAAAAACGTGGTCCGCCTCTTCGACGAGGTGTATTCCACCTTTGGTCTGAACTACGAGATCGAGCTGTCCACCATGCCCGAGGACCACATCGGCACCGAGGCGGAGTGGGAAGAGAACCAGAACATCCTGAAGGACGCCATCACCGACATGGGCAAGAGCTATGTGATCAACGAGGGCGACGGCGCGTTCTACGGCCCCAAGCTGGACTTCCACATTGAGGACTGCCTGGGACGCACCTGGCAGTGCGGCACCATCCAGCTGGACAGCCAGCTGCCCGAGCGCTTCCAGCTGGAGTATACCGGCGCTGACGGCGAGAAGCACCGCCCCATTATGATCCACCGCGTGGTATTCGGCTCCATCGAGCGCTTCATCGGCGTCATCACCGAGCATTTTGCCGGCGCCTTCCCCGTGTGGCTCTCTCCCGTCCAGGCCAGAGTCATGCCCATCACCGACCGGGCCGCCGACTACGCAAAGCAGATTGCCCAGCGGCTTGACCAGGAGGGCGTCCGCGTGGACACCGACCTGAGAAACGAGAAGATCGGGTACAAGATCCGCGAGGCCCAGATGCAGAAGCTGCCCTACATGCTGGTGGTAGGCGACAAGGAGGCCGAGGCGGGCACAGTCTCCGTCCGCACCCGCGGCGGCGTGGACCTGGGCGCTATGCCTGTGGATGACTTCATCGCGAAAATCAAGGAAGAAATCAAAACCAGAGCAAAATAATCTCTGAATAAAAACGATTCGACCTCACAAACTAAGGACAAAAAGTTTGTGAGGTCGTTTTTATGAGCGCAGAAAGAAAAAAACTGATCCTTGCCATCGCGGTGATCTTTGCCGCCAACATCTTTATTATTGCCCTGGTGCAGTATGCCTCCGCCGACCTGTATAAGCGGGGGTCCAGCGGCGACACGGTGCGGGAGATCCAGACCCGGCTGAAAAACTGGGGCTACTACAGCGGCGCGGTGGACGGCGTCTACGGCAGCGGCACAGAAGAGGCGGTCCGCCTGTTCCAGCGGAAAAACGGCCTGTCTGTGGATGGGCAGGTGGGGAACCAGACCCTGGCCGCGCTGGGCATTACCCCCAGTTCCTCCGGAGGCTCCGGTAACGCCGGGAACCAGACGGCCTCAGACAGCGACCTGTATCTGCTGGCCCGGGTCATCTCCGCCGAGGCCCGGGGCGAACCCTATAACGGCCAGGTGGCGGTGGGCGCGGTCATCCTCAACCGCATCAAGCACCCCTCCTTCCCCAACACCCTCTCCGGCGTGATCTACCAGACTGACGCCTTCACCTGCATGGTGGACGGCCAGTTTGACCAGCCCATCAGCGAGACCTCCTACCGGGCCGCCCAGGACGCGCTGAACGGTGTGGACCCCAGCGGCGGAGCGATCTACTATTTTAACCCGGACACGGCCACCAGCGCCTGGATCTGGTCGCGGCCCCTGATCGTCCAGATCGGAAAACACCGCTTCTGTTCCTAAAAAAGATTGTTGAAAAGAGATAAACCATGATATATAATTGAACCATTCAAATTTTTGGAGGATATCATGGCATACTGCGAGAAATGCGGCGCATATATCCCCGACGGCCAGAGCAAGTGTCTGGCCTGCGGCTTTGATGGGGTGGAGGAAGAGAGACGCGCCGCTCAGGCAGCCCGTCAGCAGGAGGACCAGCGGGCCCAGGCAGAGCAGCGCCGCCGGGAGCGCCAGGAGATCAATAAAAAATGGGCGGAGAGCGAGCAGCAGCACCGCCGCAATATGGAGGAGCTGGAGCGCCGCAGGAAAGAAGCGGAAGAGAAAGCCAAAAAAGAAGCAGAGCAGAAGAATAAGGCCGGTGACTGGCAGAAAACCGAATACGGCAGTTTCCGCTTTACCGACGGAAATGACCGGTCCAGAACTTCTGCCGGCCACAACAAGCTTCTGGCGGCCCTCTCTTATGTGAATATTCTTTTCCTTATTCCGCTGCTTTTTGTCCAGGACGATGAATTTGCCAGGTTCCACGCAAAGCAGGGGGCAAGACTCTTCGTCTGTTATGCCATCGCCAGGATCCTGGGCGCCATTTTTTCCATCGGCTGGCTCGTCAATATCCTTCTCGTCATCATGATGATCCTGGGAATCAAAAACGCGCTGAATGACAAATGGGAACCTCTGCCCTACATAGGCAAGTTCAAGCTTTTCTGAGCGAAAACGGTATTTTGTGGCATTTTCCCACAGAAAACCACAAGATTTTGAAGTCAAAAATTTTCTTCAAAAAAGCTTCAAAAAAGTGTTGACAAGTGGCAATTTAGATGCTATATTAACCAAGCACTTGAGAGAGCGCAGTCAAAGTTCAAAAGCGAAAATAAAATCAAAAAAGATTGAAAAAAGCTCTTGACAGACGGCTCACTTGGTGTTAGAATAGCAAAGCTGTCGTCCTCAAGACGCAGCGCGATGTACCTTGAAAATTGAACAATGTAAGAACAGCTTATGCAAATAAGCACCAGAAAAGGGTTCTTAAAGTCTGAGAAAACAGACATTAAAAACAATTTCTTTTGAGAGCTAAGAAAGCGATCAAAGATTGATTTTATCCGGCCGATAAGGTTGGTTAAGATACAATTTATTGAGAGTTTGATCCTGGCTCAGGATGAACGCTGGCGGCGTGCCTAACACATGCAAG
>CAMGRL010000065.1 GCA_946061515.1 uncultured Clostridia bacterium
AGGTACTATTGTCGCCTTCATATTTGATGATGTCGGCAATATTTGCCATGACTCCGCCTCCTTCGATTTTTTATTGTGTACTTTTGTAAATTAGGGCATTAAATTATACTTTGTAACATTTTACCACAAAATGCATGATTTTTCAAGGTGTTGGGTCGAACATTTTCGGCGATAATTGTAACTTTTGACATTAATAATACGGGTGCCCTTTTCGCGCAGATGTTTCATCTGCATCGGTTCTTTAGAATAATTAACAATTCGTTGACCGGCCTATAGCTTGCCAAGATGTCGGATAGGGTGTATAATATACCATTAGTCAACCTATGCCTATGCGCTGAGGGAGGTCACGAAAATGGACGAAAGAACAGAAACCTTGAAAAAGTGGATATCCGAAAGTGACAACATCGTGTTTTTTGGCGGAGCCGGCGTCAGCACGGAGAGCGGGATCCCCGACTTTCGCAGTGTGGACGGACTGTACAACCAGAAGTGGAAGTACCCGCCGGAGACCATTCTCAGCGCAAGCTTTTTCCGCCGCGACCCGGAGGAGTATTACCGCTTCCACCGGGAGAAGCTGGTCATTGACGGCGTAAAGCCCAACCGGGCCCATCTGGCCCTTGCAAGGCTGGAGCAGGAGGGAAAGCTCCGTGCGGTGCTGACCCAGAATATCGACGGGCTGCACCAGGCTGCCGGCAGCAAGAATGTGCTGGAGCTTCACGGCAGTATCCTTCGCGCCTACTGCGCCAAGTGCCGCAAGCCCTACCCGGCGGAGCTGATGAACCACGGCAAGGGCGTGCCCCGCTGCGGCTGCGGCGGCGTGATCCGGCCGGATATCGTGCTGTACGAGGAGCCGCTGGATCAGGATGTGCTTACCAGCGCCATAAACTACATCCGCAATGCGGAGATTCTGATCGTGGGCGGCACCTCCCTGAATGTCTATCCCGCCGCCGGTCTCATCAACTATTACCGGGGAAATAAGCTGGTGCTCATCAACCTGAGCGAGACGCCCTATGACAGCTATGCCGACCTGGTGATCCACGAAAAGATCGGGGAGGTATTCAGCCGGATATGAACAGAATTGATGTGCTGGGCGTGGAATTTGACGATATAGACATTGCTGAGGCGGTGGAGCTGGGCATGAGCTTCATGGACGAGCGCCGCTGTGCCTATGCCGTAACGCCCAATCCGGAGATCGTGCTGGCGTGCCGGAAAAACCGGAAGCTGGCCTCCGCGGTGAGGGCGGCGGACATGGTCCTGGCCGACGGCATAGGGGTGATTTATGCCTCTCACATTCTGGGTACGCCCATCAAAAACCGCATCCCGGGCATTGATTTTGCCTCCGCCCTGATGGCGCGGATGAGCGAGTGCGGAAAAAAGGTGTTTCTGCTGGGGGCAAAGACCGGCGTGGCGGAGCTGGCCGGGGAGAGACTGGAGGAACGCTACCCCGGGCTGGTTATCTGCGGCGTGAACGACGGATATTTTGAGGAAGAGGACAACGAGCTTGTCCTGGAAAAGATCAACGCCCAGTCTCCGGACCTGGTTTTGGTGTGCCTCGGCGCGCCCAAGCAGGAGATATGGATGAAAAATAACGCGGAGCTTCTGAACGCCGGACTGATGATCGGTCTGGGCGGCGCGCTGGATGTGTACGCCGGTGTGGTGGAGCGCGCCCCCCGGAAATGGCGCAAGCTGGGGCTGGAATGGCTCTACCGGCTGCTCAGGGAGCCCAGACGCATAAAGCGCATGATCAAGCTGCCGTGGATCATTTTCGCGGCGCTATGGCGCAGGATCGGAGGATAAATTGTTGAGCAAAGGCAGACTGATCGTCCTTGAAGGCATCGACGGCAGCGGGAAATCTTCCCAGTACCGCCGCATCTGTGCCCGAATGGAAAAGGACGGAATAGACTATAATCACATTGTGTTTCCCCGCTATGACAAGGACAGCAGCGCGCTGATCCGCATGTATCTCTCCGGGCAGTTCGGCACCCATCCTGATGATGTGAACGCCTACGCCGCCTCCACCTTTTACGCGGTGGACCGCTTTGCCTCCTTCCGGGAGGACTGGGGGAAGATTTATAACAACGGCGGCCTGATCATTTCCGACCGCTATACCACCTCCAACGCCGTCCATCAGGGCTCCAAGCTCAGCGATGCGGAGCTGCCGGCCTTTTTCCGGTGGCTGTCCGATCTGGAATATGACAAGATGGGTCTGCCCAGGCCCGATCTGGTGATTTATCTGGATGTGGATCTGGAGACCTCCCTGGCCAGAATGAAGCGCCGCCAGGAAAAGAGCAGCACCACAGCGGATATCCACGAAAAGGACGTGGATTATCTCCGCCGCTGCCTGCACACGGCGGACATGGCCGCCGAATACTACGGTTGGACACGCATCCCCTTTATGAAGGACGGGGAAGAGCGGGACGTGGACGAGAAAAACGACGAGATCTACGATCTCATCCTCTCTTATATCAAATAAAAAGGGGCTTCAAATGAAGCCCCCGGGGTCCAACTCAGCAGCAGCCGCAGTTGTTATTGTTGTTGCACTCGCAGTTGCAGCCGCAGCCGCAGCCCATGCCGTTGCCGCCCCAACCGAAGAGGATGATGAGGATGATGATCAGCCAAATAAAGCTGTTATTGCAACCGTTGCAGAACATAATAATCCCTTTCTCCGCGCTGATAAAATAATTCCGTTTGCACCCCGCACGGCGGATGCATCGCTGCTTTATCCCGGTTGGCGACAGAGGGGCATCCCTCATCGCTCGTGCCATACTATGCGCGGCTGAAAAATTTGGTGCGCGGCCTTCCAAAGCCGCTCTATTCCCAAGGAGGTCAGAAATGGCTGGAGAAATTGAAAAAATCAACGAGATCTTTCGGATTCACGATGAAAAGAAAAAAATCAGTGATGAAGAAAAGCCGGTAAAAGAAAACTCTGCCGCTCAGGATGGACCTGCGGAGGAGAAAAAGGAGGCCTATAAAACAGGCAAGCAGAAAATCTCCCCAGTGGACAAGCTCTTCATTGACGAGCAGGGGGATGAGGTGCCCAACTATACCGGCGATGAAGAGTCCGAGCGGGATTTCCGCCCGGTCCGTCAGAGCCGGGAGTCCAAATCCGGCTGTCTGGGCGGCGTGATGTATTTTGTGTTTGTGGTCTGCGTCAGCGTCATTCTGGCCTGCGTGGCCTGGATGGCGGCCAGCGACATGCTGGCCCTGAACCAGGGCGATTTTACCGCTACCGTCACTTTGCCCTCGTCCATATTTGAGACGGAGACCGTGGACACCTTCGATGAGGACGGCAACAAGACCGGCACCGATCGGGTCAGCCGGGCGGATATCAACTATGTGGCCTCCGAGCTGAAGCAAGCGGGGCTCATCGAGTACGAATGGCTGTTCAAATTCTTCTGCCAGATCTCCCATGCGGATACCAAGGTGACGCCGGGCAGCTATGAACTGAAATCCACCTACGACTACCGCGCCCTGATCCAGAATATGCAGCCCGGTTCCGGTTCCGCTGTGACCATTAAAGTTACCATACCGGAAGGCTATTCTATGGAACAGATCTTCCGGAAACTGGAAGAGAACGGCGTTTGCAGCTATGACGATCTGGTGGAGGCCGCGGCAAACTCCAACTATAAATACTCCTTCCTGGAGGGCATCGAGGCGGGGGATATGACCCGGCTGGAAGGCTTCCTCTTCCCCGATACCTACGAGTTCTATGTGGGGATGCAGGCCTCCAGCGCCATCAACAAGTTCCTTGAGCGCTTCAACTATGTCTTTACGGCCGACATGCTCAAGCAGGCCTCAGACCGGGGCCTGACCATCAAGCAGGTGATCACTGTGGCCTCCCTTATTGAGAAGGAAGCCGCTGTTGACGCGGAAAAGGGCGTCGACGAGAGAAGGCTTGTAGCCTCCGTCATCTATAACCGTCTGAACGCCGGTATGCCTCTGGGCATTGACGCCTCCATTCTCTACCTGTATCCCGGCCACGAGGGCGGGCCCACGGCGGAAATGCTGGCCCAGGACAGCCCCTATAACACCCGGCTTTACACCGGCCTGCCGCCCACGCCCATCGGAAACCCGGGTCTTGCGGCCATCCAGGCGGCCCTGAACCCGGAGACCACCAGCTATTACTACTACGCGCTGGACACCGAAACCAACACCCACCGCTTCTTTACCAATGACTATGAGTTCAACAACTTCGTCGCTACCCAGAATTACGGCTGATCAGCCGGAGCTGCTGTCCCCGGCGGGGGACATGGAGCGGCTGAACATGGCCCTGCTCTATGGGGCGGACGCGGTGTATCTGGCCGGAACGGAGTTTGGTATGCGCGCCTCCGCCGGAAACTTTGACGAGGCGCAGCTTCGCGAGGCCTTCCGGCTGGCCCACGGCCGTGGCGTGCGGGTCTATGTGACCTGCAACACCCTGCCCCGGGAGGATGAGCTGAAAAGGCTCCCCGGGTATCTGGAATTTCTCCAGGACGCGGGAGCCGACGCCCTGATCGTGGCGGACATCGGCGTGATGAGCCTGGCCAAAAAATACGCGCCCAGGCTTGCCCTGCATGTGAGCACCCAGTTCGGCGTGATCAACAGCGCCTCCGCCAACAGTCTTTATGACCTGGGGGCCGACACGGTGGTGCTGGCCAGGGAAACGCCCCTGGAGGATATCCGCAAGATCCGGAAAAACACGCCGAAGGAGCTTCGGCTGGAGGCCTTTGTCCACGGCGCCATGTGCGTGTCCTTCTCCGGGCGCTGCCTGCTGTCCAACTATCTGACCGGCAGGGACGCCAACCGGGGCCAGTGCGCCCAGCCCTGCCGCTGGAAATACCACCTGGTGGAGGAGACCCGCCCCGGCGAGTATTTCGAGATCAGCGAGGACGGCGGCACCCACATCATGAACTCCCGGGACATGTGCATGATCGAGCATATCCCCGAGCTTTTGGACGCCGGCGTCAGCAGCTTCAAAATCGAGGGACGGATGAAATCCTCCTATTACGCCGCCGTTGTCACCAACGCCTACCGCCAGGCCATCGACGCCGCCGTGGCGGGAAGGGAGCTTGACCGCCTTTGGGTGGAGGAGACGGAAAAGGTGAGCCACAGGCCCTACAGCACCGGCTTTTACTATGACTATCCGGGGCAGCACTATTCCAGCGCCTCCTACACCACCGGCGCGGACGTCATGGCCTTGGTGGATAGCTGCGATGAGGCGGGAAACGCTGTTTTGATCCAGCGGGGCAAGTTCTATAAGGGCGACGCCTTGGAGCTGCTTCTCCCCGGCAGGGCGCCGGTAAGCTTTACCGCCGAACATATGCTTAACGCGGAAGGGGAAGAGATCGAAGATACCCGGCACCCAGCCATGGTTTTTCAGCTGAAGCTGCCGGTATGCGCGCCGAAGTACGCCGTTTTGCGAAAAAGCAGATAAACTTTGTACTTTGCGCTTGACAAAATTCCCGCTTGTGTTAATATAAAGTGAAAATGAGGCAATGACGAAACGAGTCGGAGCACCGCATTCCAGAGAGGGGCCGTATGCTGAAAAGCCCTATGCGCCAACCGGCAGCCACTTCCGAGCCTTCCCGCGAAAACGGGACGCTGGCCAGCGTTAACGGCGCTGAGAGGCCGCTTTGCGGCAAATCAGGGTGGTACCGCGAATCAAACCTTCGCCCCTGCACAGGGGCGGAGGTCTATTTTTTTGGAGGACAACACATGGAAAAATTCGGACTTAACCAACTGAGAGAGATGTTTTTAAGCTTTTTTGAGAGCAAGGGCCATCTGCGCCTGCCCAGCTTCTCTCTGATACCCCAGAACGACGCCAGCCTTCTGCTCATTAACTCCGGCATGGCCCCCATGAAGCCCTATTTCAAGGGCGAGCAGGAGCCGCCCCGGCATCGTGTCTGCACCTGCCAGAAGTGCATCCGCACCGGCGACATTGAAAATATCGGCAAGACCGCCCGCCACGGCACCTATTTTGAAATGCTGGGCAACTTCTCCTTCGGCGACTATTTCAAGCACGAGGCCATCGCCTGGAGCTGGGAATTTCTCACCTCCCCTCAGTGGGTGGGCATCGACCCGGACCGGCTCTACCCCTCCGTCTATGTGGATGACGACGAGGCTTTTGACATCTGGAACAAGGAGATCGGCATCCCCGCCGAGCGCATTTTCCGCTTCGGCAAGGAGGACAACTTCTGGGAGCATGGCGCAGGCCCCTGCGGCCCCTGCTCTGAGATCTACTATGACCGGGGCGAGAAGTACGGCTGCGGCAAGCCTGGCTGCACTGTGGGCTGCGATTGCGACCGCTATATTGAGGTCTGGAACAACGTGTTCTCCCAGTTCGATAACGACGGCGAGGGCCACTATTCCGACCTGGCCCAGAAGAATATCGACACGGGCATGGGCCTGGAGCGTCTGGCCGTGGTCTGCCAGGGCGTGGACTCCCTGTTTGATGTGGACACCGTGATGAACATCACCCACAAGGTCAGCGAGCTTACCGGCGCCTATTACGGCAAGAGCCACAAAATGGACGTCTCCCTGCGGGTCATCACCGACCATATCCGCAGCGCCACCTTCATGATCTGCGACGGCGTTCTGCCCTCCAACGAAGGCCGGGGCTATGTGCTCCGCCGTCTGCTCCGCCGGGCTGCCCGCCACGGCAAGCTGCTGGGCGTGAACGAGCCCTTCCTCTATAAGGTCATCGACACCGTCATCCATGAAAACGAGTGCCAGTATCCCGAACTGCGGGAGAAGCAGGACTATATCACCAAGGTGGTCAAGACCGAGGAAGAAAACTTTGCCCGGACCATCGACGCCGGCATGAAGATCTTCGGCGAGCTTCTGGCAGAGCACAAGGCAAAAGGGGAGAGCACCTTCTCCGGCGCCGACGCCTTCAAGCTCTATGATACCTACGGCTTCCCCATCGACCTGACCATCGAGATGTGCGAGGACGAGGGGATGAGCGTTGACCAGGACGAGTTCAAAAAGCTCATGGAAGAGCAGCGCGTCCGCGCCCGCAAGGCCAGAGAGGCCCTGGGCGATCTGGGCTGGGCCGGCATTGAGTTCGGAAAGAATATCCCGGACACAAAGTTTGTGGGCTATGACAGCACCGTCACGAAGGCGAAGGTCCTGGCCATCGTTGCCGACGGCGAGCTCCGGGAGGAGATCACCGCCGGGACCGAGGCCATCATCGTCCTGGACCAGACCACCATGTACGCCGAGATGGGCGGCCAGGTGGCGGATCACGGCAGCATCGAAGGTGCCGGCTGGCGCTTTGACGTGAATAACGTCCAGAAGAACAAGGGCGGCAAAGTTATGCACTATGGCGTGCTGAGATCCGGCAGCCTGAAGCTGGGCGATGAGGCCACGGTTTCCGTCTGCACGGTCCGCCGGGCCGCCGT
>CAMGRL010000066.1 GCA_946061515.1 uncultured Clostridia bacterium
GGGATCTCGTCCAGCAGGTCGGTGAGGGAGATGGCCTTGCCGGTGCGCTTGGACATGCGCACGATCTCACCGTTGCGGGTGAGCTTGACCAGCTGCATCAGCACGATGTCCAGCTTGTCCCCGTCCAGGCCGATGGCGTCCATGGCGCCCTTGAGCCGGGCCACATGGCCGTGGTGGTCGGCGCCCCAGACGTTGATCACCCGGTCAAAGCCCCGCTTTTCAAACTTGTTGCGGTGGTAGGCGATATCGGCGGCAAAGTAGGTGTAGAAGCCGTTGGCCCGGCGCAGCACATCGTCTTTCAGCTCCAGCTTGTCGATGTCCGCCTGCTTTTTGCCGTTTTTCAGCATGTGCTCGGTGATGATTTGGGAGGTTTTGAGCCACAGCGCCCCGTCCTTCTCATAGGTGTAGCCCCGGTCGGTAAGCAGCTGCACGGACTCTGCCACATAGCCGCTCTCGTGGAGCTCAGACTCAAAGAACCACTGGTCGTACTCAATGCCGTAGCGGCGCAGGTCGGACTGCATCTTGGGGATGTTCCGATCCAGACCGAAGCGGGCCATGGCCTCGTGGCGGATCTTCACGTCCTCATGCAGGTATTTTTCGCCGTAAGCGTCGTAGAAGGCCTTGGCCAGGTCCTTGATATCGTCGCCGTGGTAGCCGTCCTCGGGAAACTCCACCTGGTCCTCGCCCAGGATCAGCTGCTGGTAGCGGGCGTCGATGGAGGTGGCGAATTTCTCGATCTGGTTGCCGGCGTCGTTCACATAGAACTCCCGCCAGACCTGATAGCCGGCCCTGTCCAGCACGCTGGCCAGCGCGTCGCCCAGAACGCCGCCTCTGGCATTGCCCATGTGCATAGGGCCGGTGGGGTTGGCGGAGACAAACTCCACCATCAGCCGCTGGCCGTGGCCCACGTCCACCCGGCCGTAGTCCGCGCCCTCAGCGGCGATATTTCTCAGCACGTCGGAATACCAGCTCTCCGCAAGGCGGAAGTTGATGAAGCCGGGGCCTGCCACCTCCACCGAGGAAAACCAGCTGCCCTCCAGCTCCATGTTGGCCACCAAGGCCTCCGCGATCTTCCGGGGGGCCATGTGCAGGGCCTTGGCCCCGGTCATGGCGTGGTTTGCGGCGTAATCGCCGTTGGCGGTATCCTTGGGGATCTCAACGCTGCCGGAAAGCGCCGCACCGGCGGGCAGCTCGCCTTTTTCCACGGCCTTGTTGTAGGCGGCGGTGAGTATTTCGCTTATCCTGTCCTTGGCGCCCTGAATCATGTTAGCCATTTGTCTGTACTCCTGTCTGTTCCTTAACATTGATCTTGAATTTATTTCTGACGGCGACCATGTGCTCCATGTCCACCACATAGTCGATCTCCGCGCTGCCGCCATGCTCGTTGAAGCTGTGGCGGATCCTGCGGGTGTCCACGCCCATGGTGGCCGTGCCGTAGGGGGTGTTATAGAGGAAAGAATTTCTCAGCCCCTCCCGGAACTCCATGCGGCTGGTGAGCGCGCCCTTCCGGTCCACCACAATGCCCTCCGGGGACACCACCACGACAGTCCGCGTTCCGGGCATGCCGGTGACATCGCTCTCCATGTAGCTCAAACGGCAGATGCCGTCTTCATAGCTGTACACCCCGTCGGTGGTGAAATCCATGCTGTCCTCTTCCTCGGTCACGTCGTAGGCATGGATGCTGTGTATGTTGATCACTACATCTTTCATCGGATAAACTCCCGTTTTGTATATCATAGATGTCTAATTACTATACCGCAAATCTGCGCTTAATACAAGAAGAATTTCCAGCCCAGGCCCGGCGGAAGCCGGGAACTCTGCATGGGGAGGGTGCGGGAGGGGAGGGTATGACCCTCCCGCCAAAATTGAGCGAAGCGGATATTAGCGCGCCGCAAAGCGGCGCGGAGTTGCAGAAAAAGCCGCTGCCGCAGTGCCATGGAAAAGGACAGTCAGAAAAACTGCATGGGGAAGGTGCGGGAGGGGAGGGTATGACCCTCCCGCCAAAATTGAGCGAAGCGGATATTAGCGCGCCGCAAAGCGGCGCGGGGTCACCAAAAAAGCAGACACATTCGTGTCTGCTTTTTTGGTGACCCGTACGGGACTCGAACCCATGTTACCGCCGTGAAAGGGCGGTGTCTTAACCACTTGACCAACGGGCCGTATAAAGGGCGCAGTGTAATCGCTGCGCCCTTTTCTGGTAGCGGCACCTGGATTCGAACCGGGGACACTGCGGGTATGAACCGCATGCTCTAGCCAACTGAGCTATGCCGCCATGTGCTACCTAAACAGCAATAGGAATTTTATCAGACGAAAGCTCAGTTGTCAACATTTTTTTTGCTTTTCTTGAAAAATTATACGGGCAGATAGTCCATGGGGTCTGCCGCGGCGCCGTTTACCGTGATGGCAAAATGCAGATGGGACGTCTGACTGACCTCACAGAGGGCCGTGCTGCCCACAGAGCCGATGGTGGTGCCGCAGTCGATCCAGTCGCCCACGTTGACGGGGGGATACTCGGCCAGGTTTGCGTAGATGGTCCTGGTGCCGTCGCCGTGGGAAATGGTCAGGACGGTGCCGTAGAGAGAATCCTGAACAATGCTCTCCACCGAGCCAGAATGGGCCGCCACAACGGGAGCGCCCAGCTCCGCGATAATGTCAATGCCCTCGTGGGTGCGCCAGTCGCGCAGGGTCTGGTCATAGGAAAGCGTGTCGGAGCTGTACGCCCGCTCTACCTGCCCGGCCACAGGCCAGACATAGATGGGGGCCGCCGCCTCCAGGGCGGGCTGCTCTTCCACGGCCGCCACCGCTTCACTGTCCTGGACCTCTGTGGTTTCGGCCAGACCCTCGGTGTTCACCGCAGGGGCGTCAGCCTCAAGAGCCTCGGTCCCGGTCTCGGCCGTGCCGCTCTGGGCGGGCACGATAACGGTCTCCACCCGCTTGTCGTCAAAGCTCGCGTTGTTGCTTTTGACAGGGTCGTTTTCCATAGTCTCATTTCCTGTAGCCATCATCCAGGCGGAAACGCCGATGACAGCGGCGCACAGGAAAAGGACTATGTAGAAGCCCTTACCTGTAAAAAATCCCTCCAGCTTTTTGCCGGAGCCTCTGCTGTTCATAAAACAACCTCCGTTTGCAGAAATAGGTTTGCAATCCTATTGTTGCCTGCAAACGGAGGGAATATACACCGAATTTTTAAATTCTACCCTGATAACTTATCTTATGCAAACGCTGAATAAATCGCCTGCGGCGTCTCGCGGCAAATTTTCGCCCTGATTTTGTCACTTTTTCTTGAAATACACAAAGTATTCCTGCAAAAAAGTGCCTTCATCAGAACACAAATTTTCTCGCGATCCGTTCTTGCCGATTTAATCATCGTTTGCTTATGGAGAAGAACGCGTCCATGCCGGGGTATTCGGCCACGTCAAAAAGCTCCTCCTCGATGCGCAGAAGCTGGTTGTACTTGGCCACACGGTCGGTGCGGGAGGGGGCACCGGTCTTGATCTGCCCGGCGTTGACAGCCACGGAGATGTCGGCGATGGTGGTGTCCTCGGTCTCGCCGGAGCGGTGGGACACAACGGCGGTCCAGCCTGCCCGGTGGGCCATCTGGATGGCGTCCAGGGTCTCGGTCAGGGTGCCGATCTGGTTGAGCTTAATGAGCACGGCGTTGGCGGCCTTCAGCTCGATGCCCTTTTTGATGCGCTGGGTGTTGGTGACAAACAGGTCGTCGCCCACGATCTGGATCCGGCTGCCCAGGCGGCGGGTCATCAGCTGCCAGCCCTCCCAGTCGTTCTCGCCCATGCCGTCCTCAATGGAGATGATGGGGTATTTGTCCACAAAGCTCTCCCACATGTCCACCATCTGCTCGCTGGTCATCACGGTGCCCCGCTTGGGCAGGTGATAGCACTTGTCCTCCTCGTTATACCAGTCGGACACAGCGCCGTCGATAGCGATCCGGAAATCCTCGCCGGGCTTGTAGCCGGCCTTCTCAATGGCGGCCACCAGGGCCTTCAGGGCGTCCTCGTCGCTGTCCAGGTTGGGGGCATAGCCACCCTCGTCGCCCACGCCGGAGGCGGGGACAACCTTCTTCAGAGCGTGGAACACCTCGGCACACATGCGCAGAGCTTCCTTCCAACTCTCCGCGCCCACAGGCATGATCATAAACTCCTGGATGTCCACGTTGGAGCCGGTGGCGTGAGCGCCGCCGTTGAGGACGTTCATCATGGGCACGGGCAGGGTCTTGGCGTTGACGCCGCCGATATAGTTGTAAAGGCTGTTGCCGGTGGCCTGGGCCGCGGCCTTGGCGCAGGCCAGGGAGGCGCCCAGAATGGCGTTTGCGCCCAGACGGGTCTTGTTGGGGGTGCCGTCTATCTCAATGAGCATTTTATCAATAGAGGTCTGATCCAGAACGTTCAGGCCCAGCATAGCCTCGGCGATCTCGCCGTTGACGTTCTCCACGGCCATCTGCACGCCCTTGCCGTTGTAGCGGCTCTTGTCGCCGTCACGCAGCTCGCAGGCCTCGTACATGCCGGTGGACGCGCCGGAGGGCACGGCGGCCCGGCCGATGGTCCCGTCGTCCAGCGTGACCTCCACCTCCACGGTGGGGTTGCCCCGGGAGTCCAGAATCTCCCTTGCCATGACATCTACGATTTCAAAATACTGTTTCATCGGTAAACCTCCTGTTAAGCATATGTAGAGATTATACCCTATTCCACCGGAAAAATAAAGAGAGAAGAAATGAACAACACGAAAAAAGCAGGTATGGTTACCCATACCCGCTTTCAAGGCGTCGACAAAGTTCGACGCCTTGAAAACTTATTCAGGAGTATTTTTGAATACTCCTGAATAAGCATGGATTGAACGCCGAAAGGGGACTCCCGTCCCCTCTCTGCGCTCTCCCCATGCAACTCTATGCACTGCCGATAGCCTTGTCTACAGTCTGAAAGTGCGGTAAAAACCGCACTTTCATGATTGTACTATTGGCTTATTTCTTTGCAAGACCCTTCTGGCGAGCATACTCGGCAGCGCCCAGAGCGCCCATAAGCTGCGGGTCGGTCTTCAGCTCGACCACCTTCAGCTTCAGCACATGCTCGATGGCCTCTTTCAGACCGTCGTTCTTGGCGCAGCCGCCGGTCAGGGTGATGCTGTCGGTGGCGCCGGCCTTCTTGGCCATAACGAAGCAGCGCTTTGCCACGGCCATCTCGATGCCTGCCGCGATCTCGTCCATGGGCTTGCCCTCGCCCACCAGGGTGATGACCTCAGACTCGGCAAACACGGTGCACTGGGCGGTGATGGGGATCACGTTCTTGGCGCTGAGGGACAGCTTACAGAACTCAGGCAGGCTCAGCTCGAAGGAGCGGGCCATGGCCTCGAAGAAGCGGCCGGTACCTGCGGCGCACTTGTCGTTCATGGCGAAGTTCTTCACGGTGCCGTCGGTGTCGATGCTGATGCCCTTTACGTCCTGGCCGCCGATGTCGATGATGGCCTTCACGTCGGGGTTGGTCACATGGACGCCCATGGCGTGGCAGGAGATCTCGGAGATGTTCTCATCGGCAAAGGGGACCTTGTTGCGGCCGTAGCCGGTGCCGATCAGGTAGGCCAGATCCTTGGAGCTCTTCAGCTCGGGGACCTTGGCGATAACTTCCTCCATGGCCGCCACTGCGGAGGCCTCGGAATTGATCTTGCTGCGGATGGTGGTATCCGCTACCATTTTGCCGGTTTCATCCAGAATAACTGCTTTGGTGTAGGTGGAGCCTACGTCGCAGCCGCCGAAATATTTCATGATTTTCCTCCCAATTTCTCTCTCTTATCAGTAATCGTACTTCGGGTATTTGTCCATATCATAGGGCATCTGGAGGGTGTCCTTGCGCTCCATATTGTCATAGTGCTTTTTCAGGAAGGGCTCAACCACGTTGAACAGCAGTTTGCCGTCCAGGTCGAAGAAGAACACGATGAACAGCGCCACATTGGCCACCAGGGCCACGCCCAGAAGCTTAAGCAGGAATCTGCCGAATTTGCATTTGCACTTCTTCATAATCGTACCTCCTTACCAGCCCATGGAGTCGTCGAAGTCCAGCAGGGACGGATCCAGAGGCTCTTCGTGCATGACGGTGGTCATGTAGTCGTTGATGATGCGGCGGATTTCCATGCGGGAGACCGTGCGGCTGTCGGGCAGAGCGTGGGGCATCCAGAAAGCGTGGATGTTTCTGGCCCTGAACTCGTCCTCGAACAGGCCGTGCACACCCTGCATACCCTTGCACTGGAGCTGGTCGTACATGGCGACCATGTCGCAGTTGAACTTCTCCATATTCTCCCACAGCTCGAAGATGTGGTGCATACCGCCGACGGCCATGCGGCGCATGGGCGCCCACATGTGGTAGCGGGCCATATCCTCAAGGCAGTTATCGTAGGTATCGGTGCGGATGGTCATGTCGAACATCAGAGAGTCCATGTTGATGACCACGTTCAGGCCCCAGCAGTTATAGGCCCAGGTGCACCAGTGAGAGAAGTACAGCGGGGCGCAGGACCAGGCAATGACTCTGTGGCGGGTGTTGGGGAAGGAATTGATCTTTTTCCTTACGCACTTCTCCATGATCTTGCGGACCTTCTTGTCGCAGTCGTGCCAGATCTGTCTGTCGCCGTCCTGAGAGTAGTAGATACGGTAGAGGGCCTGAGCCACGCCGTTGATGGGGTAGTAGCTGGTCTTCGCAGCCACTTCCCACTTCTCCCACTCGAACTTCTGCAGCTCGTTCTGCCGCTCCAGCTTGTAAACCAGCTGGTCCCAGTTGAAGGGCACGCCGGTCTGCTCCTCGATGAAGCGCCAGCACTCCTCGATCTCCCTGGCGCAGTGCTTGAGAACCAGGGGGTCGTCAAACTGCATGGGCTGAGGCATGGCGAACAGAGGCTTATCCAAGAACCAGTCCTGAAGGATGGAGGTGGCGACGGAGGCGTCGCAGGCCTCGTTGGAGGTGATGGTAAAGGGGGCGTAGTCGGGCATGTCGTCCAGCACGAAGAGGCCGGACTCGGCCTGACACATGGGGCAGGGGTCGCCGGGCAGGCCGATGGACTGCACCGCGTCGATGTAGTT
>CAMGRL010000067.1 GCA_946061515.1 uncultured Clostridia bacterium
CGGGCGGATTCGGGACTTTCACCCTTTAGAACGGGCGCTCACCGGGCGCACTACTAAAAGACTTTGAGCGCCCATCCGGGTGCCCAAAGTCTTTTTATTATTCTTCGATCAGCTCGGTCAGGCGGCTCAGGGTCTTGGAGGCCTCTATTGCGGCCTCGCTCACTTTGACGCAGTCGTCCCCCACCGCCACATATTGCTCCACCGGGATTTTGAGCTCCATGGTCCGCTCAATCTCGTGTTTCATGTAGTGCAGCTGCACGCAGTGGGGCGAGCGGTCCACGGAGGCGAACACCAGCCTGTTTATCTGCCCCGTGCCCAGCATGGCGGCGATTTTGGTGATGGCCATGTTGATATGGGTCTGCTCCAGGCACAGGGTATACACCCTGTCCATCCCCTCAGCCAGCCGGGCAAAGGCTCTGGGGTGGGTGCTCTCCAGGCAGCTTCCCGCAATGAGTACCGCTCCGGCAGCGTCATAGATATTGCTGCTCATCAGCTCTTTCATCTGTTTCTCCCTCCATTTATATGATCCGTTGGATAAAATACAGCGCCAGCATGTGCAGCGGATAGAAGATATACCAGAAAAAGCGCAGGCCCTTTCCGCCCCGGCCCTTTTCCCCGTTATACAGCCAGATCAGGGGCAGGGCCAGCAGGGCAAAGCCCTGTATGGGAAAATCACAGGCCAGGCCGAACAGACTGACGGGGATGGTCTGCCCTTTAAAGGTGAAGATATTCAGCACCGCCATGGCCGCCAGTTGGAACAGCCGGTGGTCCCGGAAGACGAAGAAGCACAGCACGGTCATCACGCCCATGAGCCCGTAATCCGGGAAAAGCACCACGCCCCCGGCAAAGATCAGCAGCAGAGCCAGACAGCGCAGGCTCTTCTTTTTAATGCCCTCCTCCCGGCGGAGCCTGTCCGCCTGCCGTATGGCCAGCAGGCCCAGCAGCAGGGTGAACAGCACGTTCTGGTGAAAGGGGAAGATGACGGAACCGGCGTAAAACAGATTGAAGGGGATCTCCGACAGCAGAGCAAAAACCAGCAGTCTCCGTCTATAGCGCCGGTAATCCGAGGTATGCCGGTAGCCCTCGCAGAGCTGAAAGGCAAAAATGGGAAAGGCCAGCCGCCCCAGGCAGGTCAACCACAAATTGCCCGGCACCACCGTGGCCCACAAATGGTCCAGGACCATAAACAGAATGGCAAGCAGGCGAAGGGCCGTTGAGTCCAGACCGAAACGTGTTTTTTTCATACATTCGCCTCCGGCAGCGCAAAAATTGTATTTTGTATTTTATCATAGACCAGTCCTTTTCACAAGGCTGCGCATTTTACTATTCTTTATAGAATCTTAACGGCAAAAAAGTTTATAATTAGTTCAAATATTTTTAATTTATTCTTTTGCAAACGGAGTTAAGATATGCTGAATTATTATCAGCACAGGCAGGAAGGATTGGATATGCAATTATACCGCGCAGGAATTGATATCGGCTCTACCACAGTCAAGCTGGTACTGCTGGATGAAAAAGGCGAGATCGTCTTTGGAAAATACATACGCCACAGGGCCCACACCCGGGAGGCCCTGGGTGAGCTGCTTCAGGACGCGCTGAAGCAGACCGGCGAGTGCGAATTGAAGGTGAAGATCACCGGCTCCGGCTCCATCAATCTGGGCAAGGCGCTGGGGATCGACTTTGTGCAGGAGGTGGTGGCGGTAGCCTCCGCCCTGCAGTTCACCGCGCCCCAGACCGACGTGGCCATCGAGCTGGGCGGCGAAGACGCCAAGATCATCTACTTCAAGGGCGGTCTGGAGGAGCGCATGAACGGCGTCTGCGCCGGCGGCACCGGCTCCTTTATCGACCAGATGGCGGCCCTTCTGCAGACCGACGCCACGGGGCTCAACGAGGAGGCCGCAAATTACAAGGAGATCTACCCCATCGCGGCCCGCTGCGGCGTGTTTGCCAAGACGGACATCCAGCCGCTGATTAACGAAGGGGCCACCAAGGCGGACCTGGCCGCCTCCATCTTCCAGGCAGTGGTGAACCAGACCATCTCCGGCCTGGCCTGCGGTAAGCCCATCAGAGGCTGCGTGGCCTTTTTGGGCGGCCCGCTCCATTTTCTGCCGGAGCTGAAAAAGGCTTTTATCCGCACCCTGAAGCTGACGCCGGACATGGTGGTGGACCCGGAAAACTCCCATCTGTTTGCCGCCATGGGCGCGGCCCTTGAAGCGGAGGACGCGGAGGCCGTCTCCCTTACCGCCCTGATCCAAAAGCTTGAGAGCGGCATTGTCATGGCCTTTGAGCTGAACCGGGTCCAGCCCCTCTTCACCTCTCAGGAGGAGTACGACGCTTTTGTGGCCCGCCACGCCCGGGCCGTGGTCCCCAAGGCGGAGCTGGAGCGCTATTCCGGCGACTGCTTTTTGGGCATCGACGCCGGTTCCACCACCACAAAGCTGGCGCTGATCGGCAGCGAGGGGCAGCTTTTATATTCCTTCTACGCCAACAACCAGGGCAGCCCCATCAAAACCGCCATGCGGGCCGTGGAGGATCTGAAACAGCACCTCCCCGACTCTGCCCACATCGTCAGAGGCTGCTCCACAGGCTACGGCGAGGCCCTGCTGAAATCCGCCTTCGGTCTGGACGAGGGCGAGGTGGAGACCATCGCCCACTGCACCGCCGCCGCCTTCTTTGACCCCCAGGTGGATTGCGTGCTGGATATCGGCGGCCAGGACATGAAGTGCATCAAGCTGAAAAACCACAACGTGGACACCATCATGCTCAACGAGGCTTGTTCCTCCGGTTGCGGCTCCTTCCTTGAAAATTTCGCCAACTCCCTGGGGCTTACGGCGGAGCAGTTCGCCCAGGAGGCCCTGTTTGCGGAAAACCCCGTGGATCTGGGCACCCGCTGCACGGTGTTTATGAACTCCAACGTGAAGCAGGCCCAAAAAGAGGGCGCTTCCGTACAGGATATCTCCGCGGGCCTGGCCTATTCCGTCATCAAAAACGCCCTTTACAAGGTCATCAAGCTCACCGACCCCGCCTCTCTGGGCCGCCACATCGTGGTGCAGGGCGGCACCTTCTATAACCGGGCCGTGCTCCGGGCCTTAGAGCGCATCGCGGGCGTGGAAGTCACCTGCCCGGACATCTCCGGCATCATGGGCGCTTTCGGCGCGGCCCTGATCGCCCGGGAGCGCTACCACGGGCAGGAGAGCACTATGCTCTCCCTGGATGAGATGCTCTCCCTCACCTACACCAGCTCCACCGGCCGCTGCGGCGGCTGCTCCAACCACTGTATGCTGACGGTGAACAAATTCCCCGGCGGAAGGCGGCATATCACCGGCAACCGCTGTGAAAAGGGTCTGGGCGGCAGCGCTTCCCAGGACAAGGGGCCGAATGTGATCGCCTATAAGCTGAAACGGCTCTTCGACTATGCGCCGCTGCCCGAAAATGAAGCCCCCCGGGGCGTGATCGGCATCCCCAGAGTGCTGAATATTTACGAAAATTATCCCTTCTGGGCCACTTTCTTCAAAGAATTGGGCTTTTCCGTGGTGCTCTCTCCCCTGTCGGACCGGAAAATGTACGCCCGGGGCATGGAGTCCATCCCCTCCGAGTCTGAGTGCTACCCCGCCAAGCTCTCCCACGGCCATGTGCAGTGGCTCATCGACAACGGGGTCAAGACCATTTTCCACCCCTGCGTTTTCTATGAACACCAGGAGACGCCGGGGGCCCAGAACCACTATAACTGCCCCATCGTGGTGTCCTACCCGGAGAACCTGAAAAACAACGTGGAGGAAGTCTCCAGCGGCCAGGTGCGCTATATCCGCCCCTTTATCGCCTTTACCAGCGAAAAGACCGCCGCCGACCGGCTGGTCCGCATGTGTGAAGAGGAGTGGGGCATCCCGGAAAAGGAGGTCCGCGCCGCTGTACATACCGCCGTGCAGGAGCAGATCCGCGCCAAGGCGGACATCCGGGCCGAGGGCGCAAGGGTGCTGCAGTGGGTCAAGGACAACCACCGGCAGGGCATCGTCCTTGCGGGCCGTCCCTACCACATCGACCCAGAAATCAACCACGGCATTCCCGAGCTCATCGCCTCCTACGGTCTTGCGGTGCTCAGCGAGGACAGCCTGCCCCTGGACTTCACCCCGGAGCGGCCCCTGCGGGCAAACGACCAGTGGGTCTACCATTCCCGGCTCTATTCCGCCGCCCAGTTCGTGGGACTGCACCCGGAGCTGGAGCTGATCCAGCTCAACTCCTTCGGCTGCGGCCTGGACGCTGTCACCACCGACCAGGTCTCCGATATTTTAGAGCGCTGCGGCAAGATCTATACCTGCCTGAAAATCGACGAGGTAAACAATCTGGGCGCGGTGCGCATCCGCATCCGGAGCCTGCTTGCCGCCATGCGGCAGCGGGAGGAGCGGAGCACGCTCCCCTCCTCCGGGGACGTGGCCTACCACCGCACTGAGTTTACCAAGGAGATGTTCCGTCAGGGCTACACCATTCTGGCCCCCCAGATGAGCCCCATCCATTTTGACCTGCTCTCCCCTGTTTTCCGCAAATACGGCTATAACTTAGTAGTGCTGGACAACGACAACCGGGCCGCCATCGACACGGGGCTGAAATATGTGAACAACGACGCCTGCTTCCCCTCCATCACCGTGGTGGGGCAGGTGATGGACGCGGTGCTCTCCGGCAAGTACGACACGGACCATCTGGCCATCATCATGACCCAGACTGGCGGCTGCTGCCGGGCCAGCAACTATGTGGGCTTTATCCGCCGGGCCCTGGACAAGGCGGGATTGTCCCACATCCCCGTCATCTCTCTCAACGCCAACGGCATGGAGAAAAACCCCGGCTTCAAGCTGAGCCTGCCTCTTGTCATGGCCGCGGGGAAAGCGGTGGTCTACGGGGACCTGTTCATGCGCTGCCTGTACCGGGTGCGCCCCTACGAGCTGGTGCCCGGCTCCGCCAACGAACTGCACCAGAAGCTGCTGGCCATGTGCATCGACTCTCTGGTGAACCAGCGCAGTATGCACAGCTACGCCAAGCTCTGCCGCACCATTGTGGAAGAGTTTGACGCGCTGCCCATCCACGAGGATATGCGCAAGCCCAGAGTAGGTGTTGTGGGCGAGATTCTGGTCAAATACATGCCCCTGGCCAACAACCATCTGGTGGACCTGCTGGAGCGGGAGGGCGCGGAGGCCGTGGTGCCGGAGCTGATGGATTTCATGTGCTACTGCCTGTACAATTCCGGCTACAAGCACGAATTTCTGGGTGGGACCTGGGTCTCGGCCCAGGTATCAAAGATCGCCGTGGGCGCCATCCAGCGGCTGAGAAAGCCCGCTCTGGACGCGTTGAAGGCCAGCCGCCGCTTTGAAGCACCCATCCACATCCGCAAGGTGGCGGAGCTGGCCAAACCCTTCCTGTCCATCGGCAACCAGTACGGCGAGGGCTGGTTCCTCACCGGCGAGATGGCAGAGCTGCTCACCCACGGCACCCCCAACATCGTGTGCATCCAGCCTTTTGCCTGCCTACCCAACCATGTGGTGGGCAAGGGCGTGATCAAAACCCTGAAAAGCGCCTATCCCCAGGCCAACATCGTGGCCGTGGACTACGACCCCGGCGCCAGCGAGGTCAATCAGCTCAACCGCATCAAGCTGATGCTCTCCGCCGCCAAGAAGGCCATGGAGCCGGAGAAAGCCAGATCCGCCGCGCCTGCGGCGATCTGACCGCACAAAAAACACCGCGGAAACCTTTTCAACATGGTTTCCGCGGTGTTTTTGCCGGTCAGTTTTATCTCTCGCTCTTCCTTTCGTTGTAATCCGCGTCGATCTTCTCTTTCCAGTCTGCCGACAGGGGCGCCGCGCAGCTGCGGATCTGGCAGACCGCCTCGCCAACGGCCTCGTAGATCACGCCGGTGCCCATATGGTCCGCGTGGTAATTGGCGGCCCGGTCAGCGCCGATGCCGAAGCGGGCAGCCTCCCGGGCGGCGTCGATATTGGCGCCCAGGAACAGAAACTCCCAGCCGTATTTTTCCTTCTCGTGCTGGATCATGGACCTGACCTTGTCATAGGTGTAGCGGCGGCTGGCGTTCTCCATGCCGTCGGTGGTGATGACAAACAGGGTCTTCTCCGGCCGGTCCTCCTCCCGGGCGTACTTGTGGACATTGCCGATGTGGTGGATGGCCCCGCCCACCGCGTCCAGCAGAGCGGTGCAGCCCCGGACGAAATACTCTTTCTCCGTCAGGGCCGGAATGCGGTCCAGAGGAACGCGGTCATGGATAACCTGGGCGTCGTTGTCGAAGAGCACCGTGGAGACAAACGCCTCTCCGGCTTCCTTCTTCTGCTTTTCGATCATGGCGTTGAAGCCGCCGATGGTGTCCGCCTCCAGGCCCGACATGGAACCGCTGCGGTCAAGGATAAATACCAGCTCAGTCAAATTCTTCTTCATAAAAATACCCTCCTGTAATGTCAATGTCAGTAAGTTAAGCAGACGAATCCTCCTACCGTCAAGAAAGAGATGGTAG
>CAMGRL010000068.1 GCA_946061515.1 uncultured Clostridia bacterium
TCCTCCACGCCCTGGCAGCTCTGGCTCCAGGAGGAGCTGGGCTTTTCCCATCCGGATTATGTCCATGTGCCCCTGCTCCTTTCCGGGGACGGCAAGCGCCTGTCCAAACGGGACGGGGACATGGATCTGGGGGCCATCCGTGCCTCCGGCACATCACCCCAAAGCGTAGTCGGGCGTCTGGCCTTTCTGGCCGGCCTGATCGACCGGGAGGAGCCGGTAAGCCCAGCGGAGCTGATCCCTCTCTTTGCCTGGGAGAAGGTGCAGAAAGAGGATGTTATTGTAAAATAAAAACGAGCCTGTGAAAGGCTCGTTTTTCACTGCCTCCTCTGTGTAAGGAGCGGTGGCCCGGAGGGCCGGATGAGGTGTCTTCCCGGGCGGCCACGCAGGGCCGCCCCTACGGCCTTGCATCAGACTGCCGGTGATGTTGTAGGGGAGACCCTTGAGGTCGCCCGCAAAAAGGCTCCCCTTGTCAGGGGAGCTGTCCCTGAAAGCGACTGAGGGGTAGTCAAAGTAAGATGTAGAGGCAAACCCCTCCGCCCCAGCGGGGGCACCTCCCCTGTTAGGGGAGGCTTGAAGAGTGTGCGGCAAAAGCCTTCCCCTCTGAGGGGAAGGTGGCCCGGAGGGCCGGATGAGGTGGCTTCCCGGGCGGCCACATAGGGCCGCCCCTACCGCTTCCCGTAAAAAATACCGATTTGAAGCCCAATGAAATGGGTTCAAATCGGAGAGGAAGAAAGAAGGAGCGGAGTGGAATTTTCCGCGAAAGCGGGAAATGAAACGGCGCGAGTTTTTTCTGACGATGTAGGGGCCGCCCTGTGTGGCGGCCCGCTCTGCAGAACTAAATATCCCTTGTCCTTATGTCTGCACCAGACACTTGACATAGCCCTCTTCCGTCCGGGTAAAGCCCATCTTTTTCAGATAGGCCCGGTGCTTTTCGGAGCACTGGCGGAAAATCAGCTTCCGGTAGCCCTGCGCTACCAGCTGTTCATAGAGAAAGCGGCCCACGGAGCAGTCCCGGAAGGCCGGGGTGCTGTAATCCAGGGACAGCTCCAGCGTTCCCTTTTCCCGCTCCCGGCCCGTCAGCAGACCGGCGGCCTCGGTGTCACAATAGACGAAAAAGGCAGTGTCCGCTCCGGCACTCTCCAGCCGGAAACCGGGGAAATAGGCGGCGATATCCTGCCGGTAAAAGTCCAGAAAATGCCGGAGAAAGGGGGCGTCCAGCCTGGTTTGCAGCAGGAAAAAGTGCTTGTTGGTCCTTCTGATGCGGACAAGCTGCCAGATGTTCACGCCCACCAGACAGAAATTCATGATGGCCGTAGGGTAGGAGCGGATGGCCAGCGCGTAGACGGCGAAAATAAACGATCCGATCAGATTGATAATGCGCAGCTTGACCACCGAGGTCATCAAAAGGGAGATCAGCACCAGCAATGAGGCCAGATAGCCGATCAGCTCCCATATGGTTTGGGTGTTCATGGGTTTTCTCCTTCGTTTTGGTGAAGATTCAAAATCAGCTCGGCCCGGAATGTGCCCTCCTGCCGTTCCTGTTTTAAGCTGCCGTCGTATTTTTCCGCCAGATCCTTCAGCACCCGGCTGCCCACGCCCCGGTCCAGTTCCGGGATACGGCGGCTTTTCCCGGCAGGCGTACCGGAGACCGGGTTTGCGCAGCGGATGACCAGACAGCCATTGAGCTGGGCGCAGCGGAGATCAACGCAGGCCCCCGCGATGCCGGCACAGGCCTCCAGGGCGTTGTCCAGCAGGTTGCCGAAGGCCCGGACCAGGTCCACATTGCTCACGCTTAGCCCGGCGCGGAGAGAGACCCGGGCACGGATCTCCACACCGTTTGTTTTGGCCCACTCGATCTTGTTGTGAAGAAAGGCGTCAATAATGGGATTTTCGCAGATCCCCAGCGTGGTGTCGTAGGCGCTGGCTTTCAGCTCGGAGAGGTAGGCGGCGGCCTCGCCGCTGCGGCTGCTCTCCAGCAGACTCTGCATGGTGTTCAGGTGGTTTGCTATGTCGTGGCGCATGCGGCGGATGCTCTCGTACTGGGCGGTCAGGTCAGCGTAGTGCTTCTCCTGGGCCTCCACCTGGAGGGCCAGCTGTTCGTTTTCCGCTTTCAGCTGGGCGCGCTGGGCGATGTGGCGGACGGAGAGGAAAATGCCCACATCGGCGATGACGGCGGCCGCGATGGCGATGATGAAGAAAACGACCCGGCTCTCGTCCGCCGTGGTCCGGATCGCGTCCAGCCAGCCGAACATCAGAAAGGCCTGACTTATGGGGAACACCGCGAACAAAAGCCAGTCATTTTTCCCCAGACTGAACTTATACCGGTTGAGAAACAAATAGAGGAGAAAAAACAGCAGCGCGCCCACCGCCAGATAGGGCCCGTAAAACAAAATCTGTCCTTTTGTGCTCAGCAGCTCCGGCGTGCCGGCCAGGGCTTCGGGCGGGAAATACAGCGCTACGCCGATGATTTCATTGGTGAATACCAGCAGGCAGATCATTGCGGTGGTGAAAAGCACCCGGGGCCAGGGGTCGGCGTAAAGGATCAGACTGATCGCAAAAAAGGAGAAAAAGCCCAGAAACACGCGCAGCTCCGACATAAAGGTTATGCTCCGGGTTACGATGAGGTAAAAAACAAACCAGATTGCAAGGGTAATGAGCGTTGTCCTCCTGCTGAAGCGGCGGGGATGGGTGCATCCCAGCACCACAAACCACATGGCGGAATAAAGAAAATCCGTGAGAATCTGTATGGCAGTGAAATGCAAAGGCCTGTCCTCCTTTGGGGGTAATAATATCGTATTATACCGTAAAACCACCCAAAAAGCAAAATTTCCCGCAGGGAAAATCCCTGCGGGAAAAACATTTTTTTGGACTATACGATGCGCCGGGCGATAAAGCCGCGGTTGTAGTAGTAGCCGGACAGCTCGGAGATGATCACGCCGGTGGTGGACGTGGAGGCATGGACAAACTTGTTGTCGCCGATGTAGATGCCCACATGTCCGATGTAGTTGCTGCCGGAGTAGAAGCAGAGCACGTCGCCGGGCTGGAGGGCGTTGATGTCCACGGCCACGCCGTTGAGCGCCTGGTCACAGGCGATGCGGTTCAGCGTGTAGCCAAACTGCTTGTACACATACTGCACGAAACCGGAGCAGTCAAAGCCGGCGGGAGTGGTGCCGCCCCAGACATAGGGGTAACCCACATACTGCAAGGCGTACTGGGCGATCTGGTTGCCCAGGTCGGAAGTATCTCCGCCGCCGGTCACGGCTATGGTGCCCTCAGCCACATACTGGCTGTAGACATAGCCTGCCTGGCCGTTGATGGTGACGGCGGTCCAGTCGCCGGAAACACCGGTGATCTTCAGGGCGGTGCCGTAGTTATACTCGCCCAGAATGGAGGCGGACATGGACGCGCCGGAACGGAAGCGGACATTGTTGCCTTTGATGTAACCGTCTTTTTCGGTGCTCGTGCTGGCGCCGCTGTTTTCGCTGCCGGTGCTGCTGCCCGCGTTGGGGTTTGTGGTGGTGACGTACTGGCTGTACACATAGCCGGACTTGCCGTCAATGGTCACTGCCGTCCAGTCGCCGGAAGTGCCGGTGATGGTCAGCTCCTTGCCCTTGTTGTAGGTGTCGATAATGGAATCGCTGGTGGAGGGACCGGTGCGGAAGCGCACATAGTCACCGTTTATGTAGCCCTTTTCCTCCGTCACAGGGGCGGGGGCAGGCGTGGGTTCCGGCGTGGGTGTGGGTGTGGGCGCGGGTTCCGGCGTAGGTGTGGGCGTCTCTGCCGGGTCAGGCGTCGGCGTGGGGGCCGGGGCCACAGTGCCCTTGGACACATAAGTGCTGTAGACATAGCCGTCCTTGCCGCTGATGGTCACAGAGGTCCACTCGCCGCTGGTGCCGTGAATGGTCAGAGAAGTGCCGGTGTTATACTCGCCCAGAATGGACGAAGAGGTGGAGGGACCGGAGCGGAGCCGGACATACATGGCGTTGATGTATCCGGTGTCGCCGTCGCCGATAATGATGATATCGGAATCGGTCTCCTCGGTGACGCTGAGGTAGCTGGAAGAGATGAAACCATCCTGCCCGTTGTAGTTCACCCCGTACCAGTTGGCGTTGGAACGGTCGTTGACGGTGACAGTCGTGCCCTTGGCCAGACAGTCGATCACGTTGTAACCGGTGCCCGGGCCGGAACGGAAGTTAACGTCGCTGCCGGTGATGACCGCGTTCTCCGCATAGGCGGTAACTGTGAACATCATGCACAGAACAGCGGCAATGACCAGCGTCCTAAGAACAAACTTGCGCATTTGAAACAGATCCTTTATCTAGTTTATCTGGAGGAAAGTGCGCGTTCAAGCCACACAACAGCAACATCTATCGCCGAATAAAGACTGTCCTTCTCGCTCTTCTTCACGATCCTGTCTCTGGATTTGATGGACGGGTCGGTGAGCTGGAGCTGAACGGATACCTTTGTGGCCACGTCAAGATCGCCGACTTTCTTCGTGTCCAAGACCTGCATCATAATGATGTATTTGTCGGCAAAGCTGCCGTAATAGATGATGTTGTCCTTCCGTTGGAGAGGATGACCCTTATACTCCAATGTTTTTGCCAATGATAGCACCTCCAGTTTTGTAACTAAAATGTAACACAATGAATTAAAATTGTCAAGAAAAAGTTTGCGGTAAACCACAGCCGGGCAAAATTTACCGGTTTTTCCGGCTGGGTCCACCACTTGGCCGCCATATTGGCGCCGTTTAGCCAATGATGATAATGCTGTCGTCGTTGGATTCAGGCGGTTCAGGTACTACAGTTCCGCCGTTATCGCCGCTGCCGCTGTTACCGCTACCGCCGCTGCCGCCGGAATCGTTGTCGTCTCCGTAGATGATGTCGCCGTCCTCGCCCTCGATGATGGTTTCATCCTCTTCTTCTTCCTCTTCCACCACACCGAAGATGCCGGTGTCGCCTCCGATGTAGGGCCAGGGGAAGGACTTATACTCCAAACCTTCGTGGATGGGCCGCATGATCTTTTTGAAGATCTGGGCCGCAGGGTTGCCGGAGCAGTAGATGCGCTCAGGGGTGTCATAGCCGGTCCACACCGCCGCCACATAATAGGGCGTGCAGCCCACATACCAGCGGTCCTTATAGTCGGTGGAGGTGCCGGTTTTGCCCGCCACGGGCATGGTGCCCAGGTAGGCCTCCGTGCCGGTGCCCCGGGCGGTGGCGTTCTGGAGCATATAGGTCATCACATAGGCGGTGTTGGGGCTGAAGGCCACAATGGTCTCCGGCTGGTTGTCGATAAGCACGCTGCCGTCGGAATCCAGGACCTTGGTGTAGCTGCGGGCGTAGGTGAAGATGCCGTCGTTGACGAAGGAGCAGTAAGCCTGCGCCATTTCGCGGACGGTGATGCCGTTGGTCAGCTGACCCAGAGCCATGGGAGCGTAGGCACAGTCGTCAGGCACAAGGCTGGTGACGCCCAGCCGGTTCTGCAGGAAGTCATAGGAGGTCTGAGGCCCCAGCTTGTCGATGATCTGGGCTGCAACGGTATTCAGGGAGTATTGCAGGGCCTCCAGAATGGTCAGCACGCCGAAATTCCCGCCGCCGTCGTTGCTGGGATACCAGCTGGTGCCGGACAGGTGGATGTTGGCCGCGTCGTTCACTAAGGTGTTGGGCGTGATGAGCCCGTACTCCGTGGCAGGGCCGTAGGAGGCGATGGGCTTAAAGGAGGATCCGGGCGGACGCTGGGTCTTGGTGGCCCGGTTCAGGGGGAAGTTCTGGGTCTTTTCTCCTACGCCGCCGGAGATGGCTTTCACCTGGCCGGTGTAGGGATCCATAATGACGATGGAGCTTTGCAGCTGCTGGCTGGACCGCCAGGTGGAGGGGATGTTCTCCACATTCTGGTACACGTTATCCACGATGGCCTGAATGTTGGGGTCAAGGCAGCTGTAGATGCTGTAGCCGCCGTTGTACAGCAGGGTGGAGGCGGCCTCATAGCTGATGCCCTTCAGCTCCATCAGGTCGGTGATCACATCGTCAACGACCATTTCCTCATAGTAGGTGTAGATCTCCTGGGAGTATTCCTCCCCGGGGCTGTGGACAAGCGCGGCGGAGATATCCTCGTTTACCGCGTCGATATACATCTGATAATCGATATAGCCCTGATCGTACATCTCGCGCAGGATGGTCTCCTGGCGCTCCTTGTTCTTCTCTTCATTATAGAAGGGGTCGTACAGGGTAGGCTTGTTGGTGATGCCTACGATGCAGGCGGCTTCGGCCAGCGTAAGCTCGGACACATCCTTGCCGAAATAGGTTTCCGCTGCGGTCTGAACGCCCCAGCAGCCCTCGCCGAAGTAGACCGCGTTGAGATACCACTCAACGATCTCCTCTTTGTCGTACTTCTTTTCCAGCTCCAGGGCGCCGAAGATTTCCG
>CAMGRL010000069.1 GCA_946061515.1 uncultured Clostridia bacterium
ACCCAGAAGGGCAAGTCCGGACAGTACCGCGGCGTTGAGATGAGCATGCACCTGACCCCCAAAATTCAGGTTGACATCGTTGTCTCCAAGGTGGATCCTCAGCTTGTGGTGGCTGCGGCCAACGCGGCGCTCCACACCGGCAACCTGGGTGACGGCAAGATCTTCGTCTACGACGTGGAAGACGTTGTCCGTATCCGCACCGGCGAATCCGGTTATGACGCGCTTCAGATCGATGAATAAGTCAGGCTGAAAACTGCCATGTTTGACCGCATTGCGGATTTACTCGCTGTTCCTCCTCATTCAGAATGACTTTTTCATACGGCAGGGCTAATATTAGCAATATTAGCTCTGCCGTTTTTTGCCTTTCATTGCAGAAAGCAGGATCATGTGCTATATTTGTCTTAAAATAATGTGCGGAGGGTGATATTTTGATGATAACCCATCATATCTGTATTCAGACCAATGATTATGAGGCCTCAAAACGTTTCTATATGCAGATCCTTGGCTTTTCGCTTGTTTCCGAGACGGAAAATTTCCACATGCGGGCCTATAATAGCTGGCTGCGCGGGCCGGACGGATTGATGATCGAGCTGCAGACGCCCAAAGGAAAAGCCCTTTTTTCCCCGATGGACAAGGAAGCGGAGGGGATCGCCCACATCTGCTTTCTGGTGGAGAATGTGGAGAAAGAGGCGCAGTGTATCATCAGCGCGGGATATGACCACTTCCGGCGCAAGGACGGAAACGCCGTCTATGAGGTGCTGGGGAGCAAGCTCTGTAAAGTGATTGCTCCGGAGGGAACGATCATCGAACTGCGGGATACGGCGGAGCTTTGACTCACAGCAAAAAAAACAGCTGCTCACAAAAGGCGTGAGCAACTGTTTTTTTATCTTTTCTACTATATTAATTATTAATCCTTGTCCTTGAAATTGGGTACCCAATCGGTGCTTACTCCCATGGTGTGAAGTCTGACCTTCATCTTGTGGGGGTTTTTGTTATACATATGGGTGCGCAGCTCGTCGTCGGGGACAAAACGGTAATAGGCGCTGCAGAAGGTGTCAAACATGGGCCGGTTTTTGGGACTCAGCTTGGTCATATACATCAGCAGCCCCACAAGAGCGCCCACAAAAAAGCTGATCAGCAGGTAGAGGGGGCAGAAGATAACGACGATGGCCACGACGATAGCGCATACCACCAGACAGGAGCAGACGGAGACAATGGTGTACCGCTTGGCGCCGATGGCGATCAGGTCAGGCTGGGCCGTATTCATGGCCTTGATCAGGGGGAAGGCCGTGCAGAGATTAAAAAGAAGCTGCCTTAAAAACAGATAGAACCAAAGCCAGCCGCCGAGAAAAATGGCTCCGGCGAAGATGATTTTCATTTCCATGGTGATTCCTCCAAAAACCGATTTTATTCATGTTTGCCATCATATCACAACCAACCCCAAGTTTCAAGAATATTTCATGCCCCGGCGCATAGATTGTCCATAGGAAGTGAGACGATGAACAACCATGAGCACGCCATGCAGCTTTTACCGGCCAGATATGTGGAGGAATACCGGCGGACCGCCCTGGGACATGCCGAGGAGATCAGGCTGAGGGCGGGACGCAGGCCGGGCTTTCTCTGCTGGGGGACAGAACACAGCCTGGGCGGTGACCTGCTGACAGAGACGGACCTGATCCGAACCATGGAAAAAGCCACAGGGGCCTCTGTACATACGGCCATGGGCGAGATCTCAAAGGGCTATGTGAGCAGCAGGGGACTGCGTATAGGGATCTGCGGCGCGGCGGTAATGAACGGGGGAGAGATCAAAGGCTTTCGGAATCTGTCCTCCCTGGCCATACGCATACCCCAGGAGCACCGGGGCATATGTGACACGGTGATAAGGGAGCTTTTTGCCGCGGGCTATGAAAACACGCTGATCATCTCCCCGCCGGGAACAGGAAAGACCACGGCCCTGCGAGAGATCATACGCCGTCTGTCTGACGGCGGGACAAGGCTTGGCGTGATCGACGAGCGGAATGAACTTGCCGCTTTTGACGGTGGTGCTGCCCAGTTTGATCTGGGCAGGCGCAGCGACGTGATCACCGGGGCCCCAAAGGACGCGGCGGCGATGATTTTGCTGCGGGGCATGAATCCGGAGATCATCGCCATGGACGAGATCACGAAAGGGGAGGATGCTCAGGTGCTTATGGATATATACGGCTGCGGTGTGGGCCTGCTGGCCAGCGCCCATGCCGCAGGGACGGATGAGCTGAAAAGCCGTCCGGTATACCGGGGACTTCTGGAGCAGGGTATATTTCGCCATGCCGTCGTGATCAGCCTGGAAAAAGGGGAAAGGCGTTACCGGACGGAGAGACTGCCATGAAGGTTTTGGGCATAGGAGCGATCATCAGCGCCATTTTTCTGCTGGCGCTGAACCTGACGGGGCGCAGAAAGGCGGAGATCGACTGCCTTGCGGAGCTCTGCCGGGGCCTTGAACTGATCCGGGCGGAGCTGGGAAGCAGACTGACCCCCATGCCGGAGCTGTTGGGCCTTTTGGAGGACCAATGCGCCGGGGAGGCCGGAAACTTTTTTCGCACAGTCGGAAGGGCGCTGCCCCTTTTGGAGGAGAAGGATTTTTCCTCGCTGTGGAGCCTGGCCGCGGATGAAGTGCTCCGCTGTTTGGGCCAAAGAGAGCTGGATATCGTAAAAAAAGTGGGCACGGTACTGGGAAAATACGAGCTGTCTGAACAGATGAATGTGATCGGCTCCTGCCTGAGGGAGCTGAGAGCCGGGGAAGAAAAGCTGAGGGAGGCTTACCCCCAGAACAGAAGGCTTTTCTTCGGCCTCAGTGCTGCCGCCGGCGGATTTATCATTATACTCTTGCTTTAGGAGAAAACCATGGATGTTGATCTGATCTTCAAAATTGCCGCGGTGGGCATACTTGTGGCCGTACTGAATATCCTCCTTCAGCGCTCCGGCCGGGAGGAACAGGCCCTGATGACCACCATAACCGCCCTTGTGGTGGTGCTGATGATCGTGGTACAGAAGATAAGCGAACTTTTCACCATGATAAAGACACTGTTCGGACTGTGATGGAGCTGATTTTGAAAGCGGCGGCGCTGGCGCTGACGGCGGCGCTGATCGGCATCGTTCTCCGGCGGACAAACCCGGAGATGACGCTGCTGCTGAGTATTTGCACGGTGGTTCTCATCATGGGGGCCGCGCTGGGCTTTACCAAAAGCTTTACGGAGCTTGCCCAGACGGTGCAGCGCATCTTCGGCGTCAGCGAGACAATGATTAAGCCGGTGATCAAATGCGTGGCCGTGGCCATCATTACCAAAATGACCTCCGATCTGTGCAAGGACTCGTCACAGTCCGCAGCGGCCTCCGCCGTGGAGCTTGCGGGGACGGTGTGCGCGCTGTGTATCATCATGCCGCTGCTGATGAGTATGCTGACGGCGATAGGGGGGATGATTTGAAAAAGCTGATCGCCATCTTGCTGATAATTCCCCTTTTCTCCACGACCTGCTATGCAGAGGAGCTGTACGACAGCGCGGCGGAGGACCTGGGCGTTTATTCTGTGGAAGAGGGGCTTAGTGGTGAAGAAAAAGAAATCAGCGGAGAGCTGGAACTCAGCGGAAATTACGATACAGTCGGCGCGCTGTCCAGACTGTGGAAAAGCCTACTGGAGAAAATCAGCGCGGCGATAAAAGCCGAATGGAAATCGGTTTTTGCCATTGCCGCCATATCGGTGTTCTGCGCTGTGGGGATGTCTGTGTGCGCGGAAAAGGGGATGGGCGAATATATCAGCATGGCCGCCTGCGTGGCTGTGTCGGCTATGCTGGCCGGCAGCATGGACGGGATCGTGTCCTCGGCCATCTCGGCGCTGAACCGGCTGTCAGACTACTCCAAGGCGGCCATGCCGGCGGTCTTTTCCGCCTCGGCGGCCTGCGGGGCCGTAGTGTCCTCGCCGGCCAAATACGCCGCGGTATGCCTTGCGCTGGATGTGCTGATGAGTGCAGCACAAAAACTGGTCATCCCCCTGATCTACTGCTTTATCGCCATATCCATAACCAGAAGCATCAGCCCCAATTCTCTGCTCAATACGGCGGGGCGCATCGTGAAATGGACGGCAACGACGGTGATGACCGGGCTGACCATCGTCTTCAGCGCCTATATTGGTCTGACAGGACTGATTACCGGCAGTACCGACGCCACGGCAGTAAAGGCCGCCAAAACGGTCATCTCCTCGTCCCTGCCGGTGGTGGGAGGGATCATATCCGATGCGGCTTCGGTGGTTCTTTCGGCGGCCTCAATCATCAAAAATTCCGCCGGGGTTTTCTGCCTTGTGGCGGTATGCGCGCTGTGCGCAGGGCCTTTTGCCCTGCTGTCGGTGAAGGTGTTTCTCTTTAAAATCTCTGCCGCCGTGGCGGACATGATCCCGGGAGGCAAGCTCTCCGCCCTGCTCAATGACATCGGAACGGCCATGTCCATGCTTTTGGGCCTGGTGGGCTGCTGTGGGATCATGCTGTTTATCTCCTTTATGGCGGCGATAAAGGTGGTGGCGGCATGACTGAGGCGCTGAGACAGCTCTGCGGCCTGTCCCTGTTCTGTGGGATAGCCCTTGGCTTAATGCCGGAAGGGGGCGTAAAAAAAGCAGCCTCCATCGCCTGTACCGTGGTGCTGGTGATGACCGTGCTTCTGCCTCTGGGAACGCTGGATCTGTCCCAATATTCCCTGGAGTTGGCAAAATACCGGGAGATGGGGGAGCGGCTGGAGGAAAAGGGCAGTGAGGTCAGAGACAGCATGAGCCGGACAGTCATAGAGCAGGAATGTGAGGCATATATTATGGACAAAGCGGAAGCGTTGGGCATTGGTGTGGATGAGGTCAACGTGAGGGCTTTCTGGAACAGCGAGGGCGTCTGGGTGCCGGAATCGGCGGAGATACGCTCCGGATGTACGGAGAGCGAAAGAAAACGCCTGTCCGATGTGATCTTTGCGGATTTGGGGATCCCGGCGGAAAAACTGGAATGGAGCGGCAATGAATAAGACAAAGGCAAAGGATATCCTGGATAAGTTCAAATATCCGCTTTTGATCCTTGTCCTGGGGATCATTCTCATGCTGCTCCCCTCAGGCAGCGCAAAGAGCGAAGAGGCCGAAGGCGACGAGCGGATACAGCAGATGCTCTCCTCCGTGGAGGGCGTGGGAGAAGCGCAGGTGATCATATCCGACAACGGTGTGGTCGTGGTATGCCGGGGTGCGGAAAATGCCGCCGTAAGATTGGATATTATCCGGGCCATAAGCGCATATACTGGTTTTGGCTCAGACAGGATAACCATACTTAAGCTGGCGGATTAAAGTTAGGGAGGAGTAGCAAATATGAAAAACAAGAAAAGAAACATTACGATGATCGCGGTTTTGCTGTTCGTATGCGCGGCAGTGCTGCTCAACTGGTCCTACAACAACCGGTGGGGCGATCCGGACGCGGAGATGGTATCCGCTGAGGATGAAGCGATGGCCCAGGCCAATGCCCTGTCAGGCGAAGAGAGTGTGGCGGCAAGCTATTTTGCCGAGGCAAGACTGACACGGCAGGTATCCCGGGATGAGGCTCTGCAGCTTCTCCAGACGGCGGCCACGGCAGAGACGGCCTCGCAGGAGACCATTGACAGCGCCATGAGCGCCATTTCCGCCATGGCTACCACCTCCATGAAGGAGGCCCAGATCGAAAACCTGCTCATCGCCAAAGAGTTCTCTGACTGCGTTGTGTACATAGGAGACGGCAGGATCACCGTGGCTGTGCCCGCGCCGGAAGAGGGCCTGAGCGAGGACGCGGTGGCAAGAATCACCGAGATCATTTGCAGCGAAACGGAATATGAGGCTTCCCAGCTGAGTATCATCCAGGTAAAAGCCTGAGCTGTCCTGTTATCCCGCCGACCGGATTTTGTCCGGGAGGCGGGATATGTTCGTCTATTCATGGGAAATTCAATAATTATACTTTATTTTTTCCCGGCAACGTGGTAGAATACTGTGAAATCATATAGGAGGATTACCATGAACGACAATTATATTACCTGCCAGGAGGAAAACGGCAGCATCAATATTTCCGAAGAAGTGATTTCCAGCATGGTCCGCACGGCCATATCCGAGGTGGAGGGCGTTGCGGGACTTGCCAATACCGCCGGGGCGGAGCTGGCCGAGCTGATCGGCCTGAAGACCGTGTCCAGAGGGGTAAAGATCCAGTTTGTGGACAACCAGATCGTGGTGGACGCCATTATTACCGTGAGCTACGGCTGCAACATCGTCAAGGTGGCCCAGAGTGTGCAGGAGAAGGTCATGAACGTCATTTCTTCCAC
>CAMGRL010000070.1 GCA_946061515.1 uncultured Clostridia bacterium
CAGGATATCGCCATCCTCACCGGCGGCACCGTGATCTCCAGCGAGCTGGGCATGGAGCTGAAGGATGCACAGCTGAACATGCTGGGCCAGGCTCACCAGGTCAAGGTCACCAAGGAGAACACCGTTATCGTCGACGGCGCAGGCTCCGCAGAAGAGATCCGCGCCCGCGTCAACCAGATCCAGCGCCAGATCGAGTCCACCACCTCCGACTATGACCGCGAGAAGCTGCAGGAGCGCCTGGCCAAGCTGGGCGGCGGCGTTGCCGTCATCAAGGTCGGCGCAGCCACCGAGACCGAGATGAAGGAGAAGAAGCTCCGCATCGAGGACGCCCTGAACGCCACCCGCGCAGCCGTGGAAGAGGGCATCGTACCCGGCGGCGGCACTGCCTACGTCATCGCTGCCAAGGCCGCAGACAAGCTTGTCAGCACCCTGGAGGGCGATGAGAAGACCGGTGCAGCCATCGTTGCCAAGGCCCTGAGAGCCCCCATCATGCAGATTGCAGCCAATGCCGGTCTGGAAGGCGCCGTTATCCTGAACAACGTCTACAACAGCGACAGCGCCAACTACGGCTTTGACGCCGCCAACGACCAGTACGGCGATATGATCGAGATGGGCATCATCGACCCCACCAAGGTCTGCCGCAGCGCGCTGGAGAACGCCGCTTCCGTGGCCTCCATGGTCCTGACCACCGAGAGCCTGGTCGCCGACATTCCCGAGAAGAACCTCCCCGCAGCTCCCGCTCCCGACATGGGCGGCATGTACTAAACCAAACCCAAAAAAGCAAATCAACTGTTCCATCCCGCTTCCGGCCCAGCCGGAAGCGGGTTTTTATTTTGGCGGTGTTAAAAAGCGGTCGCTTCCCCGGTCATTCTGAACCGCGACAGCGGTGAAGAATCCCGTGGTTAGAACATCCAGCGTAGCCGGACGGGATCCTTCGCATACACCTTGCCGCTATTGCCGTTTGCGGGCCGCCTCTCTCTGCCCCCGGCAGCGGCGGCCCGCAATTCGCTCAGGATGACAGATTGGTTTACGGGATCCTTCGCTCTGCTCAGGATGACAGCGTATTTTTGCGGCAGGCGGGCGGGGAAAAACCGCCCCTCCGCAGTTCCGGCTTCCGACTTGCCCCCCCTACCGTCATTTGCTTCGCAAATGCTACCTCCCCCTCCAGGGGGAGGCTTTGGCCGTCTGTTTTGCGGCCTCGGTCATGAAAAATCGGGCTGAATATACATATAATAAAAGCATTAAGAAAAGTTCAACAATAGTTGATTTACAGTTGAACTACCGTTGCACAACGGATGGTAAATTACCCTCGTAAAATACAGAAAGCTGGGGTTTAAATGAGATTTTTACTGTGCGCCTGTTATCTGGCGGCTACCGGAGTGCTGGGCTTTTTTATCGGCCGGATGCTGGCGGGGCACCGTTTTCGCTATGACGCTTTTCCTTTCAGCAGCTTCGGCTTTGAACAGGATGGGCAGCTCTACAAAAGGCTGCGTGTCTCCGCCTGGCAGAGCCGGGTGCCGGACATGAGCAGGATCTGCAAAAAGCTGATGCCCCCCAAAAAGCTGGAGGGCCGCCCTGACGAAAACACGCTGCGGAAGATGATCAACGAGACCTGCATCGCCGAGCTGACCCATTTTGTGCTCTGTCTCACCGGTCTTGCGGTGCTGTGGCTCTGGCCGGGCCTTGGGGGCCTTGCGGTCTGGCTGATCTACTGCCTTTTGGGCAACCTTCCCTTTATCATCATTCAACGATACAACCGGCCCAGATTTGTGCGGCTGCTGCGCCGCTGTGCCGGAAAGGAGAAAGAAAAATGAACGCGCTGATTTTGAGCTGCAACACCGGCGAAGGCCACAATTCCTGCGCCCGGGCCATAAAGGAGTGCTTTGAGCGGCACGGCGACAGCTGCCGCATTGAGGACGCGCTGGGCTTTATCTCCAAAGGCGCCTCCCGCTTCGTCTCCCGGTGGCATGTGCGCATGTACCGGTATATGCCCTGGCTTTTCCGGCTGGGCTACCGTTTCTCCGAAAACCACCCCGGCGGGCTGAACGACGGCACCCTGCCCTACCGCTTCATCGGCGAGGGGACGGAGGCCCTGTGCAGGTACATTATCCAAAACCACATCGACACCGTGATCTGCCCTCATGTGTTCTCCGCCATTATGGTCACGGAGCTGCGGGAGAAGTACCCCTCTCTGAAAATCAAAAGCTGCTTTATTGCCACGGATTACACCTGCAGCCCCGGCACGGAGAGCATCAACACGGACCTGTTTTTCGTGCCTGACAAGCGCGTGGTGGACAACGACCTGCTGGTCAGCCCGGAGCGGGTGCTGGACAGCGGGATGCCGGTGCGCGCCTGCTTTTATGAGCGCACGGACAAAAAACAGGCCCGACAGCAGCTGGGCTACGACTCGGAAGGCAGCCATCTGCTGATGATGTGCGGCAGCATGGGCTGCGGCCCCATGAAGGAGCTGGCCACCCTCCTGGCCCATCGGCTCCGGGAGGGGCAGACGCTGACCATCGTCTGCGGCACCAACAAAAAACTGTTTCGCTGGATGAACAAAAATTTTCATGGACGAAGGGATATTCACGTGATAGAATATACTAATGATATATCCCTTCTGATGGACAGTGCCGATCTGTATCTGACCAAGCCCGGCGGCCTCAGCACCAGCGAAGCAGCGGCCAAGGGTCTGCCCATGGTGCTGGTCAACGCGGTCTCCGGCTGTGAGGAGTACAATCTCCGCTACTTTGTCCAAACCGGTCTGGCCCAAACCGCCGCAGAGCCGGAGGAGCTGGCCGATCTGTGTGTCCGCCTGCTGTCCGACCCTGCGCGGCTGGAGGCCATGGGCGCCGCCGGACGGCAGATCCCCCGCAAAAATGCTTCGGAGCGGATTTATGCCGCCCTCAGCGGTATGGACGGTGAAAAAGAAGGAATAGAATAAAATGAAAAAACCTATCGTAGATTACCGGAAGCTCCGTCTCTCTAACCTGAATTCGCCGGAGTTTAAGCATGTGAAGCTGCTGCTGTACTGGCCGGTCTACGGGCTGCTGTTTCTGTTTGTGGAGCGCTTTTATCAGCCCGGCAGTTATTACAGTATGCACTGCGCTCTGGACGACCTGATCCCTTTCAATGAACTGTTTCTGCTCCCCTATCTGTTCTGGTTCGTATTTCTCACCGGCATGCTGGTCTACACCTTTTTCTACGACACGGAGTGCTTCTCCCGGATGATGAAATTCATCATCCTTACATACACGGCGGCGCTGCTGACCTATCTCATCTTCCCCAACTGCCAGCATCTGCGCCCCAAAAGCTTTGAGCGGGACAATATACTGACCCGCTTCATGGCCTGGTTTTACCGCTTTGATACGGACACCAACGTCTGCCCCTCCCTCCATGTGATCGGCTCTCTGGCGGTGATGTTTGCCGCCTGGAACACCCCGGCCTTTCGCGCCAAGGGCTGGAAGCGGGCCTTCACGCTGACGGCGGCGCTGATCTGCGTGTCCACGGTGTTTGTCAAACAGCACTCGGTGCTGGATATTTTAGCGGCGCTGCCCCTGTGCGCCATCGCCTATCCTATCTGTTTCAAAACCCGGGCAGGTTCCCGGCAGGAGAAAAAATGGACAAAAAAACCCGACAAAACCTGTTGCTGATCGCCTGCGGCGTGGCCATGTTCGCCGCCGTCACCAATCTCAACATCATCAAGGAATTTTTGGTCTGGCTGGGCGGGCTGCTGCTGCCTGTGCTGGCCGGGCTTGTGCTGGCTTTTGTGCTCAGTGTGCCCATGAACGGCATACGGTGCGGTCTGGAGCGGCTGTTTGCCAAGGCGAAAAAGAAGCCGGGAAACGGCGCGCTGAACGCGCTGAGTCTGGTGCTCACCTATCTGTGCCTGGTGCTGGTGATTGCCCTTGTGGGGCTGGTGGCGGTGCCGGAAATCGTCAATTCCGTGAAGAGCATCAGCACCACGGTAAAGGAAAAATGGCCTGAGTGGATGGCTCTGCTTCGCAGCTGGAATGTGGACACCGACGCCATCAACAGCGCCGTGGACCAGGCTCTGGCCGGGCTGGATTTCGGCAAGCTCCTGCAGAGCGCCCTCAGCGGTGCCGGGTCTGTGCTGGGTTCGGCGGTCGATGTGGCCACCACCACCATCTCGGGCGTGACCACGGCGGTCTTTACCATTATTATCGGCTCCTATGTGCTGCTGGATAAGGACGACCTGAAGCGGCAGAGCAAAATGCTGATCTATGCCCATCTGAACCGCCGCCACGCAGACCGTTTCTGTCAGGTTTGCTCGCTGATCCAGAACACCTTTACCCGCTTTCTCTCCGGTCAGTGCATGGAGGCCGTGATTCTGGGCCTGCTGATGTTCATCGCCTTCAGTCTGTTCCGCCTGCCCTATGCGGGCGTTGTGGCCATGCTCACGGCCATTCTGGCCTTTGTTCCCTATATCGGTGCCTTTACCGCCTGCTTCGTGGGCGCGGTGCTCACGCTGATCGGTCAGCCCTCCAAGCTGATTTTGTGTATTCTGGTCTATCAGGGCGTGCAGTTTATTGAAAATCAGTTTATCTACCCCCGGGTGGTGGGAAGCTCCGTGGGTCTGCCGCCCCTGTGGACCCTGGCCGCCGCTCTGCTGGGCGGAAAGCTTTTCGGCATTCTGGGCATGATCTTCTTCATTCCTCTTGTGGCCGTGATCTACAGCCTTGTGCGGGACAATACCAAAAGCCGGCTCAAGAACCGGGGCCTGGACCCCAACGACCCCTCCGCCGGTCCAGTGGAAGAACACCCGGTATTTCATCCTCACCAAAAATAAAAATTGCTCCCTCCTGCATGAGGGAGCAATTTTTATGTTATATCAGTCCAGATCAACGTCCACGGCAAAGAGACCGCCTGCGCCGCCGGAATAGAGGAAGAGCACGTTGTCCTCGGGCCGGAAAGCGCCCTCCTTGGCCAGCTTAATAAGCCCGGCAAAGGCCTTGCCGGTGTACACCGGGTCAAGGAAGAGCCCCTCGTTCTCCGCCATCATGCGGATGGCTGCGTTGCCCTCCTTGGAGGGGATGGCATAGCCGGGGCCGCACATGTTCAGCAGGTGCACATCCCCCGGCCCGATCTCCACATCGGCCTGAAGCAGCTCCGCCGCGCCCCGCATGATCCCCGGAGTGATCACGTCAAAGGGGTCAGAGTCCACCATGACGCCCACGGTGCGGGTGCCGGGCATGAAGAGCTTTGCCCCCAGGGCCACGCCAGCGTGGGTGCCGCCGCTGCCCTCGGCGCAGATCAGATAGTCAAAATGCAGACCGCTGTCGGCGATCTCCTTGACGCAGGCCACATAGCCCAATGCGCCCAGAGCGTTGGAGCCGCCGCAGGGGATCTTGTAATAGGGCCGGCCCAGTTCCTTGCCCACCCTGTCCATCTCGGCGTAGATGTCGTCGTAGCTGTCCGTGTCCATAAAGCGCACATCGGTGTCCATCAGGTATTCCAGGAGCTGATTGCCCTTGCGCTCCGTGACGCCTCGCTTTTTCAGAATGAGGATGGGCGTCATGCCAAGCTTTTTGGCGCAGGCGGCGGTGAGCATGGCGTGGTTGGACTGGGCGCCGCCGGTGGTGAACACCACCTCGGCCCCCTGAGCCTTAGCCTCTGCCAGCAAAAACTCCAACTTCCGGACCTTATTGCCCCCCAGACCGATGCCGGTCATGTCATCCCGCTTGATCCAGACATTGGTGCCCAGAATCCGGCTGATATTCTCCAGCTTCTGAATGGGCGTGGGCAGTATAGCGAGAGGAACTCTGGCAATATCATTCAGACTTTTCATGGTTTTCTCCTTTTTGAAAGAATCGAAGGGATTATACACTATTTCGGGGAAAAGCACAAGCATCAAGGGAGGCTGGCCAGAGCGTGAAAACGAAAGCGTCCTCCTGTCCATTCAGTGAAGACACTTTTTACGGGCCGCCACGCAGGGCGGCCCCTACAACATCAAATGAAGTCTGCCGGGAAGCCGTATGGGCGGCCCTGCGTGGCCGCCCTGCCTCCCCTAACAGGGGAGGTGCCGAACAAAGTGAGGCGGAGGGGTTGACACAAATCCCAGACTATCGCGGTGGTGACTTCAGCAAACCCCTCAGTCACGCTACGGTGACCACCACAGGCGTAAGTTCGACTTAGCGAAATCGAAGATTTCGAGTCTCACTTAAGCTCCCCTTTCAGGGGAGCCTAAAAAAAGACGCTGCCGAAGCAGCGTCTTTTTTTAGGGTTTAATTACTCGTTGATGCCGATAACAACACCGGAGCCGACGGTACGGCCGCCCTCGC
>CAMGRL010000071.1 GCA_946061515.1 uncultured Clostridia bacterium
ATGGGCGTCAACATGGCCGGCTTCTGCATCACCGACGACGAGGCCTGCCGGGAGGCCTCCAAGCAGGAGATCATCCGCCGCTATTACGCCGCCGCATGTTCCGCCCGTCAGGGTCTCAGCGACGTCAGCGAGGTGCGGAAGATCGAGCTGATCATGAACTCTCTGGGCATCGGCCCGGCGGACCGGCCTGTGGTGGCCGCCGCCCTGAAACGGGAGGAGGAGACCGGCGCCCCCGCCGTGGCTCTGGAGATGCACGACGGCACCATCATCACCGGCAAGACCAGCTCCCTGCTTGGCGCTTCCTCCGCCTGTCTGGTGAACGCCCTGAAGTATCTGGCGGGCATCGACAAAAAGCTGCCCCTGATCGCCCCGGGCGTCATTCAGCCCATTCAGCACCTGAAGGTGGAGCACCTGGGGAACCACAACCCCCGCCTCCACACCGACGAGCTGCTCATCGCCCTGGCCATCTGCGCGGTGACAAACCCCATGGCGGAGTATGCCATGGACCAGCTGGACAAGCTCAGAGGCTGCGAGGCCCACTCCACCGTCATCCTCTCCCATGTGGACGCGGAGCTGTTTAAAAAGCTGGGCGTGAACATCTCCTTTGAGCCCAGATACCAGGCGAAAAAGCTGTATCACAAATAAAACTTCCGCAAAAAAGTCCTTCTGAACCGCACGGTTCAGAAGGACTTTTTTAAGATTTTATAATAGAAGCGCCGCCGGTATTTCAGCTCCGCGTAGGCCATCACGCGCTTCATATATACCGCGTCGTAAGCGCCGCCCACCGCGCCCACAAGGGGGACGCCCTGCAAAAACTTCATTACCAGAAGCTCCTTGGACAGTCCTCCGGCGGCCTGCCGGATCAGCGCGTCCATGTCCGGGGCCGGGAAGGATCCGCTTTGGATAAAGGCGTTCAGCTCTTCGTCAATGGCTTTCAGCTCCTCCCCACAGGCCACCGCGCCGCTGATGAGAAGCAGGATAAACTGCTGCTCCGTTTCGGATTCATAGGAGAAGCCGTAGCGCAGAGCGATCTCGTATATGCCCCTGAGCATCAGCGCCGTGAACAGGGCGATATCCGGCAGGCCCACGCCCAGAACGCCCAGACCGATCCCCGCCGCGCCGGAGAGGGCCAGATTCAGCCTTCTCGCACCCCCGGCCTTCCGGGAAATGGCCCGCAGGGATTTCCGGTCACCCTTTATTCCGGCGGCGTAGCTGTCGATCTGAAATTGTTTTTCCTTTTCCTCTTTATTGCAGCTCTTTTCAATCACCGCCGTGCCTTTTTCAAACACAAGGGCAAAGGCCTTTGCAAAGGCGGCGTCCAGTGTACCCTGAAGCTTCTCCGGCACCTTTTCCGCCAGAAGCCGGTTCAGGGCCGGGTCCTTTCTCTCCGTCCGCTTTTCCAGAAAGGCCCGCTCCTGCTTGTACAGGCGCATAAGCTCCTTTTCCATGGCTTTCTGCTGCTTGTTCATCTGCTCACCCTCAATTTTTCAGCTGCCCCGGGCTGATGCCGAAGCTCTCCCGGAAGGCCCGGTGGAAGGCGGAATAGTCCGAAAAACCGCTCTCCGCCGCGGCCCGGGCCGCACTTTCCCCTTCCCGGATCAGCCGCGCCGCGTACAAAAGCCGCTTCTGCCGCACATAGGCGTGGACAGTGCTGCCGGTCTGGGCCTTGAACAGGCGCATAAAATGGTAGCGGCTCAGATAGGCCTGCTCCGCCAGCTCATCTACCGACAGCTCCCGGCCCAGATTCTCGTTGATATAGGACAGCACCGCCCCGATCTTCGGGTCTCTTGTGGCCTCCGCCCGGTCCGGCGCGGTGCAGCTGGCATAGATGCGGTTGATGAGCACCAGAAGCTTCACCATCTGGGTGTCCCGTATGGCCTCCGCCCCCAGCTCCTCATCCCGCATGGCCGCCTCGTAGTCCTCCAGCGCCTCCGCCAGCCGCTCCTGCTGCCCGTCGTCCGGGGTGATGCGCTGCCGGCCGTCTTTGTCCGCCTTTTCAAAGCAGTCCATCAGCCCCGCGTTGGGCATGATCCGGTCAAAATATTTTCCGTCCAGATAAATGATTACCCGGTCATAGGGCTCCGTCTTGTCGATCAGGGCCTTGTGTATGGTGTGGTGCTTCACCAGAAGCACATCCCAGGGCTTCAGGGCGTAGGTGATGTCCTCCACCGTGTAGTCCACATGGCCGGACAGCAGCAGCACCACCTTGTCAAACTCGTGGAAATGGAAGTCCCGCTCCTGCCCCGCCGTGTCCCGCAGGTGGAAGTAGTGATAGTTCTCTTCCAGATAGCCCGCCCGGTTAAAATGCTTGTCTTTTGTCATTTCTACACCTCTCCAAATCATTGTAGCGCACTTTTTGCAATGTTTCAAGCACTGCTTGCAATTTACATTGCAATATCTCAAAAATATAATAGCAGCGTAACATTTCATTGTAAGGAGCGTTGATCCCATGTCCTCCAAGAAGAACTTTTTCAAGAATTACGGCTTTCTGATAACCATGCTGGTGGGTATCGTGGCCGGCTGCATCGTAGGTGCTGTCTGGCCCGGCGCTACCGCCCTTGAGCCTCTGGGAACCGTATTTATCAACCTGATGTTCTGCGTTGTGGTGCCGATGGTGTTCTGTTCCATCGCCTCCGCCATCGCCAATATGAACAGCGTGGGCCGCGCGGGCAAAGTGCTGGGTTCCACCGTCGTCACCTTTCTGGTCACCGCCGCCATCGCCTCTGTTCTGATGTACGTTGTTGTGCGCATCTTCCCCCTGACCACCGGCTCCTATGAGTTCACCGAGGGAGAAGTGGACGCAGGTCTGGGCGTTGCCGACATGATCATCAACTTCTTCACCAAGCCCGACTTTATCGAGCTGTGGAGCCGCAGGGCCATCCTGCCTCTCATCGTTGCCGCCATTCTCTTCGGCTTCGGCGTTCAGATGGCAGGCGGCAAGGATACCCTGGTTGCAAAGTTCCTGTCTGACATGACCTCCTGCATCATGAACGTGGTCAAAATCATCACCTACTATGCCCCCATCGGCTTCTTCGGCTTCTTCGCCTACCTGGTGGCTACATACGGTCCCGAGCTGATCGGCGACTACAGCCGCACCCTGATCATCTACTATGTGATGTGCTTTGTCTATATGCTCATCTCTTCCCCCATTTACGCACGCTTCGGCGGCGGCAGAGGGGCAGCCAAAGTTATGTTCCAGCATCTCTTTGCCCCGGCAGCCGTCTCCTTCGGCACCTGCTCCTCTGTTGCCACCATTCCTACCAACATGAAGGCCGCGGAAGACACCGGCATATCCAAGGATGTGTCTGAGATCGTCCTGCCCCTGGGCGCCACCATGCACATGGACGGCTCCGCCATGGGCGCCATCATCAAGGTGGCCTTCCTGTTCGGCATCTTCGGCCTGGACTTCGGCACCGGCAAGGCCATTCTGGCCATCATCGTGGCCGTGTTCTCCTCCGTGGCCATGTCCGGCATCCCCGGCGGCGGCGGTACCGGCGACCTGGTCCTCTGCACTGTGTTCTTCCCTGAGCAGCTGGCCATCGCCTACCCCATCTCCATCGCTCTGGCGAACCTGATCGATCCCCCCGCTACCATGGTCAACGCCGCAGGCGACTATGTGGCCTCCTTCATCGTCTCCCGCTTTGTGGACGGCAAGGATTGGCTCCAGAAGAAGCTCCACCCCGCCGCAGCGCAGGCTGAGGCTCCGGCTGAGGAATAAAAAGAATCTGAATTCTGTATGCACCGCCCGAAAGGGCGGTGCATTTTTTCGACACCTGCCCTTTCCCCCCCACGGAGATACTCTTGCCAAAGGCCGGGCTTCCGCTTATAATGGAATCAAGTTCAGGAAATGAGGGTTAACTATGGTAATCATATTCATTGGGATTGGCGTGCTACTCGGCATCATAAAAGTGATATATGATCTCGTTCAAAACGACAGCGACCGAGAAACCATGCGGATATACCGGCAAATGGTCATCGATGGCAGAAACGCTCTGGCCATGGAAGAATTGGAAAGAAATGACGCGTGGGATTGCCGTCCCTACGCACGGGGGAGAGCCCACGCGCCTGAACTTGATCCGCCTTCAGATCTTAGCTTTCAGGAAGAACCGGAAGAAGACGAATAAAGCTCCATTGCAGCCCGGGTCTTTTTGTTCGCTTCTCAATGCGGAACTTTCGCTGAATAACGCACCCAAAATGCCGGTTTATGAATTTTCTCAAGATATCAGGCCTTGTGCACCGCCCTTTTGGGCGGTGCTTTTCATTGGGAAATAATAATTCTTTTCTGCGTCCATATTCGCCTGTATTTTCGCAAGATGTAGTATATCATTGTGTCACATCCACAAAATAAGGAGGTTTTGTGATGCAGGCACTGCGAAGCCGCCCCGGAGTACGGCGGGGCGGAATACTTTATTTAAGGACGGACGAGCTTTCGCCCAATCCCGTGCAGCCCCGCCGCCGTTTTGACGACGAGGCGCTGGCGGAGCTGAGCGAGAGCATAAAGACCTACGGCATACTGAACCCTCTCACCGTGCGTCTGCGCGGCGGGAAATATGAGCTGGTGGCGGGAGAACGCAGGCTCCGGGCGGCAAAGCTGGCCGGGCTGCCAGAAGTACCCTGTATATTGCTGGACGTGAACATGGAGGATGCCAGCCTGATCGCCCTGGTGGAAAATCTCCAGCGGCGGGATCTGGACTTCATTGAGGAGGCGGCGGGCATCAACCAGCTGATCCGCATGTTCGGCATGAGCCAGGAGGAGGCGGCCCGGCGCATCGGCAAGTCCCAGTCCGCTGTGGCCAACAAGCTGCGGCTTTTGAAGCTGCCGCCGGACGTGCTGGAGGCCCTGCGGGAAAACGGCCTGACCGAGCGCCACGGCCGGGCGCTGCTCCGGCTCCAGCGGCCGGAGGCCCAGCGGGAAGCCCTGGCGTACATCATCGACAACGGCCTGACCGTGGCCGCCACCGACGCCTATGTGGACGCCCTTTTGAGCAGCCCGGAGCCGGAGCCGCCGGCAGAGCCGGAAAAGCCGGAACACAAGCGCACCTTTGTGCTCAAAGACGTGCGGGTGTTTCTCAACACCCTGTCCCGCAGCATCGACCTGATGAAGCAGGGCGGCATAGACGCCGGAGTGCAGCGGCAGGAGACGGAGGACTCCCTCATTCTGACCATATCCATACCCAAAAGCAAGGGAAGCTCTGTTTAAATCAACGTGCGCAGATTTGCGGCAGAAATTTTCGCTGGCGAGGAAGAAAAGTGCAGGAATACTTTGTGTATTTCAAACTTTTCTGACGACGACCAGCGGGGATTTATGCCGTGAAGATAAGCACGGGGATTTAATCAGAGATTCCCAAAATCAAACATAGGACAATCCACCGCCCCCGTAGAATATACGGAGGCGGTGATCTGTTATGATAAGCTATTTTTCCGATCTGCGCTACAAAGAGGTGATCGACGTCCACTCCGGCTTCCGGCTGGGTTATGTGTGCGACGCGGAATTTGACGACGCGGAGGGGCGTCTTGTCTCTCTGATTACCCCCGGCAAGGCAAAATTTTTCGGGCTGCTGGGCCGGGAGGACGACTATGTGCTGCCCTGGGACTGTATCGTGCGCATCGGCAGCGACATTATTCTGTTTGAGGCCAAGGGCGAATTGCTGCGCCGGAAGCGGAGAAAACACGGTTTTCTGTGAGTTTTGGGGTATATTATTATTGGCAAAATCCATCGTATGCGTTATACTTATTTAATACCCCGAAAAAGGACTGATTACCATAGAAAATACGGAGAATAAAAGAGAACGGGCGGTGCTGGCCGGGCTTTCCGCCGCCAGCATGGATGAGCATGAGCGCTCCACCGAGGTCTCCATGGAGGAGCTGGCCGCGCTGGTGGACACCGCCGGCGGCGACACTGTGGCCATCATCATGCAAAACCGCCCTACGCCCGACCCCCGCAGCTTTATCGGTGACGGCAAGGTGCAGGAGATGAAAGAGCTCATCGCCATGAACGACTGCGACCTGGCGGTGTTCGACAACGAGCTGACCCCCTCCCAGATGCGGGTGCTCAGCGAGGAGCTGGGGGTAAAGGTGCTGGACCGCTCCGGATTGATTCTGGACATCTTTGCCCAGCGGGCCCAGACCAGAGAGGGTCAGCTCCAGGTGGAGCTGGCCCAGTACAAGTACCTGCTGCCCAGGCTCACCGGCATGTGGACCCA
>CAMGRL010000072.1 GCA_946061515.1 uncultured Clostridia bacterium
TGAAGCTCATGCGGGAAAACTGCCCGGAGAGCGTGAAGGTCAAGGCCGCCGGCGGTATCTCCTCTATTCAGGACGCGGAGGATTTCATCGCCCTGGGCGCTGACCGTCTGGGCACCAGCCGCATCGTGAAGGCCGCCATGGAGCTGGAGAACGCCGAGGGTGCACCGGAGGAGAATTACTGATGGCAGACCGGCCCGAGAAGGGCGCGCCGCTTGCGGGAAAGGGCAAATCGGTGCTGGGCCTTGTGGTGGGTGCTGCGCTGACGGTGTTCTGCGCGCTCTACGCCGTGCCCCGGTACGGCAATACCGGCGCGGTGCTGACGGCTCTGGCTCTGGCCGTGACCGGCTATAACGCCTATTTCGTCTTCGGCGGGAAACACACCCCGCCGGAGGTCAGGCAGCAGACTGAGGAGGAAAATGAGCAGGCCCGGGAGGAAGCCCGGGCGCAGATCATGGCGCTGGAGGAGCAATATAACAGCGGCCTTGTCAGCTACGAGGACTACATCGCCAAGCGGCAGGAGATCATCTCACAGCTGTAAAAAACCGGTGCAGCAGCGTGCACAGGGCCACGCCCGGAATGGACAGGGCAAACCACATCAGGATGAACCGGGGACAGATCTGGCCCATAAGGTTAAAGGGCAGGGACGAGTAGTCCCAGACCTGCCAGTGCAGCCGGAGATTGACAATGCAGCCGGCCACAAATTCCACCGTGGTGATGATGCAGGTGCTGAGGAGCCACTTTTTCACCAGGCTCAGCCCGCTGCCGCTGACAAGATACATCAGCGTAAAGCAGATCCCGCCGCACAAGAGCATGGTCCAGTGGGTCCAGCCCCGCCACAAGATCTCGGTCAGTCCGTAGAGCATGCTGCCCAGTGCAAATACCGGCAGAAGTTCCATAAAATATCACCCGGGACTATCTTTTCCCGGCCCGGGCCGTTTCATCCCCCGGAGGGACGGAAAACTTCTTTGAAAAAAGGGACGGAAAACTTCTTTGAAAAAGGCCTTGACACGGGGAAAAATATCTGGTATAGTGACAAAGCTTAAAACAAAGAAGGTACGGCATTCCCGGTCTCACCCGGCGGTCAAGAGAACCAGCTGCGGTCAATAAAAGCATTGTCCCTCCCTGGGATTACGGTGTTTTTACGCGCGGATGCTGTGCATCCGCGCTTTTTTTCGGAGGTGTTTCACAATCGCAACCGCTGTTCATCAAATAAACGAAGAGATCACTGACAAGGAGATACGTCTTATCGGAAACGAGGGCGAGCAGCTTGGCATCATGTCCGCTGAGGAGGCTCTCAGGATCGCTACCGAGCGGGATCTGGACCTGGTCAAGATCGCTCCGGGCTCAAATCCCCCCGTCTGCAAGATCATGGATTACGGCAAGTTCCGCTTCGAGCAGACCAAGAAGGAAAAGGACGCCAAGAAGAACCAGCGCGTCATCGAGATCAAGGAGATCCGCATGTCTCCCGGTATCGGCGACAATGACTTCAACACGAAGCTGAAAAACGGTCAGAAATTCCTGAACGACGGCAACCGTGTCAAGGTCTCTGTGCGCTTCAGAGGCAGAGAGATGGCCCATACCGACATTGGCGAGGTGCTTCTGCGCAATTTTGCCGAGAAGTGCGCCGACATCGCGAATCTGGACAAAGCCCCCAAGCTGGAGGGCCGCAATATGTCCATGTTCCTCTCTCCCAAGCCCCAGACCCCGCCGAAGAAGCCCGCAAAGCCCAAGACCCCCAAGACCGGCGAGAGCGCCGAATAAGCAAGTATGATGCAGGCCTTCGCCTGTTATTCACCAGTTACGGAAGGAGAAATTAATCATGCCCAAACTGAAGACCCACAGCGGTGCCAAGAAGAGATTCAATCTCACCAAGACCGGCAAGGTCAAGCGCGCACACGCATATAAGAGCCATATCCTCACCAAGAAGGACACCAAGCGCTGCCGCCGTCTGCGTTCCGAGGCTTATGCCGACGCAACCAACGAGGCAACCATCAAGAAAATGATCCCTTACAAATAATTAAGGGCTGACGTGTAATAGGAGGATAAACAAATGGCAAGAGTTAAAGGCGCAATGATGACCCGCAAGCACAGAAACAAGGTTCTTGGTCTGGCAAAGGGTTACTGGGGCAACAAGTCCCGTCACTATAAGATGGCTAACGAGCAGCTGATGAAGTCCGGCCGCTACGCATATGTGGGCCGCAAGCAGAAGAAGAGAGACTTCCGCAAGCTGTGGATCACCCGCATCAGCGCAGGCTGCAAGATGAACGGCATGAACTACTCCACCTTCATGCACGGTCTGAAGCTGGCCGGTGTGGACATGAACCGCAAGATGCTGTCCGAGACCGCCATCCACGATCCCGCCGCTTTCACCGCTCTCTGCGAGCTGGCGAAGAACGCACTTTAATCGTATATTGTGATGAATCAGAGCCCGCCGGCGGATTTCCGCCGGCGGGCTTTTACTATTTCTCCTCTGCAATATAGGCATCTTCACATTCGCGCTGTGCATCCACCAGAATCTGGCGTGCTTTGTCAGGTTTTTTGCCGTCAAGCTCCCGTATGGCGTCTGTTACAGCATTGAACAGCTTGAGATAAATATTTTGATATACGGACATTTTTTCACCTCCGCAAGGATAATATAGTCTCTTTGACGACCATAGTCAAGATAAAGGGTTCCTTTTAGTATAAGAACAGAACCTTTTTCCGGGGGTGAAGAATATGGTCGTTTATACGCCGTTTTGGGAAACGTTGAAACGGTCGGGCGAGTCTACCTATACATTGATCAAGAACCATCATATTTCAAGCTCCACCATCGACAAGCTGAGAAAAAACAAGCCGCTGAATACCACCACGATCAACGACCTGTGCCGCATATTGCATTGCCGGATAGAAGACGTGGCGGCCTATGTGCCGTCAGAAGAGGATCAGCCGCTGTAAAGTATGGATTTGCCGAAGAGAAAGAGAAACCGGCTTGAAAACTGGGATTACAGCAGCAATGGGGCATATTTTATCACCATATGTACCTTTCAAAGAGAAACAATATTGGGTCGGGTTGTAGGGGCGATTCACGAATCGCCCGCCTCTGGGATAGAGCTGACCCGTATCGGAAAAATTGTGAGGGATACTGTGGAAACGCTGCCGCAGAAGTTCCCGGAAATCAGACTGGAAAAATATGTGGTCATGCCTAACCATGTACATTTGCTGCTGCTGATCGACCGTGACCCGCGGGCGCATCGTGATGCGCCCCTACAAAGCGGTCGCTCCCTGATTTCCCAGACTATCGGGTTTTTTAAAATGAATGCCAGTAAGAAAGCCCATGCTATTGATCCGGGCATAAAACTCTGGCAAAGGTCTTTCCACGATCATATTATCCGGAATGACGAGGACTTCCTGCGCATTTGGGAATATATCGAGATAAACCCCATCAAGTGGCATGAAGATTGCTTTTTCCAACCGTAGTCTCCTTTGCCGGCATATAATAACAGGGAAACATTATTGGAACGGGTTGTGGCGCGATTCATGAATCGCCCGCTACCGTTCCAATTATTCTTTCTTGCCATTTCCGGGCGGATGGTGTATCATCTTTCCCATGGAAAACACAAAGACAAAAAAACTGAATCTTAAGGCCCTGTACCGTCTGGGCCCGGCGGCCCACTGGACAGCGCTGGTGAGCCTGCTGCTGATCCTTCTGCACCTGGCCACCCGGGGAAACCGGCAGCTGATGGTCTGGCTGTCGGAAAATGTAGTGCGCCCTGTACACGGCTTTCTGGCCCGGCTCTGCTCCCATGTGGGCTTTTCTGTGGCGGAGCTTCTGATATGCCTGACCGTTATCGGCGTATTAGTTTACATAATTTTCGAGATCATACGCTTGATCCGCCGTCCAGACAGGCTCAAGCGAGTTTACATAATTTTTATAACTCTGTTGGCGCTCCTGCTGCTGATCTACGCCGGATTCTGCCTTTTGTGGGGCGTCTACTATTATGGGGACGATTTTCAGGCCAAAAGCGGGCTGGACGCGGAGGATATATCCGTGGAGCAGCTGACAGCGGTGACGGAATATTTCGCCGGCTTGGCCAACGAATATTCCAAACAGGTGACACGGGACGAGAACGGCCTGTATACAGCGGACCGGGCGGCGATCCTGGCACGGTCTCCGGAGGTGTTCGACGCGGTGACGGAGGAATTTCCCTGCCTGGACGGCCCACGGGTGGGGGCCAAGCCTTTTTTCCTGTCCCGGATCATGAGCTATCTGGATTTCACCGGCTTTTTCTTCCCCTTTACGGCGGAGGCCAATGTGAATATGGATTTCCCGCCCAGTCTGTTTGCCTCCACGGTGGCCCATGAGCTGTCCCACCAGCGGGGCGTGGCCAAGGAGCAGGAGGCCAATTTTGTGGCCGTGCTGGCCAGTCTGGAATACGGCGACGCGGATTACTGCTATTCCGCCGCGCTGCTGGCCTATACTCATCTGGGAAACGCCCTCTATAAAGCGGACTATGAGGCCTGGCAACAGGTCTACGGCAGCCTGAACCGCTATGTTCTGGCGGATTTTGCCTGCAACCGGGAATACTGGAAGCAGTTTGAAACGCCGGTGCAGACCGTCTCCAACACGGTGTACGAGGGCTTTTTGCAGAGCTATGATCAGAAGCTGGGGCTGAAAAGCTATGGTGCCTGCGTAGATCTGCTGGTGAATTATTACTACGAGGCGGCCCTAGTAGTCTGTAACACTTAAAAATGGCATAATCTGCGGCGTAGGATTCCGTGATGCAGCGTTGTCGTCCTTGACGGGCGACAGCCCGCCTGCGTCCTCCGCCTTGCCTGACGAAATCCTACTTGCAGCTTATATCACAGTTAGGTGTTACAGACTACTCGCGGCGAAGTGAGCCGAAGGAAAAAGAATTTTCTCAAAAGCGGAAAATAATTCTTGACAAACGGACAAATATGAGTATAATAATCCTTGCGTTTAGCGGGATTGTGTAAAGGTAGCACAGCGGACTCTGACTCCGTATGTGAGGGTTCGAATCCTTCTCCCGCTGCCAAATAAGTTGCCTGATTTGTCTACCAGATAGATCAGGCAATTTTCTTGTTTTCAGGGTAAAAATGGCCCAAAATACTGTAAAACCAGAGAAAACCGGCTCCGGAATGGTCAATGAGACTGCTCCGGGGCCGGTTTTTTGCGTTTTCAGGGTAAAAATTCCGCGCACCTTTTGCTTCAAATTAACTGAGCAAAGTAGTCGGAAAAAGTTAGCGGAGGGTGGATTTGAACCACGTAACGCCTGAATGGTGGGAGAAAAATCGACAAAGTCAAATATCATCTGGGCAACAGACGCCTATACCGAGCTCGGCACAGCCTACCACCGGGACAAAGAAATCACCGTTGACCTCATCACCGGCCAGCATTCCGGTGTCATAAAGAACCGGGCCCTGAAAGCTTTAGAGCAGCAGTCAGAGCGGACACGGAAACACGCAGTGTTGCAACGACAGCACCGGCCATACCTGCCAGTTTATAGCCTACATAGGTGGCGCAGTTGATGGCAATCGGTCCCGGCGTAGATTCTGCGATGACCGTCACATTCATCATTTCATCGTGGGAGATCCATTTCTTTTTCTCCACACAGGTGTCCGTAATCACGCTGATCATGGAATAGCCGCCACCAAAGGTAAAACAGCCGACCTTTGCAAAACTCAGAAACAAATCCGTCAGAACCGAGCACCTATTACGCATCCTGCAGAGCCTCCAGTTTTTTCTCATCCAGAATAGTCACAGTGCCGCGGGATAGCCTGACCATACCCTCGTTCTGGAAATAGCGAAGCATCCGGGTAATGACTTCCCTGTGAGATCCCAGATGATTGGCTATGGTCTCGTGGGTAA
>CAMGRL010000073.1 GCA_946061515.1 uncultured Clostridia bacterium
TGGAGCTGGCCCAGTACAAGTACCTGCTGCCCAGGCTCACCGGCATGTGGACCCACCTGGTGCGGCAGACTGCCTCCGGCGGCTCTTCCCCCATCGGCACCCGCGGCCCCGGCGAGACCCAGCTGGAGACGGACCGCCGCCACATCCGCCGCAAGATCCAAAAGCTGGAGGAGGAGCTGGCCGCCGTGCGCAAGGTGCGAAGCACCCAGCGCCGCCGCCGGGAGAAAAACGCCATGCCCGTTGTGGCCCTGGTGGGCTACACCAACGCGGGCAAATCCACCCTCCTAAACTGCCTCACCGGCGCGGATATCCCGGCAAACGACCGGCTGTTTGACACCTTGGACACCACCACCCGCCGCCTGCGTCTGGACGAGACCCAGGAGGTGCTCTTGTCCGACACCGTGGGCTTTATCCGAAAGCTCCCCACCCACCTGATCGAGGCCTTCAAGGCCACGCTGGAGGAATTAAGCTACGCCGACGTGCTTTTGCATGTGATCGACATCTCCAACCCCGAGTGGGAGGAACAGGCCAGGGTGGTGGACGAGCTAATCCGCCAGCTGGGCGCGGAGGCCACCCCCTGCCTGCGGGTATACAACAAGTGTGACGCCTATATCGGCATTCTGCCCCACGGGGAAAATGTGGTCTGCATCTCCGCCCGCAGCGGCGAGGGGGCGGACCTGCTGGTGAAAAAGCTGCTGGAGATGCTGGACAAGGGCAAAAAGCAGGTAACGCTGAAGATCCCCTATACGAAGGCCGGTATCGCGGACATGCTGAACCGGGAGGCCAAGGTACTCAGGCTTGAATACACCGACGACGGCATAGAGGCGGAGGCGGTAGTCACGCCGGAGACCTTCGGCAAAGTCAGGGAATTTATCCCCGGCTATAGGGAGCCCAAGGAGGACTGGGAAGATTGAGCATTCTGGAAACCGACCGGCTGATCCTGCGCCCCTGGCGGGAGGAGGACGCCGCAGACCTTTATCACTATGCAAAAGACCCCCGGGTGGGCCCTCCCGCCGGCTGGGCGGTACATAAGGACGAGGCGGACAGCCTGCATATCCTGCGCACGGTGCTGATGAATGACGAAAAGGCGGATAATGAGGTCACCTGGGCCGTCACCCTCAAGGGCAGCGATGAGCCTGTGGGCAGCATCGGCGTTTTCCCCTCCGAGGTCTCCCTGGGCGAAGGCGAGCCGGAGATCGGCTACTGGATCGGCGTGCCCTTCTGGGGGCAGGGCTATATCCCGGAGGCAGTGCGCTTTCTTCTCCGCCGCTGCTTTGAAAAGGGGGCGGAGCGGGTCTGGTGCAGCCATTTTGCAGGCAACGAAAAATCCCGCCGGGTGATCGAAAAGTGCGGCTTCCAATACCGCTGCACTCAGGATTGGTTCGTCCCCGCCTTCAACGAGACGCGAAAGGCCCTCTATTACTCTGTCAGCCGGGAGGACTGGGAGCAATGACTGAATACTATATCCCCACCGGCCCGGGCGAGGCGGAATTTACGGAGAAGCGCTCCCGCTTTCTGGGCCATGTGCGCCAGGTGGAGAGCGAGGAGGAGGCCAAGGCCTTCATCGCCGAGATGAAAAAGAAATATTACGACGCCCGGCACAACTGCTGGTGCTACATCATCCGGGACGGGGCCGAGCGCTACTCCGACGACGGGGAGCCCCAAGGCACTGCCGGCATCCCCATGCTGGAGGTGTTCCGCCGGGAGGGGCTGTGCAATGTGGTCTGCGTGGTGACCCGCTATTTCGGCGGGGTGCTGCTGGGCGCCGGCGGCCTGCTCCGGGCCTACACCAAAAGCGCCAAGGACGCCCTGGACGCGGCGGGCGTCTCCGTTGTGCGCCGCTGGGTGGAGGCGGAGCTGCCCTGCTCCTACGCTCTGGCCGAGCGGCTGAAGCTGGAAGTTGCCGCCTTTGACGGCATCGTCACGGATATGGACTACGCCGCCGCCGTGACCATCCGGGCCCTTGTGCCCGAGGAGCGGGCGGAGGATTTCAAGGCCCGCATCTTCGATCTCAGCGCCGGGGCGGTGACCGCCGCCCTCACCGGCGAGGCCTTCCGGGCCGTGCCGCTGAAATAACAGGGCGCGGAAAAAATTTTTCAAAAAAATAAAGGGAAATAAAAAATTACGTCGTATAAGAATAGTGAGCGGGTAAACTGCTCACTATTCTTCTATTATATACAAAAGGCGGTGATCTCTATGTCATGTCCCAGACGGGAACGGGAATTGGCCGAGCATACATTCATCGGCAAGTACGGCGTTTTGTCCGAAAACTCCGCCGGGCGGCTGATGCCGGAAGAGGAGTGCAGCATCCGCACCTGCTTTCAGCGGGATATTGACCGGATCACCCACTCCAAGTCCTTCCGCCGCCTGAAGCACAAGACCCAGGTCTTTCTCCAGCCCGAGGGGGACCATTACCGCACCCGCCTGACCCACACGCTGGAGGTCAGCCGGCTTTCCCGCACGGTGGCCAGGGCGCTGAACTTAAACGAGGATCTGGCCGAAGCCATCGCCCTGGGCCACGATCTGGGCCACACCCCCTTTGGCCACGCGGGCGAGCGGGCCTTAAACCGCATCTACCCCGGCGGCTTCAAGCACTATGAGCAGAGCCTGCGGGTGGTGGATATCCTGGAGCGGGACGGAAAGGGATTGAATCTTTGTTATGAGACCAGGATGGGCATCCTGCACCACACCCACGGCGCGCCGGACGACACCCTGGAGGCCACAACGGTCCGGCTCTGCGACCGCATCGCCTACATAAACCACGACCTGGACGACTCCATCCGCGCCGGGATCCTGACCGAGGACCAGGTGCCGGAGATCATCCACCGCAACTGCGGCATGCGAAACAGCGAGCGCATCAATGCCATCCTCACCGACCTGATCCAAAACAGCGGGGACGGCCAACTGAAAATGTCTCCCAAAATGCAGGAGACCTTTGACTTTTTCCACAGTTTCATGTATTCTGACGTCTACACCAACCCCCAGGCCAAGGGCGAGGAGAGCAAGGTGGACGGCATTCTGAGCCGGCTGTACGACTACTATGTGCAGCATCCGGACAAGCTGCCGGAGGACTTCCGCCCGGTGATCGAGCGGGAGGGCCGGGAGCGGGCCGCCTGCGACTATATCTCCGGCATGACCGACGGCTACGCCATGGAGAAATACGGCCAGCTGTTCATCCCCTTTGCCTGGACCGTCAAATGAGGTAATATAATGGCCTTTTCCGAGAGCTTCCTCACTGAGCTGACGGAGCGCAACGACATTGTGGACGTGGTGTCCGGCTATGTGCGGCTGGGCAAGAAAAGCGGCTCCAACATGTTCGGGCTCTGCCCCTTTCACAGTGAAAAGACCCCCTCCTTTTCCGTCTCGCCGGACAAGCAGATCTACCACTGCTTCGGCTGCGGCAAGGGCGGCGGGGTGATCAACTTCATCATGGAAATCGAAAATCTCAGCTTCCCCGAGGCCGTGGAGTTTCTGGCCAAACGGGCCGGAATGCCCATGCCCGAGGAGGAAAACGACCGGGAGAGCCGCAAGCGCTCCCGTATGCTGGCGCTGAACCGGGACGCGGCCAGGTTTTTCTATGCCCAGCTCTCCACCGCTCAGGGGGGCGCTGCCAGAGACTATATGGCCAAGCGCCGCATCGGCCCCGCCACGGCCAAAAATTTCGGCATCGGCTTTGCCCCGGACACCTGGGACAGTCTGGAAAAGGCCATGCGGGAAAAGGGCTACACCGACTTTGAGCTGTTCGACGCGGGCCTTGTCCGCAAGGGCAAAAAAGGCGGCTACTACGACACCTTCCGCAACCGCCTGATGTTCCCCGTCATCGACGTGCGGGGAAACGTCATCGGCTTTTCCGGCCGCATTCTGGGCGACGGGGAGCCCAAGTACATGAACAGCCCCGAAACCCTTGTGTTCAACAAAAGCCGCAACCTTTTCGCCCTGAATCTGGCTAAAAAATCAAAAAGCGGATATATAATCCTCTCAGAGGGAAATATAGACGTGGTATCGCTGCATCAGGCGGGTTTCGACTCCGCCGTGGCCTCCCTGGGCACTTCCCTGACGCCGGAGCAGGCCCGGCTTATCTCCCGGTACACCAATCAGGTCATCATCGCCTACGATAACGACGGGGCCGGCATCAAGGCCGCCCAGCGGGCCATCGGCATTCTGGAAAAGCTGGACCTGAAGGTCAAGGTGCTGCGCATGAGCGGCGCGAAGGACCCGGACGAGTTCATCAAGCTGAAAGGCGCAGACGCTTTCCGCAATCTGCTGGAGGCCTCGGAAAACCAGATCGACTACCGGCTGCGCGCGGTGACGGACAAGTACGACCTGTCTGTTGATGAGCAAAAGGTGGAATTTCTCAAGGAAGCCTCCGACCTGGTGGCCAGGCTGCCCGGTTCGGTTGAGCGCCAGGTCTATGCCATGCGGGTGGCCTCCCTGTCCGGCGTCAGCGCCGACGCGGTGACAAAAGAGGTGGAGCGGCGGCGCAAAAAGCTGGTGACCCAGGCCAGAGGCAGCGAGGAGCGGCAGCAGAGCCGGCCCGAGCGGCAGCTTCAGCCGGAGGACAAAGCCCTGCGCTATGAGGACCCTTCCTCCGCCGCCGCCGAAGAGGGGATCATCCGGCTTTTGTATCTGGACCCGGCCTTGGCCAAAAACGCGGCTCTTCCCGCGCCGGAAGAATTTTCCTCTCCCGCGCTGGGACATATCTACTCCGTCCTGCGGGATAAAATAGAACGAGGGGAAACCCCGTCCACCGCCACTTTGGGCGGAGCGCTGACCGGCCAGGAGATGTCCCTGCTGGTAAGTCTGCTGCAAAAACCCGAGCTGCTGTCCAGAGGCGACCGCGCCCTGGCAGATTACATAAAAAGAATAAGAGAACGCAGGGAGCAGGGGCGGCAGGTGTCCGACCTGCGGGCCCTTGCGGACAAATTAAGAGAAACAAAAGGATATGAGGGATAAAGCAATGTCTGAAGAACGTAATTACACCGAAAAGGAACTGGAAGCCATGGCTGACGCACTTCTGGAAGAGGCAAAAGCGCCGGCGGAGCAGCCCAAGCCCAAGAAGAAAAGCGCTTCAAAGAAAAAGGACGCCGCGCCGGAGACCCCGGCCAAGACCCCGGAGGAGCGCCTGAACGAGCTGATCGAAAAGGGCAAGAAGGCCGGCAAGCTCAGCGCCAAGGAGCTGGAATGTCTGGAAGAGATGAATCTGGACGGCGAAGTCATCGACAAATTCTACGAGACCCTGGAGCAGAACAACATCGACATTGACATCGCATCCACAGACGTGCTGCCCCCCATTGATGATGATATTCTGCCTGATGTGGAGGACATCGCGGAGATCGAAGAGGTCACGGAAGAGGAGATCAGCCGGACCGACGAGCTGGCCGACAGCTTCTCCACCGACGACCCCGTGCGCATGTACCTGAAAGAGATCGGCAAGGTCCCCCTGCTCACCCCCGATGAGGAGGTCGCTCTGGCCGAGCGCATGGCCGACGGCGACGAGGAGGCGAAAAAGCGCATGACCGAGGCCAACCTCCGTCTGGTGGTGTCCATCGCCAAGCGCTATGTGGGCCGGGGCATGCTGTTTCTGGATCTGATCCAGGAGGGCAACCTGGGTCTGATCAAGGCTGTGGAAAAGTTTGACCACACCAAGGGCTACAAGTTCTCCACCTACGCCACCTGGTGGATCCGCCAGGCCATCACCCGCGCCATCGCGGACCAGGCCCGCACCATCCGCATCCCCGTGCACATGGTGG
>CAMGRL010000074.1 GCA_946061515.1 uncultured Clostridia bacterium
ACATCAGCCTGCTCTCCGGCGGTGAGATGGCCTTTGTGGCCATCGCCCTGTACTTTGCCATTTTGAAGGTGCGGCCCACGCCCTTCTGCGTCATGGACGAGATCGAGGCCGCCCTGGACGAGGCCAACGTCACCCGCTATGCCCAGTACATGCGCCGCATGTCTGACAAGACCCAATTCCTGGTCATCACCCACCGCCGGGGCACTATGGAAGAGGCGGACATGCTCTACGGCGTCACCATGCAGGAAAAGGGCGTGTCCACGGTGATCGAACTTGACCTGGAAAGCGCACAGAAAACCATTGAAGAATGAATGGAGAATAAATCATGGGATTTTTTGATAAAATCTTTTCCGGACTGACCAAAACCAGGCGGAATTTAGAGGAGCTTGAGGAGATCTTCCAGGACTACGCGCCGGACAACGAGGATTTTTACGAGGAACTGGAAGAACTGCTGGTCATGGCCGACGTAGGGGCCGCCACGGCGGAAAACGTGGTCAAGGGCCTGCGGAAAATGACCTGGGAGCGCCGCTTCCGCCACGGGGACGAGGCCAGAGCGGGCCTGGTGGAGCTGCTGACCAAGCTTCTGAATGTGGGCGACACCGGCTTGAAGCTGGACACCAAGCCCTCCGTGATTTTGATGGTGGGCGTAAACGGCGTGGGCAAGACCACCACCATCGGAAAGCTGGCCCACCAGCTGAAAGAGCAGGGCAAAAAAGTCCTTCTCTGCGCGGGAGACACCTTCCGCGCCGCTGCGGCGGAGCAGCTGGGCATCTGGGCGGAGCGCTCCGGGGCGGATATCGTCCGCCACGAGGAGGGCAGCGACCCTGCCGCCGTGGTGTATGACAGCATCTGCGCCGCCAAAGCCAGAGGGGCGGATGTGGTCATCATCGACACCGCCGGCCGGCTTCACAACAAGCAGAATCTGATGAACGAGCTGAATAAAATTCGCCGCATCATCGACCGGGAACTGCCCCAGGCCGATGTGGAGACCCTGATGGTCCTGGACGCCACCACCGGCCAGAACGGCCTGATCCAGGCAAAGCAGTTTTTGGAGACCTCCGGCCTGACCGGCATTGTGCTGACCAAGCTGGACGGCACAGCCAAGGGCGGAATCGTCTTTGCCATTGCCAACGAGCTGAAGCTGCCGGTCAAATATGTAGGCGTGGGCGAGGGGATGGACGACCTGATCCCCTTTGACGCCACCAATTTTGTTGAAGCATTGTTTAAATAAGGAGAAAGTCATGGCACTGACAAGCAAACAGCGCTCCCAGCTCCGCGGCATCGCGGCAGGGGAGGACACCATTATCCAGGTGGGCAAGGGCGGGATCAACGACGCCCTGGTCGCCTCTGTTAACGACGCGCTCCGGGCACGGGAGCTGGTGAAGGGCAAGGTTCTGGAAAATTCCATGCTCACCGCCAGAGAGGCCTGCGACGCCCTGTCCCAGGCCTGCGGCGCGGAACAGGTGCAGGTAATCGGCACCAAATTCGTGCTGTATAAACGAAACCCCAAGGAGCCGAAAATCGTTCTCATAAAGGGCAAAAAGAAGACATGAAAATTGCCGTCTACGGCGGGAGCTTCAACCCGCCGCATCTGGGGCATACAGAGGCGGCCAGAACCGTGGCCGAAGCCCTGCGCCCGGATAAATTTCTCATCATCCCCGATAATCTGCCCCCTCATAAGGAAATGGAGGAGGACAGTCCCACGCCGGAGCAGCGCATGGACCTGTGCAAGCTGGCATTTGCCGGCATTCCCGGCGCGGAGATCTCCGACATGGAGATCAACCGGGAGGGGAAAAGCTATACCGCCGACACGGTGGACAGGCTCCGGGCCCTTTACCCGGAGGATGAGCTGTTTCTGGTCATGGGCACCGACATGCTTTTGAGCTTTGAGCAGTGGTACCGCTTCCGCTATCTGCTGGAGCAGTGCACGCTGGCGGTGCTGGCCCGGACTGAAGAGGACGGGGACGCCATCCGGACCCATGCCGGATATATGGAGCGGGAGTACGGCGCAAGGATCGTGATTTTGCCCCATGCGCCTCTGGAGATGAGCTCCAGCGATATCCGGGAGCGGCTGAAGGTCCGACTGGGGTCGGAGCTGCTGGACGACGGGGTGTATTCCCAAATTATCCGCTGCAGGTATTACAACGCCCAGCCGGAGCTGTCCTGGCTTCGGGAAAAGGCATACGCTTATCTGAAGCCCAAGCGCATCGCCCATGTGGCCGGCTGCGAGAGCGAGGCCGTCAGGCTGGCCATGCGCTGGGGCGAGGACCCGGAGACCGCCGCCGAGGCGGGGATCCTCCACGATATCACCAAAAAACTAAATTTCGATGAGCAGTTGATATTGTGCGGCAAATATGATATTATTAACGACAATTTGGAGCTGAAGAGCCCAAAGCTGCTTCACGCCAAGACCGGCGCCGCCCTGGCAAGGGATCTGTTCGGCGTCAGCGACCGGGTCTATGAGGCCATCCGCTGGCACACCACCGGAAAGCCGGATATGACCCTGCTGGAAAAAATCATCTACCTTGCCGATTATATCGAGCCTACAAGGGACTTCCCCGGCGTGGAAAAGCTGCGGGAGCTGTGCTATGAGGATATCGACGAGGCTATGGCCCTGGGCCTTTCCATGAGTCTGGAGGACATCCGCAGCTACGGCGAGGAGCCGTACAAGGACACGGTGGAGGCCTGCCGGTGGTACAGCCGTGAGGAATAATGGAAAAACACAAGGAGGCAAAACATCTATGCTTACTTCCGCTCAGATAGCCGCCATCGCCGCAAAGGCGCTGTCGGATAAAAAGGCAAAGGACGTCAAGGTCCTGAGAACCGAGGAACAGACCGTGCTGGCGGACTATTTCGTCATCTGCAACGGCACCTCCTCCACACACATCAAGGCTCTGGTAGACGAGGTGGACAAGCAGCTCTCCGAAGCGGGCGAGCCGCCCATCCGCCGGGAGGGCCTGCGCTCCGATATCTGGGTGCTGATGGACTTTGGCTGCGTCATCGTCCATGTGTTCACCGACGAGGCCAGAAAGTTCTACGATATCGAACGCCTCTGGAGCGACGCTGAGGTGGTGGATGTCTCATCCCTTCCCAGCCCCTGATTACAGGGGCATACGGAACAGAGAGACAGAAATCAAAAAGGAGAGTCGATTACCATGAAATATGATTTTGCGGCCATAGAGAAAAAGTGGCAGGACAAATGGGAAGAGTGCAAGCCCTACGCGGCTGAGACCGGCAGCAGCAAGCCCAAGTTCTATGGCCTGATAGAGTTCCCTTATCCCTCCGGCCAGGGTCTGCATGTGGGACACCCCAGACCTTTCACCGCCATGGACATCGTCACCCGCAAGAAGAGAATGGAGGGCTACAATGTTCTCTTCCCCATCGGCTTTGACGCTTTTGGTCTGCCCACGGAGAACTATGCCATCAAGAACCACATCCACCCGGCAGTGGTTACCAAAAAGAACATTGCGAACTTCACCAGCCAGCTGAAAATGCTGGGCTACGGCTTTGACTGGGACCGCTGCGTGGACACCACCGACCCCAAGTACTACAAGTGGACCCAGTGGATCTTCCTGCAGCTGTTCAAGAAGGGCCTGGCCTACAAGACCACCATGCCCGTCAACTGGTGCACGAGCTGCAAATGCGTCCTGGCCAACGAAGAAGTGGTGGAGGGCGTGTGCGAGCGCTGCGGCAGCGAGGTCATCCGTAAGGAGAAGAGCCAGTGGATGCTGGGCATCACCAAGTACGCCCAGCGCCTGATCGACGATCTGGACGACCTGGATTACATCGAGCGCGTGAAGATCCAGCAGAAAAACTGGATCGGCCGCTCCACCGGCGCGGAGCTGACCTTCGACACCAATACCGAGGACAGAGTGACGGTTTACACCACCCGTCCCGACACCCTCTTCGGCGTCACCTATATGGTCATCTCACCGGAGCATCCGCTCCTGACCAAGTGGCAGGACAAGATCAAAAACTGGGATGAGGTCGACGTATACAAGGAGGCTGCCGCCCACAAGTCTGACTTTGAGCGCGGCGAGCTGAACAAGGACAAGACCGGCGTCCGCCTGGAGGGCATTGAGGTCGTCAACCCCGCAACGGGAAAGACCGTGCCCATGTTCGTCTCCGACTATGTCCTCATGGGCTACGGCACCGGCATCGTCATGGGCGTGCCCGGCCACGACCAGCGCGACTGGGAGTTTGCCACCAAGTTCGGCCTGCCCATCATTGAGGTGGTCAGCGGCGGCGATATCACCAAGGAGGCTTTCGTGGCCAAGGACGACAGCGCCGTCATGGTCAACTCCGGCTTCCTCAACGGTCTGACCGTCAGAGAGGCCATCCCCGCCATGAAGAAGTACGTTGTGGAACAGGGCTGGGGCCAGGAGAAAGTCAACTACAAGCTGCGCGACTGGGTATTCTCCCGCCAGCGCTACTGGGGCGAGCCTATCCCCCTGGTCAACTGCGAGAAGTGCGGCTGGGTCCCCCTGCCGGAGAGCGAGCTGCCTCTGGTTCTGCCTCAGGTGGATTCCTATGAGCTGACCGACGACGGCGAATCCCCCCTGTCCAAGATGACCGACTGGGTCAACACCACCTGCCCCTGCTGCGGCGGCCCCGCCAAGCGCGAGACCGACACCATGCCCCAGTGGGCCGGCTCCAGCTGGTACTTCCTGCGCTATATGGATCCCCACAACGACAATGAGCTGGTCTCCAAGGAGGCTGAGGAGTACTGGGGCCCGGTGGACTGGTACAACGGCGGCATGGAGCACACCACCCTGCACCTGCTGTACAGCCGCTTCTGGCATAAGTTCCTGTACGATATCGGCGTGGTCCACACCCCCGAACCCTACGCCAAGCGCACCTCCCACGGCATGATCCTGGGCGAGGGCGGCGAAAAGATGTCCAAGTCCCGCGGCAACGTGGTCAACCCCAACGATATCGTCAATCAGTACGGCGCGGACACCATGCGCCTGCACATCATGTTCATCGGCGACTTTGAGAAGGCCGTCACCTGGTCCAATGAGGCGGTCAAAGGCTCCAAGCGCTTCCTGGACCGCTGCTGGAACCTGATGGATATCGCAAAGGACGATTTGAGCATCTCCGAAAAGAACGAGCCTACCATCCACAAGACCATCAAGAAGGTCACGGAGGACATCGACAGCCTGAAGATGAACACCGCCATCGCGGCCCTGATGACCATGGTCAACGAGTTCTATGCCAACGGTCTGACTAAGGGCGATCTGGAGCAGCTGATGCTGCTGCTCAGCCCCTTCGCCCCCCATATCACCGAGGAGATGTGGGAGCTGACCGGCTTTGCCGCAAAGTACGGCAAGATGGCCATGCAGATGCCCTGGCCCAAGTACGACGAGACCAAGACCGTGGCCTCCCACCACGAGATGGCCGTTCAGGTCAACGGCAAGCTCCGCTCCACTATCGTTGTTCCCGCCGACGCTGACGATCAGACCGTTATCGACGCCGCCTGCGCCGACGAGAAGATCAAGCGCCAGATGGAGGGCATGCAGCTGATTAAAACCATCGTTGTCAAAAATAAACTGATCAACCTGATTCTTAAACCTGCAAAGTAATTGTTGACATTTGCCGCGTAAATCGGTATAATATCAATGTTAAAAAGCCAATTCATTGGCCCTTGAAGCGCCGCAAGGCGTATTTGGAGGGAG
>CAMGRL010000075.1 GCA_946061515.1 uncultured Clostridia bacterium
CTGATGCTGGGCCGCCGCTATTCCGAGGGCCTGCATCAGGCCATCGAGGCCAAGGAGCATGTGGACGTTCAGAAGGAAAACAAAACCCTGGCCACCATCACCTTCCAGAACTATTTCCGTCTCTATAACAAGCTCTCCGGCATGACCGGCACCGCCGCCACCGAGGCGGAGGAGTTTGAGGCCATCTACCGGCTGGACATTATCGAGATCCCCACCAACAAGCCGGTGATCCGCATCGACAACCCGGACGTGGTATATAAAAACGAGAGCGGTAAAAACCGGGCCATCATCGAACAGATCGTCCAGTGCCATGAAAAGGGCCAGCCGGTGCTGGTGGGCACGGTTTCCATTGAAAAGAGTGAATTTATCTCCTCTCTGCTGAAAAAGCGGGGCATCCCCCACACGGTGCTCAACGCCAAGTACCACGAAAAAGAGGCGGAGATCGTGGCCCAGGCCGGTAAGCTGGGGGCCGTCACCATCGCCACCAACATGGCGGGCCGCGGCACGGATATCATGCTGGGCGGCAACGCGGAGTTTCTGGCAAAGACCGATCTGAGAAAGGCCGGCTTTGAGGAGAACGTGATCGCCGAGGCCACCGGCTATGCCGACACCGAGGACGAGAATATCCTGGCCGCCAGAAAGCTTTTCGCGGAAAGGCTTTCCGCCCACAAGGAAGTCACCAACGCCGAGGCGGAAAAGGTCCGCGCCGCAGGGGGCCTCTTCATTCTGGGCACTGAGCGGCACGAGTCCCGCCGTATCGACAACCAGCTGCGCGGCCGCGCCGGCCGTCAGGGGGACCCTGGCGAGAGCCGCTTCTACCTGGCTCTGACCGACGATATCATGCGCCTTTTCGGCTCCGAGCGCATTATGAACATGATGGAGACGCTGAAGGTGGATGAGGACATGCCTCTGGACCACAAACTGCTCTCCGGCGCCATCGAGCAGGCCCAGAAGACCGTGGAGAGCCGCAACTTCCAGACCCGCAAGAGCGTTCTGGAGTATGACGACGTGATGAACCAGCAGCGCAACATCATCTACGGCGAGCGCCGCAAGGTGCTGGACGGGGAGGATCTGCGTACACAGATCATGGGCATGATCGAGGAATTTGTCAGAACCACCGTAACCGACGGACTGGGCGGCGGAGCCGCCGGGGATCAGCAGCAGCTGGATCTGGCCCTCCAGCCCTTTGAAAAGCTGTTTCTCCGCCGGGGCAGCGTGAAAATAGAGAGTCTGGGGAAAAATCCCGGCTGCGAAAAGGTGGCGGACACCGTCACGGAGATCGCGGAAAAGACCTATGAGGCCAGAGAGACCGCCTTCGGCCCCGGCCCCAACGGCGCGCCGCTGATGCGGGAGCTGGAGCGGGTGGTCATGCTCCGGGTGGTGGACGAATACTGGATGGACCATATCGACGCCATGAGCGAGCTGAAGCGGGGCATCGGCCTGCGGGGTTATGGCTCCGTAAAGCCCATTGACGCCTATAAGCAGGAGGGCTTTGACATGTTCGAGGCCATGGTGCAGGGTATCCGGGAGGAGACCGTGCGCCGCCTGTTCACCGTTCAGGTCCGCCGGGAGCAGCCCATTGAGCGCAAGGCCGTGGCCAAGAACGCCGCCGCCAATGTGGGCGGCGCGCCGGTGAAAAAGAAGCCGGTGAAAAAGGCCCCCAAGCCCGGGCGCAACGACCCCTGCCCCTGCGGAAAAATGAAGGCCGACGGCAGCCGCAGGCTGAAATACAAGGAATGCTGCGGCAGAAATGAGTAAATATGGCATTTGAAGAAATGAACGAGGGCGGACTTGTATATATGCGCTCCACCCTCATCCCGGCCCGCCACGCCTTTACCACCCGGTACGGCGGCGTGAGCAGGGGAGAGTTTGCAAGCTTGAATCTTGGCTCCAACCGGGGGGACGACCCGGAGGCCGTGCGGGAAAACTACCGCCGTGTCTGCGCGCTGATGGGCGCGGGGATCGACGACTGCGCGGTCACAAAGCAGGTACACGGCAGCGCGGTGCGCGTTGTGAAAAAGGCGGACCGGCATGTGTGCATGTCCACTGTGCCCTATGAGGCGGACGGACTGGTCACCAATGAGCGGGGCCTGCCCATCATGTGCTTTATCGCCGACTGTGTGCCCGCCCTGCTCTGTGACAGCGAGCATTCCGTTATCGCCGCGGTGCACTGCGGCTGGCGCAGCTCGGTGGCCGACATTCTGGGCGAGACGGTGAAGAAAATGTGCGCTCTGGGCGCAAAGCCGGAGAACATTCACGCCGCTATGGGCGCTGCCATCGGCCGCTGCTGCTTTGAGACGGACGACGATGTGCCCCAGGCTGTGGAGAAGTATCTCTCCGGCCAGACGGCGGGACTGTTTGACCGCCGGGCCGACGGCAAGACCATGGTGGACCTTCGCGCCGCCAACGCCGTAAGGCTCAGACAGCTGGGGCTGAAAGCGGAAAATATTGATATTTCACCGGAATGCACCATGTGCAGCCATGAGAAATACTGGTCCCACAGATATACAAAGGGCCGTCGCGGCAGCCAGGCCGCCGCGATCGTGCTGGACTGAGGTGAACTTATGCGAAAACCCCTTAATCGATGGATTGCCGCCATCTGCGCGGCGCTGATGCTGCTGGGCTGCACCGGCTGCGAAAGCAGCAAGGCAGACCCTATGGATACGATCCCCGAGTCCACCGGAGGCAAGGATGTGGAGAAGGCCGCCGCGGCGGACAACGTTTTTACCCTCAACAGCAACAGCAAATACAGTCTGAATCCCATGATTGCCACCAACCACTCCAACCAGCTGATCTGCAGCCTGGTCTATGAGAATATGGTGGAGCTGGACAACAATTTTCAGGTCATTCCCAAGCTGATCACCGGCTGGACCTGCTCGGAGGACGGCAAAAGCTGGGTCTTTGACATCGACACCAGCCATGTGTTCCATGACGGGACCAACGTCACCGGCAACGACCTGCGTCTTTCCCTGGAGTATGCCATTGGGACAGACCGGTACAGCGGGCGCTTCAACAGCATCGCCGGCGTGTCCTACTCGGAGGATAAGCTGTATGTGACCCTGGTCAAGGCAAACAGGCAGTTTGTCAAGCTGCTGAATATCCCCGTGATGAAGCGGGGCACTTTCGGCGACAAGCACCCTCTGGGCAGCGGCCCCTATACATATAATGAAGATGGCACCCAGCTTCTGGCCTTTACCGGCTATAACGGCTATGACAGCCTGCCTCTGGATGTGATCTATATCCAGGAGTATCAGACGGCGGACAGCATCATCAACGCCTTTGAAAGCTCCCTGATCGACGTGGTACAGAACGACCCCTCCAGCTACACCAACCTGGGCTACGCCAGTACCAACGAGACCAGAACCTTTGCCACCACCAACATGCATTATCTGGCCTTCAACGAGGAGAGCACCCTGGGCCGCTATTCCAACGTGCGCCAGGCGCTGTCCTATGCCTTTGACCGGGCCTATTTTGCCGACAGCCTGATGAAGGGCAACGCTGTGGCCAGCACCGTGCCCATGTATCCCACGGCGCCGGATTACCCCACCAGCTATGCCAACAGCATCGGCTATGATATGGAGCGCTGCCAGCGGATTCTGGACAACTTCGGCATCCGGGACTATGACGACGACGGCAAGCTGGAGTTTATGAACGGCTCTGCCCAGGAGATCGAGATGCGCCTGATCCTTTGCAGCGACAGCAGCGCCAAGGCCGGCGTGGCCAGAAAGTTTGCGGAGGATATGGCCTCCATCGGCTTTACCATCAAGGTGGAGGAGCTGACCTGGGCCGACTACTGCACGGCCCTGGAGGAGGGCAACTTCGATATCTATTACGGAGAGATCAAGCTCCGCAATGACTTTGACCTGACCGAGCTTCTGGAGGTCAAGACCAAGGACAACGCCGACAGCTGTCTGAACTATACCGGCTCCACCGACAGAAGCTTTGAAAACTATGTCGACAGCTATCTTGCCGCGGGCAGCGCCACCAACGTCAATGAATACGACATTGAGAGAGCTTCCGCCTTTGAAAGCCTGTGCCGCTATCTGAACGAGACAGGCTCGCTGATCACCATCGGCTTTGAAAAACAGCAGCTCATCACCCACCGGGGCGTGATAAAGGGCGTTGACCCCAATATGGGCAATCCCCTTTACGATTTTGCCAACTGGGAGATCGATCTGGATTAAAAAAATATAATGGAGGGGCACACATGACTGACAGAGAACTTATGTCCATGGCAAAAAAGGCGTCTCTGAACGCCTACGTTCCGTATTCCCGCTTCCCTGTGGGCGCGGCGCTGGAGTGTGACGACGGCACGGTGTTCACCGGCTGCAACGTGGAAAACGCGGCGCTGGGCAGCACCATCTGCGCCGAGCGCACGGCCTGCTGCAAAGCGGTCAGCGAGGGGAAGATCAGCTTCCGCCGCATCGCCATCTATGCCGACAGTGAAAACTGGTGCACGCCCTGTGGGGCCTGCCGGCAGTTTCTGGCAGAGTTTTCCCCCAATATGGAGGTGCTCTGCGCCAAGGCGGGGGACCGCTATGTGAGCTATAAGCTCAGCGAGCTGCTGCCCCATACCTTCGATTATTAAAAATGCAGCTGGAGCAGCTTGAGATTTTTGTGGCCGTGGCCCGGTGCGGAAGCTTTACCGCCGCGGCAAAACAGCTCTATATCAGCCATTCGTCCACCAGCCGCGCCGTCAGCGCGCTGGAGGATGAGCTGGGCGTGCGCCTTTTTCACCGGGGAAACCGGGTAAACGGCCTGACAGCCGCCGGAGAAACACTGCTGGAGGAGGCGGTGAAGCTGCTGGACGCTACTGAGGCGGCGAAAAAAAGGGTAAAAGCTGCGGCAGAAAGAGAAAATTCGGGAGAGAAAGAGACATGAAAGCCATTGTAAGCGTATTTGCCAAGGATTCCAAGGGCATTACCGCCTATGTGACTGCCCTGCTTGCGGAAAAGGAGATCAACATCCTGGACATCAGCCAGACCCTGATGCAGGAGTATTTTGCCATGATCATGCTGGTGGACCTGGCCGACTGCGCCGAGCCCTTTGATGAGCTGGCCCGATTCCTGCAGGAGAAGGGCCGGGAGCGCTGCCTGGACATCCACATCCAGCGGCAGGACATCTTTGAGGCCATGCACAGGATCTGAGGCGGCGCTATGAGTTATCTGATCAACAGCAGTGAGATCCTGCAGACCATTGAAATGATCGACCAGCAGCACCTGGACGTGCGCACCGTCACCATGGGCATCAGCCTTCTGGACTG
>CAMGRL010000076.1 GCA_946061515.1 uncultured Clostridia bacterium
GTGACGCCGGGCCAGTTGCCCACAAACTGGTTGGAGCCGGTCAGGGCATTGAACAGGGTGGTTTTACCGCAGTTCGGGTTGCCCGCAAGGGCAATTCTCCATTCCATTTGGGTTCCTCTCCTTTCGTTAGCTTATGCTAACCTGAAACGAAATAAATAAGGGGCAGCGGCCCCGGGGGTTGATTTTTTCTTACTCGACCTCGATCATGTCGGCGTCGGCCTTGCGCAGGGACAGCTCATAGCCGCGGACATTGACCTCCACAGGATCGCCCAGAGGGGCTGCCTTGCGGATAAAGACCTCCACGCCTTTGGTGATACCCATATCCATGATGCGGCGCTTCACCGCGCCCTCCCCATGGAGCTTTACCACTTTTACGGTCTCGCCGATTTTGGCCTGACGGAGCGTTTTCATGCCTCTTTCCTCCTTATATAATAGTGGGTAAATTTATACCATGATCTTTTGCGCAGCTTGTCAAAAAAGTTCTGACAGAACTTTTTTGACCGCTTCAACCGCCGAGCGTTTTGAATCCTTCAAAACGCTGCTTCGCCCAAAAAGCTTGCTTTTCAAGCTTTTTGGCGGCGGGTTATTGAACTGCGAGGCGGGCCTTGCCCCCTCGCGCTCCTCCGCGACTCTGTTATCGGCGATGGATACACTAAAATCAAAATGCTTCGCAAAAGATCATACCATAATCTTTTGCGCCATTTCCTGACTGATGGCGATGCGGGCTTCCTTCACCTTGACAATGACGTTGCCCCCCATGGTGTTGATCACGGACACGCCCGAGCCCACAACAAAGCCCAGGTTTTCCAGATGTTTTTTGACCTCCGGCTTTCCGCCGATCTTTTTGATGACCAGTTCTTCCCCGGCGTCAGCAAATGTAAGCGGCATCATTACCACACCTTCTTTACGGTTTTTCAATTAGTCTTGGCTAACCGGTAGCTCTTCAAAAAGTTAGCTCTCGCTAACCGTCCATATCATAGCGCGTGAATGCTCCTTTGTCAACACCTCTTTATCTGTTTTTTCAAAAAAATTTTTTTGCCCGTCCCCGCCCCGCCGGCAAGGGATTTTTTGCCTTTTGTGCATTTGTATTGTAGACGCTCTGTCATTTTTCATTTTTATTACCATTCTTTTTTGCAACTTTAGCTACCAATTTTGTAAAAGCTATGATATAATTTAGTATCATAGCCTTGCTATACGACAAAAGAAATGACTCTTTGAAGAAAGGGGATTCATATAGATGAAAAAAATTCTTGTTCTGGAAGACGAGTCCAACATCCGCAGCTTTGTGGTCATCAACCTGAAGCGCAGCGGATATGAACCCATCGAGGCGGAAAACGGAATGATGGCGCTGGAAAAGCTGAAGGTCAACCCGGACATCTGCCTGGCCCTGCTGGACGTGATGCTGCCGGATATCGACGGCTTTGAGGTCTGCCGCCGCATCCGGGCCACCGGCTCCAAGATGGGCATCATCATGCTCACCGCCAAGACCCAGGAGATCGACAAGGTCACCGGATTGATGACCGGCGCGGACGACTATGTGACCAAGCCCTTCTCCCCTGCCGAGCTGACCGCCCGTGTGGACGCGCTGATCCGCCGTCTGGGCGTGGACGAGGAGGAGAAAGCCGCCAGTGAGATCGTCAGCGGCCCCTTCCTGCTGAACACCCGCAACCGCACCCTGGAAAAGGACGGCCAGCGGCTGAAGCTGACCCAGATCGAATATCTGCTGGTCAAGCTCTTTATGGAAAACCCGGGCAAGGCCATGTCCAGGGAGGACATTCTGGCCGCCGTCTGGGGCAACGATTTCAAGGGCGAGCTGAAGACCGTGGACGTGAATATCCGCCGGCTTCGCATCAAGATCGAGAGCGACCCCACCGAGCCTGAATACATTACCACTGTCTGGGGCTACGGCTACAAATGGGGATATTAATATTGTAATTTTAGGAAGTAACCTTTCATGTTTAAAAATTTAAAAACGCAGCTCCTTCTCTCAGGGGCCGGCGCGCTTTTGCTGCTGCTTTTGGGCGTGTTTTTCGCCGTCCGGGGCTGGACAGCCTGGGCCGTGGTAATGATGGCGGCAGTCTGTGTGTACATCGTCATTTTGAACCTGTGGTTTCGCCGCCGCGTGGCCCAGCCCATTGAGGAGCTGACCAATGTGGCCCAGCGCATTGCCCAGGGCAGCTACGGCGTAAAGATCGAGAGCAAGTCGGAAAACGAGATCGGCCGTCTGGCCGGTGAGATGAACATCATGTCCGAAAAGGTGGCCATGGCGGAAAAATCCCGCACGGAATTTATCTCCCAGGTGTCCCACGAGCTGCGGACGCCCCTGACCGCCATTGAGGGCTGGGCGGAAACCATCGCCTTTGACTCCGCCGTCCAGGGCGACTCCCTGCGGGGCATACACATCATCTCCAAAGAGGCGGAAAGGCTCACCGGCATGGTGTCGGAGCTGCTGGAGTTTGCACGGATCCAGGACGGGCGCTTCAATCTGCGCATTGAGCTCATTGACATTGCCGCCGAGCTGGAGGACGCCCTCTTTACCTACGGGGAGCTGATGAAGCAGGCGGGCATCGAGGTCAACTACACCCCGCCCCCGGCCGAGATTTCCCTGATCCCCGGCGACCCGGAGCGGCTGAAGCAGGTATTTTTAAACCTGCTGGACAACGCCGCCAAGCACGGCGGCGACGGCGGCAAGGTGGACGTATCCATCAGCAGCGACGCCCAGGGCGTACATATCGCCATCCGGGACTACGGCCACGGCATTCCCAAGGGCGAGCTTCCCCATGTGAAGGAAAAATTCTACAAGGGCAGCTCCAAAAACCGGGGCACCGGCATTGGCCTGTCCGTGTGCGACGAGATCATCACCCGCCACGGCGGAGAGCTGAATATTGAAAACGCTGACGGCGGCGGCTGTCTGGTCACCATACTTTTACCTCAGCAGAACGGAGAAAATCATGGCAGATAAAGCAAAATCCTGTTGTTTCCGCACTTCCATCGGCGGCCAGGCCCTGATCGAGGGCATCTTGATGCGCGGCCCCAAAAAGCAGGCCATCGTCTGCCGTACCCAGGACGGGCTTGTGGAAAAGACGGAAGAACTGAAATTCATCAAGGACAAATACCCCATTCTGGGCTGGCCCTTTATCCGGGGCTGCGCCACCTTCCTGGACTCCATGGTGAAGGGCATGCAGGCCCTGACCTACTCGGCGGAGCTGGTGCCCCTGGAGGAGCAGGGCGAGCCGGACAAGCTGGACCAGTGGATCGAAAAGCACTTTCCCGAGGATAAGGCCCAGAAGCTGGTCATCGGCACAGCGGTAGTGATGGGCATCGGTCTGGCCCTGCTGCTGTTTGTGTTCCTGCCCGCCTTTATCGTGGGGCTTATAAAGCCCCTGACCCAGAGCTACCTGGTGCGCAACCTGTCGGAGGGTCTTGTGCGCGTGGTCATCCTCCTTTTATACATGCGTCTCTGCTGCTGTATGAGCGATGTGAAGCGCCTCTTCTCCTACCACGGAGCGGAGCACAAGACCATCTTCTGCTACGAGCACGGCAAGCCCCTGACGGTGGAGAACGTGCGGGAGGAATCCCGTTTCCACCCCCGCTGCGGCACCAGCTTCCTGCTGGTGGTGGTCGTGGTGAGCATTCTGGTCAACGCCGTTGTCCGCCTGGACAACACCTTTGCCCGCATGGGCTGTCATCTGCTGCTGCTGCCTGTGGTGGTGGGCATCAGCTATGAGATCAACCGCTGGTGCGGCCGGCACGACAACTGGCTGTCCGCCGCCTTGTCCGCCCCGGGCAAGTGGCTCCAGCACATGACCACCAACGAACCTGACGACTCCATGATCGAGTGCGCCATCCGCGCCATGGAGCTGGTGATCCCGGAAGAAAAGGGCAGCGACGCCTGGTAAGTGAGGACAAGGAGCTTTGAGAACCTATAACGACATCTATCTTTCCACCCGAAACGCCCTGCGCGCCCACGGCGTGGAGGGCTACAATCTGGAAGCCCGGCTGCTGGTGGCCACGGCCGCTGGCAAAAGCGTGCAGGAGCTGCTGCGGGATATCTCCCTGTATACCACCGCCGGGGTGGAGCAGAAGGCAGAGGAGCTGACCCGCCGCCGCCTCTCCGGGGAGCCGGTGGCCTACATCACCGGCGCATGGGAGTTTTACGGTCTGCCCATGACCGTAACCCCGGACGTGCTCATCCCCCGGATGGACACGGAGCTGCTGGTAGACACCGCCAAGGAGATGCTGACCGGCCGCCAGATGGATGCACGGATACTGGACCTGTGCTGCGGCAGCGGCTGCATCACCTGCGCCATCGGCCATGAGCTGCCCGCCACCCGGCTGGTGGCCGTGGATATCAGCGCCAGCGCCCTGGAGGTCTGCCGCAAAAATATCGCCACCAACCGGCTCAGCTCCCGGGCCATCTGCGTCCAGGCGGACGCCACCGCCTCTCCCCCGCTGAGCATGGGCCAGTTCGACATGATCATCTCCAACCCGCCCTATATTGCCAGCGACGAGATCATGACCCTGGACCCCTCCGTCCGGGATTTTGAGCCCATCTGGGCCCTGGACGGCGGCCCGGACGGCCTGAAATTTTACAAGGCCATCATCAAATACTGGAAGGCCCTGCTCCGCAGCGGCGGCGCGCTGCTGTTCGAGGTGGGCGAGGACCAGGCCGAACCGGTGAAGGAGATGCTCCTGGCCGGCGGCTTCCGCTCCGTCAGCACCAGGCTTGACACCCTGGGCGTTGAGCGGGTGGTTATTGGAATTATGTAAACTAAGTTACGTTAATAAAATTATGTCAACCTTATCAGTGAAGGAGTAAACAATATGGCAGAGAAGAAAAAGGTTCCTGCGGTAGTCGCCCCGGCAAACAGCGACAAGAAAAAGGCGCTGGAGACCGCCATTGCCAAGATCGAGAAGGACTACGGCAAGGGCACCATCATGCGTCTGGGAGACGACATTCCCGTGAATGTGGAGTCTCTCTCCACCGGTTCCCTGTCCCTGGACCTGGCGCTGGGCATCGGCGGCGTCCCCAGAGGACGTATTGTGGAGATATACGGGCCTGAGGCTTCCGGTAAAACCACCCTGGCCCTGCACATTGTGGCCTCCGCCCAGAAAAACGGCGGCGAGGCCGCGTACATCGACGTGGAGCACGCCCTTGAACCGGCCTATGCCCGGGCTCTGGGCGTGGATATCGACAGCCTGCTGATCTCCCAGCCGGACACCGGCGAGCAGGCCCTGGACATTGCCGAGTCTC
>CAMGRL010000077.1 GCA_946061515.1 uncultured Clostridia bacterium
TAGGTCAGGAAGAACAGGTTGTTCCCCTTCAGATAGGGGAAGGAGAAATTGCACCAGATACTGCCCTGGATGATCAAAATCAGCAGCACCGGCAGACCGGCGGAATGGAACGTAAAAATCAGGACGATAATCACAAAGAGGATGGACAGGATGCTGATCAGCATGTTGTCGTTTTCAAAGGAGGCCTTCAGGTCGCTGCAGCTTGTGGTATCGCCCACAAGGTAATATTCATCATAGTACCGGGCAACGATGCCGTGGAGAATGTCCAGATATTCAAAGCTCTCCTCCCCCTCGGTGGGCAGGTCCATCTCCAGCACGATGCGGCTCCATTTTTCGCTTTTCAGCTGGAGCTTGGCGTCGTTGAGCTGCTGCTCCAGATCCTCCATGCTCTCCTCCGTCTCCTCCGGGAGATTGATGGACACCTGGTCCTTCTGGGTACAGAGATAGTCATACATTTCCAGAAGGGGAACGCTGTAGTTGTCCAGGTTGGTGGCGATCTGGCCATAGTCGTCCTGCTCCATGGCATAGCCGGAATAGAGGACCTTTGCCACCTCAAAATCCAGGTCGGTCAGCTCGGCAAACTGCCTGGGCGTCAGGCGGGAGGTCAGATAATAGCCGTCCACCGCCTCAATATTGGCCAGCCCCGTGACCGAAACCGTGCGGGGCAGGTCCTCGATGTTTTCGATCATTCTGGCCTCCCGCTCATAGTCCCCGCAGGGGACGATAACGGCCATCTGGTTTGTGCTGCCGAACTGTTCTTCGATCAGCATGTCGGCGATCTGGGTGTCGTTATGCCGGATGGAGGACACGGAGTACTGGGAGTACACATAGTTTGCCCTGCCGGAGAAAATGAAGGCCCCAACGATCACACAGGAGAAGATGGGCGGGATCACATAGCGGGTGGCATAGGCCGCCTTGCCCAGGAAAGAGATTTTGGGCACGAAATTTTTATGATGGGTCTTGTCGATCAGCCGGGAGAAGGTCACCAGCAGGCCCGGCATCAGCAGAAACACCGAGCACAGGCTGAGCAGAATGGCCTTGATGAGCACCACGCCGATATCGTAGCCCAGCTTGTACTGCATAAAGCTCAATGCCAGAAGGCCGGACACGGTGGTCAGGCTGCTGGCGGAGATCTCCGGAATGGCCTTGCTCAGGGCGATAATGGCCGCCTCCCGGGCCGGCTTGTTCTCGTGCTCCTCCATGTACCGATGACAGAGGATAATGGCGTAGTCAATGGCCAGGGCCAGCTGGAGCACAATGGCGATGGAGTTGGTGACAAAGGAGATCTCCCCCATCAGGTAGTTAGTGCCCATGTTCAATATGGCCGCCGCGCCGAAGGTGATGAGCAGCACGGGGATCTCCGCGTAGGTTTTGGAGGTCAGGAGCAGCACTAAAATGATAATGACCACAGCGATAATATCCACCACCAGCATTTCGCTGTTGATGACGGCTTTCAGGGGGTTGCCCACGGTGCTGCTGACGTAGAGATCATAATCAGAGAGTTTTTCCCGGACTTCCGCCAGGGCGTCAATGCTCACCTGGTCGTTCTCCTCCCCGTCAAAGGTGACGGAAAACAGGGCGGAGGCCGAGGCATAGTGGTCCCGGCTGTCGTCAAACTCCACGGACTTGACCCCTTGGGTCTGTTCAATTTTTTCGCAGAGCGCCTGAGCCTGTTCAAAGGTGATATTCTGCACCATGATCTCTGCCGTGCCGAAGGTGACAAATTCCTGCTCCATCAGCTCAAGGCCCTGACGGGTCTCGGTATTCTCCGGCAGATAGTCGGTCAGACTGTCGTTGACCTGTACCCAGTTTCTTGAAAAGGCACAGAAAATCGCCGCGGCGAGGAAGGCCAGAAAGAGGATATTTCTCTTATCCACAATGACGGAGGCAATCTTCTCCATCAGGCTCATCTGTTTCTTTTTCTCCATAAGCACCACCTGTCCATGATAGCCTAATCATACAACAAAACATTAAAAAATTACTTAGACAATCTGAATTTTTTGTATGGATGTGATCTTTTTTACACTTTGTATATTGCCTTTTTTCTCAAGCTATTATAGTATACACTGACTCTTTTGTCGAAGGAGGCTGTTATGAGCAGACAGGAAGCTCTTGAACAATATAATTACGCCCTGAAGCTGGGCCAGAAATATTATAAAGCCGCCGTGATCCGGGGCGAATACCCCTACCTGCAGGCGCTGGATGACCTGTTGGACGAATCCATGGTCATGGGCCGGGTGGAGATGGGTCTGGTGAACATCCCGGCCGAGCAGATCGTTGGCGTACAGAGCGTAGGGCGGCGCACCGCTCTGGCCGGGAATTTCATGCCCCTTCTGGGTACCGATTCGGAGTTTGCCTCCAAGTGGATCACCCTCTGTGACGCCCATTTGAGCGACGAGGGCATCCGGGACCCGGTGAAGTGCTGCGAGTACATGGGCCGCTTCTATGTACAGGAGGGCAACAAGCGGGTCAGCGTGCTGAAAAGCTACGGCGCGCCCACCATCCCCGGCATGGTCACCCGGCTCGTCCCCGAGTATTCGGAGGACCCGGCAGTGCAGATTTATTATGAATTCATGCATTTTTACCGGCTGGCCGGGCTGTACCAGCTGAATTTCACCCGCTCCGGCAGCTTTGCCAAACTTCAGGCGGCGCTGGGCTTCGAGCCGAAGCATGTCTGGACCGATGAGGAGCGGCGCAGTTTCCTGGCCGGGTATTACCACTTCAAATCCGCCTTTGACAAGCTGAACGTGAATAAGCTGAACGTGACCGCGGCGGACGCGCTCTTGGTCTGGCTCCAGGTCTTTACCTTCAGCGACATCAAAAATCAGGGCCCCCAGGAGCTGCAGAAAAACCTGAACACCGTGTGGCCAGATATTGAGGTCATGGCCCAGGGACAGCCCATCTCCGTCAGCGTCTGCCCGAAGGGACAGACACGGAAGCTGATCTCCAAGCTGTTCAGCGTCCACCCCGGGCACTTGAAAGCCGCCTTTATCTACGGCTTTGACCCGGCGTGCAGCGCCTGGACCCGGGCCCATGAGCACGGGCGGGAGTATCTGGAGAAACATATGGCCGGCCGGGTAGAGACCCAGGTCTATTACGCCAACGGCCGGAATTACGCCGAGGCCATGGAGAAGGCTGTAAGCGACGGGGCAGACATCATCTTTGCCACCACGCCGCTGATGATCGGCGCCTGCCGCCGCATCGCCGCGCTGCATAACGGCCTGCGGGTGATGAACTGTTCCCTCTCCCTGCCCTATACCGGCGTGCGCAGCTATTACAGCCGCATATACGAGTGCAAATTCATCACCGGGGCCATCGCCGGGGCCATGGCGGAGCAGAACACCATCGGCTTTGTGGCAAACTACCCCATCTACGGCGTCCCCGCCGGGATAAACGCCTTTGCTCTGGGGGCAAAGCTCACCAATCCCCGGGCAAAAATCAAGCTGGTCTGGTCCTGCACCAAGGGCAATCCCCTCAAGGAGCTGACGGACCAGGGCGTCAGCGTGATCTCCAATAAAGAGGCCACCAACCCGGAAAACGAGCATTGGACCATGGAATGGGGCACCTATAAAATCCAGCCCGACGGATCCATGCTGTCTCTGGCCGTGCCCTGCTGGAACTGGGGGCCCTTCTATGAGAAGGTCATGCTCTGCATCATGAGCGGCGAATTTGACAACAAGACCCCGGGCCAGGCCATCAACTACTGGTGGGGCATGAACAGCGGCGTGATCGACGTACAGCTCAGCGACTCCATCCCCGACGGGGTGCGCAGTCTGGCGGGGATTCTGAAAAACGGCATCATCAGCGGGGCCATCGACCCCTTCAAATGCCGCATAGTGGACCAGAACGGCGTAGTCCGCAGCGAGGGAGACCGGGACTTAAGCCCGGAGGAGATCATGTACATGGATTGGCTCTGCGACAATGTGGAGGGCACCATCCCGGCCTTTGATGAGCTTTTGCCCAGCTCCCAGGAAATGGTCCGGCTTCTGGGCGTGTACCGGGACAAAATACCTCCGGAAACGGAGGAGGAAACGCCATGAAGCTTCTGCTGGTCTCCGATGAGGAGAGCGCCTTTCTCTGGGATTATTACCAGCCCGGCGTGCTGGACGGGATCGACCTGATTTTGTCCTGCGGCGACCTGAAGGCGGACTATCTCAGCTTCCTTGTGACCATGGGCCGGGCTCCCCTGCTCTATGTCCACGGGAACCACGACCATAATTATGTAAACCACCCGCCAGAGGGCTGCGACTGCATCGACGGCGATCTGGTGACGGTGAAGGGCCTTCGTATCCTGGGTCTGGGCGGCAGCATGATATACAGCGGCGGCCCCCACCAGTATACCGAACAGCAGATGGAGCGGCGCATCCGGCGCATGAGGCTGAAGCTCATGCGCACAGGCGGCGTGGACATCATCCTCACCCATGCCCCGGCCAGGGGTTACGGCGATCAGGAGGACCCAGCCCACCGGGGCTTTGCGGCCTTCCTCCCCCTGCTGGACAAGTACCGGCCCCAGTATCTCATTCACGGCCATGTGCACAAGCGATATAGCAGCAAGATGGAGCGGGTGCTCCACTACGGGGACACCACCATCATCAACGCCTCCGGGCGCTATGTGCTGGAAATTCCGGACAAAAATTGAAAGGACTGTCTCACGCCGAGACAGTCCTTTTCCTTATCCGAATATGAACTTTTCCAGTTCGTCAAAGCCGCCGTGGGGCCACGGGGAGATATCCTTATTCTCCTTGTTGATCAGGCAGTCGGTGAGCAGGAACACCTGCATCCCCGCAAGCTCCGCCGCCGTGTCCTCCGTGGCGTCGTTGCCCACCATCAGGCACTCGGTCGGGTCCAGCTTCATGCAGCTGAGAATATCCCGGTAGTAGTCCGGGTTGGGCTTGCAGTGGCAGGCGTTTTCATAGGTGGTGTACAGCTCAAAGTCCTCCGGCTCCAGCCCGGCCCAGCGGATGCGGTTTTCCGTGGCAATGGCCGGGAAGATGGGGTTGGTGGCCAGAAGCAACCGGTATCCCGCGGCTTTCAGTTTTTTCACCAATCCGGCGGCCTGGGGAGCAAAGCCGCAGCTCGCCCTGGCGCCCTGAAATTCCACCCGGTAAAATTCCTCGAACAGGGGCTTGTCCTCAAGTAAACGATGATTAAATCGGCAAGAGCGGATCGCGAGAAAATTTGCGTT
>CAMGRL010000078.1 GCA_946061515.1 uncultured Clostridia bacterium
CGTTTGCGTCCCGCATCACCTCGTATTCGATCTCCTTGTAGCCCTTGATGCTCTTTTCAATCAGCACCTGATGGACGGGGGACAGGGCCAGGGCGTTTTTCATCAGCTCCTTAAACTCCTGCTCGTCGTTGGCGAAGCCGCCGCCGGTGCCGCCCAGGGTGAAGGCGGGGCGCAGCACCACCGGGTAGCCGATGTGCTCCGCAGCCAGCAGGCCCTCTTCCATGCTCTCGGCGATCTCAGAGGGGAGCACCGGCTCGCCCAGGCGCTGGCACAGCTCCTTGAACTGTTCCCGGTCCTCTGCCTGCTCGATGCTCTTGCTGCTGGTGCCCAGCAGCTCCACCTGGCATTCCTTCAAAACACCCTTCTTCTCCAGCTGTACGGCCAGGTTCAGGCCGGTCTGTCCGCCGATGCCGGGGACAATGGCGTCGGGGCGCTCGTAGCGCAGGATCTTTGCCACATATTCAAGGGTCAGGGGCTCCATGTACACCTTGTCGGCGATGGAGGTGTCGGTCATGATGGTAGCGGGGTTGGAGTTGCAGAGCACCACCTCGTAGCCCTCTTCCTTCAGGGCCAGGCAGGCCTGGGTCCCCGCGTAGTCAAATTCTGCGGCCTGGCCGATGACGATGGGGCCGGAGCCGATCACAAGGATCTTGTGGATATCCGTTCTCTTAGGCATGTTCCTTGGCCTCCTTCATCATGGCAATAAACTGGTCGAACAGATAGGCGCTGTCCTGAGGGCCGGGGGCGCTCTCCGGGTGGTACTGGACGCTGAACACCCTGTCCTTCTCGCACTTTACGCCCTCCACCGTATTGTCCAGCAGGTTGATGTGGGTCACGGCAAGGCCGGTGCCCTCAAGGCTCTTCTCGCTGACGGCGTAGGAGTGGTTCTGGGAAGTGATCTCAATTTTTCCCGTGTCCAGATTCCGCACTGGGTGGTTGCCGCCGCGGTGGCCGAATTTCAGTTTATAGGTCTCCGCGCCGTAGGCCAGGCTGATCATCTGGTGGCCGAGGCAGATGCCGAAGATGGGCAGGCGGCCCCGGAGCTCTTTGACCAGCCCGATCACCGGCTGCACATCCTGGGGGTCGCCGGGGCCGTTGGAGAGGAAGAGCCCGTCGGGCTTCATCTTCATTACCTCCTCAGCGGAGGTGTTCCAGGGCACCACGGTCACATTGCAGCCTCTGGCGTTTAAGGAGCGGATAATATTCAGCTTGATGCCGCAGTCCACCGCCACAACGTTGAAGTTGGGGTTGGGCGTGCGGGAGTACCAGCGCTTCTTGCAGCTGACCTTGGCCACGCCGTCCCGTCTCAGGGCGGTAGCGGCCAGGATGCTCATGGCCTCCTCAAGAGGGGTGTCCGCCGCGGTGATGATGGCTTTGCGGCTGCCGATGTCGCGGATGGAGCGGGCCAGCTTTCTGGTGTCCACCCCGTAAATGCCCGGGATGCGGCACTCCTCCATGATCTCGGACAGGGTCTTGGTGTAGCGGAAGTTGGAGGGAGAGTCGTTGTATTCCCGCACCACAAGACCGCCGATGGTGGGGATCCTGGTCTCAAAGTCCTCGTCCGCCATGCCGTAGTTGCCGATCAGCGGATAGGTCATCACCACGGTCTGGTAGGTGTATGAGGGGTCGGAGACGATCTCCTGGTAGCCAACCATGGAGGTGTTGAACACGATCTCCGTCACCGCGTCCCCCTTGCCGCCGAAGCTGTAGCCGTAATATTCGGCGCCGTCCTCCAGCACCAGCTTCCTGTCAAATTCCTTCAGCATTGCTTATCCCTCCTGATATAATAAAATCCCGGCCGGCAAAGCGTTCAGAACGCTCTGCAAAGTCGGGAAGAGAAAAAACGATGATCGGCGCAGCTTGCGAAAAATACGCCTGCTGCGCGGGAAAAAAGGCCGGTCTGTACTCTCTTTGCTGTGCTCATAACCGTCACCATCCATCCGGGCAATACAAAAGCCCCGCCGGAAACCGGCAGAGCGCAGCAAATGCCGGCGCGGACTGCCGCGCCGAGACGCTTATAGCTCGATCTTGCCGATATCCCGTATCGTCTTAAAAATCAATTTTTCATAGTTTAACACATCGGTTTTCGCTTGTCAACCGTCAAGTCACCAGCTCGCTGGTGCAGCCGGCGTCCACCAGCTCCGCAAAGCAGCGGCGCAGCTCGTCCGGAATGACCTGGGGGATCTGATACCCTCTTTCGGCATAGACCTCCATGCGCTGAAAGTCCCCCACAATCACGTCAATGACCGTCTGCTCGCTGAGGCCCTGGGCCACGGAGCGGGCGATATATTCGTCCAGATCCAGCTGGGGGGAGGTGACGATCAGCTCCGCCTCGGGCCAGTAGACCTTCATGGCGGCGTAGACCCGGCGCTCCATAAAGGGCTTGTGTACGCCGATGAGCTTTTCACAGGGCAGACCCAGGGAGCGGAGCTTCTCCCGGGTAAACAGGATGTTTTCCGCTGAGTTGGTGGCCTTGTCCTCCAATATCAGGTCCTTTTCCGGCACGCCCTGGGCAAGGGCGATCCGGCCGAAGCGGGCGGCCTCGCCCTCCGTCCAGAGCTCCCGGGTGTTCCGGCCCAGACCGCCGGTGAAAAGCACCTTGGGCGCCCAGCCCTGGTGATACAGCTCCGCGCAGCGCAGAGGGATATCGTCGTTGTAGCAACCAAAGCCCACAATGCAATCGGCTTTGGCCAGTTCCATGTTCATGTGCATGTAGTCCCAGATGGGGAGAAGCCTTTCTTTGATATATGGATCCATGATAAAGCCTCCCCTGCATTTTCCTTTTTTCTGCGAGCAAAAGAAGTTCACGCTCCGGCGGTCTGGCGCAGCTTTTCCAGATACTTATAGGGCACGTCCAGCCCGCCGGTGCCGGTGCCGATGGAGATGTGCTTTTTGTTGTCCCCGTGAAAGTCGCTGCCGCCGGTTTTGATCAGCCCGTATTCCTCGGCCAGACGGCCCAGATATTTGCTCTGCTCCACGCTGTAGCCGGAGTAGCGGCACTCCATGCCCTGAAGCCCGCTTTCCATGCAGTGCTCGATCAGCTCCCGCAGCCCCCCGTCGTCCAGCTTGTACTGGAAGGGGTGGGCTAAAACGGGCACACCGCCGGCCTCCCGGATGATCTCAATGGACCGCTCGATGCTGAGAAAATTCCTGGGAAGGTAGTATTTCTGCCCCTTTTCCACATAGCGGTCAAAGGCGTCCCGGATGTCTTTGGCAAGGCCCAGCTCCACCAGCACCTCGGCAAAATGGGGCCTGCCGATCACCGCGCCGAAGCGGCGGTGCATCTCCTCATAGCTGACGGGCAGACCGTCCGCCGCCATCAGCTCCGCCATTTTCCGGTTGCGCTCGTCCCGGTCGCGCACCACCCATTCCAGCACCGGGGCCAGCTTGTCCGAATCCGGGTTGATATAATAGCCCAAAATATGCACGGCCCGGCCGTATTTGGTGCTGATCTCAATGCCGGGGATCACTTCCACGCCCAGCTTTTTCCCGGCTTCGGCGGCCTCCGCGTAGCCGGAGACCGTGTCGTGGTCCGTAATGGCAATGGCCGAAAGACCGGCTTCCTTGGCCAGTCGGACCGCCTCTGCGGGGCTTGCCGTGCTGTCGGATGCGGTGGTGTGTACATGCAGGTCGATCCTTTTCATGCTCTCAGCCTCCGCATAAAGTCATTTGCTTCGGCATAGATGCGCTCCGGCTCCTCGCCGATGAAAAACTGGCCGTTTTCATACAAAACCCGGCCGTTTACCATGGTCAGGCGCACATTTTCTTTGGAGCCTGCGTAGACCAGATTTTTGCCGATGTTGTTCAGCGGCTGCATATTGGGCCGGTGCAGGTCGATCACTGCCAGGTCGGCCTTCTTGCCGGGGGCGATATCGTCGCAGCAGGCAAGGCCCATGACCCGGGCGCCGCCTACGCAGGCCATCTCCAGCACGGGGTCAGCGGGGCAGGCGGAGGCGTCGTTTTCCACGTACTTCTGCAAGGCCGTGACCAGATACATCTCCCGGAACATGTCCAGGGCGTTGTTGCTGCCGGCCCCGTCGGTGCCGATGGCCAGCTTCACCCTGGCGCGCTGCATACGGGAGATGGGGGCGATGCCGCTGGCAAGCTTCAGGTTGGAGGCGGGGTTGGTGATGGCCCAAAGGCCCTTCCGGGCAAAGAGAGCCAGATCCTCCTCGCTCATCCAGGTGCAGTGAAAGCCTCCGCCGCCATAGCGGAAAAGGCCCACCTTGTCCAGAAGCTGGGGCGGGGTCAGCCCGTAGCGCTCTATGCAGCCGTCCACCTCGTTTTTGGTCTCGGCACAGTGCATGTAGCAGGGGGCCTGATACTTCTCCGCCAGGGAGGCCATGTATTCCATGCGCTCCATGCTGGTGGTGTACTCCGCGTGGATACCCAGGGCATAGGAGACCAGCTCGTGGAGCTTGTTGAATTTCAGATACTCCCGCTCGATGTTTTCTACGTCCGCGTCAAAATTGTTCAGCCCGGAGCAGATCACCGTGCGAAAGCCGGCGTCAATGCAGGCCTGGGCGTAATAATCGTTTTTGACATACATGTCAAAGGCGGAGGTAATGCCGCCGGACAGGTACTCCAGAATGCCCAGCTTGGTAAAGCAGTACACCGCCTCGCCGGTGAGTTTCGCCTCGTTGGGCCAGACCTGCTCGCTGAGCCATTTGTCCAGGGGCATGTCGTCTGCCAGAGAGCGGAGAAAGGTCATGGCGGTGTGGGTGTGGGCATTTTTAAAGCCGGGGATCAGCAAATCCCCCTTCAGGTCGATCTGCCGCTGAAAGGCAGGCAGATCCTCCGGCGCGGGGCCCACATGGACGATGCTGCCGCCGTCGGTCCAGACCTCGTCCTCGGTTATTCTCATCCCGCCGCCGAAGCGGAGGGTTTTTCCGTTATAAAAGCGTATCATTTGTGTTTTCCCCTTATAACTTGGCGCACATCTCGTCGTGGGCGAAAAGCTCCGCCTTGTCGTCCAGGGGCGCAAGCTCCGCCCGGCCGTACTTGCGCGCAAGGGCGGTTTTCAGCAGGAAGTCGCAAAATTCCGGGTTCTTGGGCAGCAGGGGGCCGTGGCTATAGGTGCCGAACACGTTTTTATAGTGTACGCCCTCGGTCTTGTCCTCGCCGTTGT
>CAMGRL010000079.1 GCA_946061515.1 uncultured Clostridia bacterium
GTTTTTCCCGACGTACACGCCGCCGGGAAAAACGGATTTGAATTTGTTTTCGGCCCGGGACACAGAGGGCATCATTCGTTCCCGCTGCATTTACAGGAAATTGGCGAATGCCGCCGCGCCGATGACCGTCAGCAGCCCGGAGACTACAATGGACAGACTGCTCATGGCCCCCTCAATTTCGCCCAGCTCCATGGCTTTGGCTGTTCCAATGGCATGGGAGGCGCTGCCGATGGCCACGCCCCGGGCGATGGGCTCGGTGATGCGGAAAAGCTTGCAGGCGCTCTCGGCAAAGATATTGCCTAAGATGCCGGAAATGATGATGACTGCCACGGTGATGGATATATAGCCGCCCAGCTCTTCACTGACGCCCATGCCTATGGCCGTGGTGATGGACTTGGGCAGAAAGGTCACATAAGAGGCGTGGTCCAGCCGGAACAGCAGGGCCAGAACCAGCACGCAGCACAGGCTGGACAGCACCCCCGAGGCGATCCCCGCCAGAACGGCCTTGACATTCTTTTTCAGCAGTTCAAACTGCTCGTACAGCGGGATGGCCAGACAGACCGTGGCCGGGGTCAGCAGACTGCTCAATAATTTCGCGCTGCTCTGGTAGGTCTCGTAGTCCACATGGAAGACCAGAAGGAACAGGATCACCAGCACAATGGCGATGAGCAGGGGATTGCAGAGAGGGTGTTTGAAGCGCTTTTGCAGCGCCCGGCCCACAAGAAAGGCGCCGATGCTCAAAACGACCCCGAAATAAGTCGAGTTTACGATCATTTCACTCATGGCGCGCCTCCTTTACCCGGCTGTGCCGGATCACGGCCTGGGTCACCCGGCCGGAGACAAAGAGCACCACAAAGGTGGAGATAATGGTGATCAGCATATAGGAAAGCCAGTTGGGTGCTATTACATCCCAGGCCTCCAGCAGGCCCACCGCTGCCGGAATGAACATCAGCTGCATGAGGCTCACCAGAAAATCCCCGGTCTCTTTTACGGCCCGCAGAGGGATAAGCCGAAATTCCAGCAGGCAAAACAGAATGATGATGCCATAGATGCTGGCCGGTATAGGCAGGGGGACCAGAGTATTGAGCAGTTCTCCCACGAAGGAAACCAGCAGGATAATGAAGATCTGTCCAAGGTATTTCAAACATGTCCCTCCAATCACGATCATGACATCAATATACCATAGCCAAACCTGGGGCACAAGGCAAAATGACAGTTTTTTCATCCAATTGCGACAAAAGACCGGCGTCAATTTTAGAGAGAATCACTATTGTGTTTTCGCGTCCCGCCGTGTTACCATACACTAAATCTGGGATAGAGCCCTGCGGGGCGGAAAGGAAATAAAAATGATGACCGCACAGGAAAAAAACGTTGAGAGAGAAGAAATAAAGCAGCAGCTGTACCGCTATTGCCACGCTGTGGACCGCATCGACTACGAGCTGGGCCGCTCCGTCTTTGCCGAGGAAGCGGTGGTGGACTACGGCCCCACCTATCAGGGCAGCGGCAAGGGCTATATCGACACCATGCTGAAGACCCAGCACAAGATGATGATCTCCACCCACCACATGGTGACCAACGTCCTTATCGAGTTCAACGAGGACGGCACCCGGGCCGCCAGCGAGGCCTATGTCTCCGCCTCCTGCAAGTACAGGACCAAGACCGGCAAGCCCAGCTTCACCGTGGAAGCCCACTGCCGCGACATCGACCAGTGGGAGAAGCGGGACGGCACCTGGCTCATCGTCAAGCGCGTTGTGGCCGGCGACAACACCTATATCGTCCGCCCCGAGTATCTGGAGGACTATAACAACAGCCGCGGCAAGAAGGCCGACCCTGCCGACCAGTTCTTTGCCAGCCTGAAGGACTAATATTATGTAAATCATTCTGACCGCTGATTCGGGGAAAACGGTTAGTAATTTCGCTTTTTTTATACAAAGCAATGCAGTGATTTTAGACGTAATGTCCGTTGTGTCAAAGCAAACTAAGTGATAAAATTAACACAATCATTGCAGAAACACTTGCAAAAACGAAAGGAGAAAAAAACATGACCGACCTTGAAATCCTGATTGAGAAAGAAAAAATCAGAGACCAGATTTACACCTACTGCCGCGCGCTGGACAGAATCGACAACGAGCTGGGCTACACCGTGTTTGCAGAGGACGCTGAGGTTGACTACGGCCCCACCTACAAGGGAACCGGCAGAGGCTTCATCGACATGATGCTCAAGCAGCACCGCGCCATGGTGTCCACCCACCACATGATGACCAACATCCTCATCAAGTTCAACGAGGACGGCACCAAGGCCGCCAGCGAGACTTACATGTACGCCGGCTGCAAGTACAAGGACAGAAAGACCAAGAAGGCCACCTTCACCGTTGAGGCCCGCTGCCGCGACATCGACCAGTGGGAGAAGCGGGATGGCAAATGGGTCATCGTCAAGCGCGTGGTCGCCGGCGACAACACCTTCCTGGTGATGAATCCCACCTACACTGACGACTACAACAATGGCCGCGACAAGGTGAGAGACATCTCCTACGACTTCCTGGAGTCCGTTGACTGAAAATGAATTGAAAAACTTGCCCGGCGGGAAAACCCGCCGGGCAAATTTATGCCTGATTTGGTATTAGTTCAGTTATCCCGCTCTATGCAGAACTGGCACAGCAGCAGTCCGGCGGCGGAGACGGCCACGCCGATGAACAGCACCGCCGGGACGCTGATGTGATCGAACAGGATCCCGCCCAGAAAAGAGGCAAAAATCGAGCCAAGGGGGGACATACTGTAGGCAAGAGACTGGCCCTTGGCGGAATCCGCGCCGGCGATGTGAAGGTTCACATAGCGCACCATGGCAGGGGTAAACAGGGCAAAGGAGAAAATCTGAAGCAGATGGGCGGCGTAAAGCCCCGCCATGCTTCCGGCCAGAGCGATGGCCAGAGCCTTAAGGGTGAAAAAGACCAGAGAAAAACGCAGTACCGAGCCGCAGCGAAAGCGTCTGGTGGCCCAATCGTAAAGCAGCATCACGGGAAACTCCAGCGCGGCCATAAAGCAGCTGAGCACACCCATGCTGCTCGTATTGCCGCCCACATGACGTACCACATTGATGAGAAAATTGTTTATTAAATTATGGGTAAAGTAGATCAGGGCCGTACCCAGAAGCAGCAGACAGAAGCGGCGGTTTTCAAGCACGAACCGGCGCAGGGACACCCCGGACTTCTTTTCTCCGGAAGGGGAGAGCACCTGGTTTCCGCCGGGAAGGTTCAGCGCGCCCAGGGCTGCCGCCTGAAGCAGAATGATCGCCATACCCACATAGGGCAAAATGAAAGTGCCTACACGGTCGGCCAGAAAACCCAGCAGCAGTACGCCCAGCGCATAAAACACGGAGCCAAAGCCCCGGGCCGCCGCGTAGTTTACTACTGGACCGGCGCGGTTCAGTTCAAAGCTCAGCTGGGTCAGCATGGGGTTGCCGGAGATACAGGCGGCGATATACAGCATGTACATCAGCGAGACCGCCGGACCCTGACCGGGGATCAGGATCAGACAGAGTACCGCAAGGGCCTGTACGATCAGCAGAAACCAGCTGACATGAAAAACGGTGACGCGTTTGGCGCTGTCCACCAGAGCCGCAAGACTGGGGGAGAGCAGAAGACTGATGATGTAGCCCAGGGCCATCACCGTGCCCAGCTGGGAATTGCTGTAGCCCCGGCCCTGAAGAAAGATCGCGCAGTAGCCCACCGCTGCGCCCAGACCCATCCAGAAAAAGCCCTGAAGCAGAGAATAGATGATGCTTTTACTCTGTTTCTTTTCCATCGCCGTTCCTCCCAAGCGAATATGCCAGCAGATTATAGCACTGGTGCAAAGGAAATACAAGCGGGAATCGTTCAAGTCCGGACGCCTGTCCGGCCTTGAACGATTCCGCCAAATCTCCCTGGATTGGGCCGCAGAGCGAACAGGATGACAGACATGATTTTTTATGCTATAATCAGCCGGAAAGGGGTTGAGATGATGTATTTTGACACACATGCCCATTATGACGACAAGGCCTTTGACGCCGACCGGATCGCGCTGCTGAACGGGCTGCACGATCAGGGCGTGGGCCTGATCATCGACCCGGGCTGCGACGAGGACAGCAGCCGGGCTGCTGCGGCGCTGGCGGAGGCGCTGCCCTTTGTGTACGCCGCTGTGGGCGTCCACCCGGAGGAGCTGGCGTCTTACAGCGGCAGTCTTGCCGTGATTCGGGAGTTGGCCGCCCATCCCAGATGCGTGGCCATCGGGGAGATCGGCCTGGACTATTACTGGGACGCGGAGCACAAGGAGGAGCAGAAAGCCCTTTTCCGGCAGCAAATTGAACTGGCACTTGAATTATGTAAACCTATTATTGTCCACGACCGGGAGGCCCACGGGGACTGTATGGACATTGTCCGGGACTATCCTGAACTGCGGGGCGTGTTCCACTGCTATTCCGGCAGCGCCGAGATGGCCAAAGAGCTGCTGCGTCGGGGCTGGTACCTGGGCTTTGACGGGCCGGTGACCTACAAAAACGCCAGAAAGACCCTGGAGGTACTGGAGATTTGCCCTCTGGACCGGATCCTGATCGAGACGGACAGCCCCTATTTAAGCCCAGTGCCCATGCGCGGCAAGCGCAACGACTCGGGAAACCTGGACTATATCGCGGAGAAAATCGCCGAAGTGAAGGGCACCAGCCCGGAGGAGATCGCCCGGATCACCATGGAAAACGGCAGAAGGCTGTTTGGTATTTAAAAGGAGAGCAAAATGACCGATTATCTTGAACTGGAACGGCGGCTCACCGCGCTGATCCACGGTGTGCCCCATTTTATCGCCAATCTTTCCAACGCCTCCGCGCTGCTTTTTGACACGCTGGAGGACATCAACTGGGCGGGCTTTTACCATATGGAGCAGGGCCGCCTGGTGCTGGGGCCTTTTCAGGGCAAGCCCGCCTGCATAGAGATCCCGTTGAACAAAGGGGTCTGCGGCGCGGCGGCGTCCAGCGGGGAGACCGTGCTGGTGGAAAATGTCCATGAATTTCCCGGACATATCGCCTGCGACAGCGCCTCCAATTCCGAGATCGTCATCCC
>CAMGRL010000080.1 GCA_946061515.1 uncultured Clostridia bacterium
ATTATTCCGCCTTTTCTTCCTCGGGGGCAGCCTCGGTGATGACGGCGCTGTCGATGATGAGGTTGGTGGCCTTCTCTTTCTTCCGCTCGCCTGCCAGGAATTCAAGACCGAAGTAGTTCTTCACTTCCTCGGGCTGGGCCTGAATGCTCTCTGCGACCTTGTTCAGGTACTCTTCAACTTCCTCGTCGGTGGCTTCGATATTCTCAGCCTTGATGACGGCCTCGATAAGCAGGTCGTTCTTCACCTGCACCTGAGCGCCCGGACGGATGCTCACGTTGATGGTGTTCTCGTCCAGACCCATCATCTGCAGCAACTGTGCATACTCCATGTCGCGGCTGTTCAGGCCGAAGTTTGCCGCGTAGTTGCGGAGGATCTCCTCCACCTTCTCCTGCACCATGACCTCGGGAATCTCTACGGTCATGTTCTCGGCAGCCTTGTGCATGATCTCGGAACGGACCTTTTCCTCAGCCTCGTTCTGACAGCGCTTCTCCAGATTGGCGCGGATGTCGGCCTTGTACTCGTCCAGGGTGTCAAACTCGGACACGTCCTTGGCAAACTCGTCGTCCAGCTCGGGCAGCTCGGAAACGGTGAGAGAATTGAGCTTGACCTTGAATACCACAGCCTTGCCGGCCAGGTCTTCCACATACTCCTCGGGGAAGGTGATGTCCAGGTCCTTCTCCTCGCCGATCTGCATGCCGACGATCTGTTCCTCAAAGCCGGGAACAAAGGAGTTGGAGCCCAGCTCCAGGTCATAGCTCTCAGCCTTGCCGCCGTCGAAGCGCTCGCCGTTGAGGAAGCCGTCAAAGTCGATGTTGGCGGTGTCGCCCATCTGGGCCTCGCGCTCCACGCTGACCTTGCGGGCGTTGCGCTTACGTACGCTCTCCACCTCGGCGTTCACGTCCTCGTCGCTGACGGAGACGGTCTCGCGGGTGGCCTCGATGCCCTTGTACTGGCCCAGAGTGACCTCGGGGTACAGGGTGACGGTGAAGCTGTAGACAACAGTGTGCTCGTCAGTCACGTTCACATCGGTGATGGAGGGAGCGCCCACAAATCTCAGCTCTGCTTCCTTCACGCCCTGCTCAAAAGCCTGGGGGGCCAGCTCGTCCATGGCGTCCTGATAGAAGACGTCCTTGCCATACATGCCTTCCACTACTGCGCGGGGGGCCTTGCCCTTGCGGAAGCCGGGGATATATATACTTGCCTTGTTCTTCAGGTATGCGCCGTTGACGGCAGCTTCAAATTCCGCTGCGTCGGACTCCACCTGGAATACGGCGGTGTTATTTTCTTTCTTTTCTACATTCTTGACGATCATAATTTGATCTCCTCCTCTTTATCTGGGTCGCACTTTGCTATGATAACAGATTCTAACGGTAAAATCAATGACAAAATCATTAACATGTTTGAATTATAAGAGCTTTATGGGGGAAAAATCCACGAAATCGGCGGAAACCAGCCTGTACTCCGTGCCGCCGCTCCAGCCGTTGAGGGCATAGGCGCAGCCCTTGCCGTGGATATGACCGTAGCAGCAGAGCCGGACGCCGTGCTTTTTCAGCAGCTCCAGGATCTCCGGGCAACGGTATTTCTGGTAGATGGGCGGATAGTGGAGAAAAACGATTTTTTCCCGGTCCCCCGCAGCGTTTAAGGAGGTCTCCAGCCGGGCGATCTCCCGGAGCATGATCTTCTTGTCGTGCCCGTCGCCCTTTTCCTCCTCGTAAAACCAGCCCCTGGTGCCGCAGAGGGCGTAATTTTCATAAAAAAAGCTGTTGTTGAACAAAATATCAATGCTGTCAATGCCGTTTTCGGCGAAAAAGCGCTTGGCCTTGGTGGCGGTGCTCCACCAGTAGTCGTGGTTTCCTTTCAGGATGATCTTTTTCCCCGGCAGAGAGTGGATAAACAAAAAATCCTCCCGGGTCTGCTCCAGGCCCATGCCCCAGCTCAGATCGCCGCAGATGACGCACACATCGTCCTCATTCAGTTTTGAAAAGCCCTGCCGCAGCTTTTCCGCGTGGTTTTCCCATTTGTCTCCGAAGACATCCATGGGCTTTTCCGCCGAAAAAGACAGGTGCAGGTCGCCGATCGCGTAAAGTGACATAGTGAATACCGTTCCCAAGAATAATTACTGCCGAAAATCAGATACTAACGGTGCCTTATGATGAGGTAATACAATGCGGAGGTATAAGCATGAACGAGAAAAATCGCGGCGACATCATCCCCGGCGTGGGCTGTGACGTCACCAACTGCAAGTACAACACCATCGACTGCAAGTGCAGCGCTACCCGCATCAGCGTGCAGAACGAGAAGGCCAGCACCAAGGGCGAGACCTACTGCTCCACCTTCTGCCCCAGAGGCACCTGCTGATCGTACGGTCAGTCCCGGGCTCTGCCCGGGCTACATATTTATTGAAACGCGTCCTCGATGTGCCGGATGCTGACATCCCGGCTCTCCGGCCCCTCGGGGGCGTAAATTTCGATCACGTCAAAGCGGGGCTGCAAGGAAGTCTCGTTTTCTGAAAGCCACATGGCCGCGGTGGTTTTGATCCGCTCCTGCTTTGCAATCGTGACAAACTCCCTTGCCTCGGCGAAAGCGGCGCTCTTTCTCAGCTTCACCTCGGCAAAGACGATGAATTTCCGGTTTCGGGCGATGATGTCGATCTCGCCCATGCGGCAGGCGTAATTCATGCCGATGATCTTATAGCCCTTGCGGCGCAGAAAGGCGGCGGCCTTCTCCTCGCCCCAGCGCCCTGTCAAATGCCTGTCCATCAGTGCATCTTCCTCAGAAAGCTGGGCCGGTGTATGGGCGAGGGCCCGTAGGCCCGGATGGCCTCATAGTGGGCCTTTGTGCCGTAACCCTTGTGCTTTTCAAAGCCGTACTGCGGGTACAGCTCCGCCATTTGCAGCATGTACCGGTCCCTTGTGACCTTGGCCAGCACGGAGGCCGCCGCGATATCGGCGCATTTACCGTCGCCGCCGATGACACAGCGGCTGGGGATCTGGATCCCGGTATTGCGGTTGCCGTCGATGAGGGCCAGCTCCGGCACGGAATCAAGCATCGCAATGGCCCGGTTCATGGCCATAAAGGTGGCGCCCAGAATATTATACTCCTCGATCTCCTCCACCGTGGCAAAGGCGATGCCGTAGCTGACAGCGGAAGCGCAGATCACATCAAACAGGGCCTCCCGCTTTTTCTCGGTCAGCTTTTTGGAGTCGTTCAGCCCCGGAATCTCACAGTTTTGGGGCAGGATAACGGCGGCGGCGCACACCGGCCCCGCCAGAGGGCCGCGCCCCGCCTCGTCCACGCCGCACAAAAGCTTTACGCCCCCGGCGTATATCTCGTTTTCCAGCGTCCAAAGCTCAATCATCAGGCATCTCCAAAGAAAGGCGGCCTAATTTCCCCTCGTGGTATTCCCCCAGCAGGGTATTGGCCATGCGCTCAATGTCGTACTCGCCCCGGGAGACCAGAAAGCCCCGCTTTTTGGCCGCCTGTTCCAGCAGCTCAAAGCCGTTCATGTCCGGGTCCGGGTCAAATTTATACCGGTCTTTGATGGCCTGGGGGTACATCTGCCGCAGACGGAGCATGAAGTTTGCCGCAAGGGTCTCCTTGTCCAGCACGTCGGCCTTGATGGCGTTGGTGATGGCCAGCATCTCCCCCACCTCCTGGCTGTCGAACTTGGGCCAGAGGATGCCGGGGGTGTCCAGCAGGTCAAGACCGGCGTCGATATTGATCCACTGCTTGCCCCGGGTGACGCCGGGCTTGTCCCCGGCGATGGCGGCCTTGCGACCGGCTACTTTATTAATAAAGGTAGACTTGCCCACGTTGGGTATGCCTAAAATCATCACCCGCAGGGGCCGGCCCACCTGGCCCTTGGCCTCATACTCCCGGATCTTTCCGGCCAGAAGCCGGCGCACAGCGGGGGCAAAGCCGTTCACGCCCTTGCCGGTTCTGGCGTCGGTCTCCAGAATGGCAAGGCCCTGGGCTTCAAAATATTTCTTCCAGCGGGCAGTTATAGCGGGGTCTGCCAGGTCGATGCGGTTGAGGATCACCAGCCGGGGCTTATCCCCGGCAAGCCGGTCAATGTCCGGGTTGCGGCTGGACCGGGGTATGCGGGCGTCCAGAATCTCGCACACCGCGTCCACCAGCTTCAGATTCTCCTCGATCATCCGCTGGGCCTTGGTCATGTGGCCCGGGAACCACTGGATATTCATTTTTTCAAAGCGGTTATTTTCCATCAGCTGATCCATCCGATCTCATTGGTGGGGTAGATCACGCAGTAGGCCCGGCCGATGATCAGCCGCACGTCCACCATGCCGATGCGCTCATCCCGGCTGTCGGTGGAGGCGTTGCGGTTATCGCCCATGACGAAAACGCAGTTTTCCGGCACGGTCTGGGGGCCGATAAAGTCGATCTTGTTCCGGGTAAGCTCGGTGATATAGTCCTCTTCGAAGGGCTCGCCGTCCACATAGACAATGCCCAGATCAAAGTCGATATTCACCACCTGACCCTCGGTGGCGATCACCCGCTTTACCAGGGCCTTGTCCGGGTCATACTCGTCCTTTTTGAAGATGACCACGTCGCCCACCTTGGGCTTATAGAACAGATCGGACACCAGCATCTTGTTCCCGTCCTGCAATGTGGGGTTCATGGAGCTGCCGCTGACGTCGATCACCCGGATAAAGAAGCCGAAAACCACAACGCAGATGATCAGCGCGGTGATGATGCACTGTATCCAATCATAGGTCTCCCGGCGGGCCTGCAGCTCCGGCGGGATCTTCTCTTTTTTATTTCTTTTTTTGCTCATAAACGTCTCCTACTCATAGAGATTCATGATATTATACACCACTTTATCCCTTTTGTGCAAGCGCCGGACTGTGTTGAGGACAAAAAAAGAGGCCGAAACGGCAATGTCAGTAAGTTAAGCAGACGAATCCTCCTACCGTCAAGAAAGAGATGGT
>CAMGRL010000081.1 GCA_946061515.1 uncultured Clostridia bacterium
GTAATGGCGGCCCTTCTGCACCAGGGAGCCCTCGGCGCAGACGCAGACGGGCTTTTCGGCATCGTCGCCCTCTCCGGTCAGCAGCATGATGGCCGCCAGATTGGTGCACATGCAGCGGGCAGAGCGCTCGAACACCGCAAGGCAGAGGGTCTTGACAAATTCCCGGTCCTCGGCGCTTCCGCAGAAGTCCTCCAGCTGCTCGCCGCTGGCCCAGGCGTCGATCACCGCCGAGTCGATACGGCCCAGATTCCTGGCGTTTTCCGCCGTTTTGGGGGAAAGCAGGCCCTCGTCAGCGGCGGCGCGGAGCATCAGGCGGCAAAGCTCGCCCAGATAGACCCCTGCGGTCATCTTCTCAAAGAGCTTCAGGCCGGGGTTGTTGCTCTCTTCGTCCAGAATCAGGTCAAAATCGCCTCTGGGCAGCTCGTCGTACAGGCCGGACTCCAGATTGACGATCATTTTCGTTTCGTCCGTCAGGCCCAGCTTGGTGATGCGGGAGGCGGGCAGCAGGCAGCAGGTGTTGGTGCCGGTGCCGCTGACCTGGCCGATAAAGCCGCCGTAAGCGGACAGGTCCAGGGTGGCCGAGCCGCCCAAAAGCACGGCGGCGGTGTCGTTGAGGATAACGATCTTCTTTTTTCCCGCGCCCCGGCGCTCCAGCTCCTCCAGCAGAGAGGCGCCCACCAGCTTACCGGCGGAACCCTTGATCACCACTTCCTTGTCGATGCGGATGACCCGGCCGTCGATTTCCGGGGTGATGTCGGCCGAGTAGGAAAAGCAGAAGCCGATGCAGTCGGCTCTGCCGGTCAAGGGCATGATGCGGTCTGCCACAAAGGAGATAAACTCCTCCCAGGTGGCGCTTTTTGCTATGCCGGGCATGGAGCATTTGGACAGCTCCTCCGTCTGAAAGCCCTGGGCCGTAAAGCTCGCCAGGGCGCTGCGGAAGTTGGTGCCCCCGGCGTCGATCACAATGGCCCCGGTCCCCTTGGGGACGGCGCCGTCCATTTTCAGATATGTAGGGATCATGGGCAGGGCCGTTTTGTCCCCCGCCAGTCCCCTCTCCATGTTGTCGCGCATTTTTGCCGCGCACAGGCTTGGCTCGATGCGCGCCGGAGACATGCCGTGTCTCTCCAGAAAATCCAGTGCCGCTTTGCTGCTCATTTTCTTCTCTCCTGTTCTTTCAAAGAAAAAGGGCTGCCGAAATGGCAGCCCTTTCTGTGTTCCGATATTACTCTGCCTCTTTTGTCACGTCGTTTTTGACAGTGCTGATGACGCCCTCGGCCAGACCGGCCAGGCCCTGGATCTCGCTGGGGATGATGATCTTGGTGGCGCGGCCGTTGGCGGCGGCGGTGAAGGCCTCCAGCGCCTTGATCTTGATGACCGCCTCGGTGGGGCTGGCCTCGTTGATGCGGCGGATACCTTCCGCGGTAGCGCTCTGCACCTTCAGGATAGCCTCGGCCTCGCCTTCGGCCTCCAGGATCTGCTGCTGCTTCTTTGCATCGGCACGGAGGATGGCGGATTCCTTTTCGCCCTCGGCCTCCAGAATGGCGGCCCGCTTTTCACCCTCGGCGCGAAGGATGGCTTCACGGCGCTCGCGCTCTGCCTTCATCTGCTTCTCCATGGCGTTCTGGATCTCCTTGGGCGGCAGGATGTTCTTCAGCTCAACGCGGTTGACCTTGATGCCCCAGGGGTCGGTGGCCTCGTCCAGAATGGCGCGCATTTTGGTGTTGATGATGTCGCGGCTGGTCAGGCACTGGTCCAGCTCCAGGTCGCCGATGATGTTACGCAGGGTGGTGGCGGCCAGATTCTCGATGGCTACCATGGGCTGCTCGATGCCGTAGGTGTACATCTTGGGGTCGGTGATCTGGAAGTAGATAACGGTGTCGATCTGCATGGTGACGTTATCCTTGGTGATCACGGGCTGGGGCGGGAAGTCGGCCACCTGCTCCTTCAGGGAGACGATCTTGGCCACTCTTTCGATAAAGGGTACCTTCAGGTGGATGCCCACATTCCAGGTGGTCTTATACGCACCCAGACGCTCGATGACATAGGCTCTGGCCTGCTGTACGACTCTGATGTTTCTGATCAGGATGATGATGACCAGAAGGATCAGCGCGATAATAACATACGGACCCATAAATTCTTTCCTCCTAAAATAAATTATTTATCCTCAATGGGTTTTACGATAAGCTTTACGCCCTCAATGCGGACGACCACAGCCCGGGAGCCCTCCTGGAGCCTGACCTCGTCGCTCTCGGTGCGGGCGGTCCAGACCTTGCCGTCCACGGAGGCAGCGCCCGCGCCCAGCACGTTGTCGATGCTTTCCCGGACCACGCACTCCTTGCCGATGAGCATGTCGGCATTGGTGGGCTGGGTTTTTGAATTAATATACTTTTTGGCCAGGGGGCGGGTCAGAGCCAGAGCGACGATGGAGACCGCAAGAAACCACACGATCTGAAGCCAGAGCGGCGCGTGCAGCAGTGCGGAGACAAGGGCCGCCAAAGCCCCCAGCGCGAACCAGATAGAGATCAGCCCCGGGACAACGCCCTCAACCACCAGCAGTACAATCATGGCGATGAGCCATACAACCGTCATATCCATATTTCAAGTTCTCCTTTCCGCCGCTGTGCATACGGCTTTTCTTTATTGATTCTATTATATCCTGTCCCCTGGTTTTCCGCAAGAGCAGATTAAGGCGCAAATATTAAATTTTGCGTAAACTTCAATTTTTCCCCTTTACTTTTTTAATTTAATGGGTTAACATAGGGGCAAATAAAAGCGTACAAAAGAACATTGAACAATGGAGGATAAAATGAATAAATTGCCGAAAAAGCCCCGCAACGAGAAGATGTATGAGGCGATCCTCTCCCTGCAGAATGTGGATGAGTGCATACGGTTTTTCGACGATCTCTGCACCGTTACGGAGCTTATGGCCATGGAGCAGCGCTTTCAGGTGGCCATGTGCCTGAACCAGGGCATGATCTATAACGACATTCTCGCGGAGACCGGCGCATCCAGCGCCACCATCAGCCGGGTCAACCGCTCTCTCCAGTACGGCAAGGACGGCTATGCCATCGTGTTTGACCGCTTGAAGGAGCAGGAGCAATGAGCTGCTACGGCCCCCTGGCTTCCTGGTACGATCAGCTCACAGGGGATGTGCCCTACGAACAGTTTGCCAATTTTTACGAGGCGGAGTTTGCCCGCGCAGGCGGGGAATTCCGCCTTCTCCTTGACCTGTGCTGCGGCACCGGCACCCTGACCTGGCTCATGGCCGGGCGGGGTTATGAGATGATCGCGGTGGATGCCTCCGTGGACATGCTGATGCAGGCCCGGGAGAAGAGTCTGGATCTAAAGACGCCTCCTCTGTTTCTCCTCCAGGACGCGGCGGAGCTGGATCTCTACGGCACGGTGGACGCGGCCTATTGTTCTCTCGACGGCATGAACTATATTCCGCCGGAGGACCTGCCGGAGGTGTTTCACCGGCTTCATCTCTTTATCCGGCCCGGCGGCCTGCTGATTTTCGACATCCGTACGCCGGAGTGGCTCCGCTCTCTGGACGGTGAGGTCTTTGTGGACGAAAACGAGGATGTGCTCTGTCTCTGGCGGGCGGATTTTGACCAGGAGGCTGGCGCCGTCATTTACGGCATGGACATTTTCTCCCGGGCAGGCGAGCTCTGGGAGCGCAGCAGCGAGGATCATGTTGAGTATGCCCATTCGCCGGAGGCAATAGCAAAGCTGCTCTGTGACAGCGGCTTTGCGGACGTTCAGCTCCGCCGGGACGGCCCCCAGGGCGACGGCGGCAGGCTGTTTATCTGCGCGGTACGAAAATAAAGGAAGGACAACAATGGATAAAATTATCAGAGCCACAGCCGGAGACGGCTTTATCAAGATGGCTGCCATCAACGCCAGAGACACGGTACAGCGGGCCCGGGAGATCCACGATTGCTCCCCCACCGCCGCGGCGGCCCTGGGCAGGACGCTTTGCGCCGCTTCCCTGATGGGCGACATGATGAAAGAGGAAAATGCCACCCTGACCATCCGCATAAACGGCGGCGGGCCCATCGGCAGCGTCATCGCCGTGTCCGATTCGGGTGGCAACGTGCGCGGCTGCCTGGGCGATCCCTCCGTCGATCTGCCCCTCAGGGCTGACGGCAAGCTGGATGTGGGCGGCGCTGTGGGCCGGGACGGCATGTTCACCGTCAGCCGGGATATCGGTCTGAAGGAGCCCTATGTGGGCTCCACCGAGCTTGTCAGCGGCGAGATCGCCGAGGATCTGACCGCCTACCTGCTGGAGAGTGAGCAGGTGCCCTCCGCCTGCGCCCTGGGCGTGCTGGTGGACACGGACCGCTCCATCAAAGCCGCCGGCGGCTTCATCGTCCAGCTCATGCCTGGCGCTTCCGAGGATATGATCGCAAAGCTGGAGGACAACATCTTTATGATGGATCAGCTCACCACCGTTTTGAGCGAGGACGGCGTGGAGGCTCTTTTTGATCAGGTGCTGAAGGGCTTTGAGCATCATATCGTTGGGGAGAAGGAAATCGAATACCGCTGCTACTGTGACGAGGACCGTGTGCGGGAGGCCATCTCCTGCATCGACCCTGCCAATCTGAAGGAAATGATCGCCGAGGGGCAGGATATCCGTGTCCACTGCCAGTTCTGTGACAAGGTATACGCCTTTACGCCCGTGGACCTGGAGGCTGTGCTGGCGGCCCGGGAAGAAAAATAATCGGAAAATTTGAAATAAGATATTGACAAATCCGCATTCTTTTGGTATATTAACGGAGCTGTCGAGTCGGGAGCATAGCTCAGCTGGTTAGAGCACCTGCCTTACAAGCAGGGGGTCACTGGTTCGAGTCCAGTTGTTCCCACCACATCTTATTTCAATATGCCTCTGTAGCTCAGTAGGTAGAGCAGCGGACTGAAAATCCGCGTGTC
>CAMGRL010000082.1 GCA_946061515.1 uncultured Clostridia bacterium
GCCCGGATGGGGCAGAATGTGAGCGACCAGGTGCTGCAAGCGCAGGCCCCGGAGGGCCAGAGCGGCTGGGACTGCGGCGTCTGCGGGCGAAAGGGCATCAGCTCCAATTTCTGCCCGGACTGCGGCAGCAAAAGGCCTGAGTCCCCCGCGGGCTGGGATTGCCCCGGCTGCGGACAGAAGAACATCACCAGCAATTTCTGCCCCAACTGCGGACAGAAAAAACCGGAGCCGCCCAAGGGCTGGGATTGCCCGGACTGCGGCCAGAAAGGCATTACCACAAACTTTTGCCCCAACTGCGGCAGAAAGAGAGGCTGAGTTATGAGTAAGAACAAACTGCGTTTTACCATTGCCCTGGCGGCGGTGCTGGCCGCGTTCAGCGTGATCGCCTTTGTGGTGCCGTTTGTGAAAAACGGGTGCTTCTGGCTTTCCTACCTGTTCGCCGTCCTTGCCATCGCCGTCCAGTATTACGCCATGCCCAAAGCCATGGGCGGTGAGGCCAGATCCAAGTTTTACGGCTTCCCCATCCTGCGCATCAGCTTTGCCTATCTGGTCATTCAGATCGTTCTGAGTTTTGTATTTATGGCCCTTGCCAAGTGGGTGCCGGTGTGGATTCCGGTGGTGCTGTATGTGCTGCTGCTGTGCGCGGCCCTGATCGGTTTCGTGGCGGCGGACAGCGTGCGCGAGGAAGTGGAGCGGCAGGATGTGCAGATCAAAAAGCAGGTCTCCACCATGCGTATGCTCCAGTCCCGGCTCAGTACCCTTGCCGCCCAGTGCGACAGTGAAGCCGCCGCTACCGCGGTCAGCCGTCTGGCCGAGGAGCTGCGCTTCAGCGACCCTGTCAGTTGTGACGCCCTTGTTGACGCGGAGAGTGAGCTCTCCGCCTGCATCGACACACTGCAGCAGGCCGTGGTGGACGGCAGCGAAGAGGACATTCTCACCCTCTGCCGCAGGACCAGCGCGGCTCTCGCGGAAAGAAACAGGCTCTGCAAGCTGAATAAATAATCCGTACTGAACAAAGCGGCAGCGCAGAATTCGCTTTTTGGGAATTCTGCGCTGCCGCTTTATATATCCTTTTGCAAGCTTTTTTCCTTTTGCTTCCCGGTAAGCCCATTTCTCAACGGGATTCTCCGCTCCGCTCAGAATGACTGCGGGTTTCCGTGCGGCAAACGGGCGATTCGTGAGTCGCCCCTGCGGATGCACGCCATATACGCCCGTCCATTCATCAATGGGAATTATAGTAATACAGCGCCGCGGTGTCCGTCAGCACCGCGTCGCATTTTCCCGCGTACAGGTAGGAAAAGCACTCCGTGGTCCCTCCCGCCAGGCGGGTGATCTGCCCCAGGCGGTTTGCCAGCTTCTCGTTGGTGTTCAGGGCCGCCATGGCCTCCTCCGTGGTGGGCATGGCCATATTCCGGCCGCTGAGCCGGAGACTGTTCCAGACGCTGGAGCCCTCTCTGGAGGCCACCACAATGTCATTTTTCATATAGGGGCCGTACTGGGTGTAGCGTCCGGCGGCCAGCTCCTCCTCGTCCAGGGCAATGCCGCCCCAGGCGCAGTCGATATTGCCGGAGTACAGCTCGATATACACATTTTCCTTCTCGATAGGCTGGATCTGCAAAGTCCAGCCCAGCTTGTCGCATACGGCCTGGGCCAGCTCCACGTCAAAGCCCCAGTAGTTGCCCTCGGACATGTAGGCCACCGGGAAGGAGTTGATATCCACGCCGATGATAAAGTTTCTGGCTTCCGGCAGCCCCAGCTTATCCAGGGCTCCTTCCGTCTTTTTAAAGTTCACAATATTGCTGCCAAACCACTTGCCCGCCAGCTCGCCCACCGCGCCCTCGGCGCACAGCTGCTCGATGGCCGCGGTAACGTAAAAATAGATGCCGTCGTCATTGCGGAAGGCCAAGGAATACTCCTGCTCCACAAGGGTCAAAACGGTCTTTACCCCATAGCCGCCGGAGCCGCAGGCGCAGCAGATCAGGCACAGGCACAGCGCCAGCACAATACAAACAAATTTCTTCATCAAATCCCACCAAAAGTCTTTTTTTGCACACCTATCATACGGAAAACAGGGCAGTAAATCAAGGCTTTTTCCTGTTTTTTCACAGTTTAGCCTTAAATCTCTATTCCTTCCGCTGTCCGGCGAAAGCTGCGGGCATAAAACTCCGCCGCCGCCCGGATCAGGTATTCCGTGTCCTTCACGCCCGCCGTCTCATAGGCCGAGTGCATGGCCAGCTGAGGCAGGCCGATGTCCACCGTGTCGATGGACACATGGGCGGAGCTGATATTGCCCAGGGTAGAGCCGCCGGGCATGTCCGCCCGGTTGGTAAAGCGCTGCACCGGGACGCCCGCGGCCTTGCAGATCTCACCGAAGACGGCGGCGGATACGCTGTCGGTGGTGTAGCGCTGGTTTGCGTTATATTTGATGACGATGCCGCCGTTGATTTTTGGCCGGTCGTTCCGATCGGCAAACTCCGGGTGGTTGGGGTGGACGGCGTGGGCATTGTCCGCCGAGACCATGAAGCTATTAGCCAGGGCCGCCCGGTACTCCGCCGGGCTCTTCCCCAGGGCCTCGCAGACCCGGCACAGCACGTCCTCCAAAAAGCTGGAGTCCGCCCCCTGCTTGGTGCCGCTGCCCACCTCTTCATTGTCGAACACGGCCAAAACGGCCCCGCTCTCCCCGCGCTTGGCAGCCAGCAGTCCCTCCAGGCAGGCGAACACGCACTGCAGGTCGTCCAGCCGGGGGGATGACACAAACTCCTCCTCCGCGCCCCAGACCGTGCCGGGGGTGCGGGGATAGAGGCACAGATCCTTGGACAGCAGGTCCTTTTCCTCCACACCGGCAGCCTCCGCCGCCAGGGCGTCAAAGCCCCGCTGGAGCTCCGCGCTGCCCAGCACCGGCAGCATGTCCACATTGGGGTTGTAGCTCTTGCCCTCGTTTGCGCCCCGGTCCATGTGGATGGCCACATTGGGGATCAGCAGCAGGTCCCGGTCGATGTTTACAAGCTTTGTGACGATCCGGCCCTTTTCCCGCACCGCCACCCGTCCGGCGGCGGACAGGGGCCGGTCCAGCCAGGTGGAGCAGAGCATTCCGCCGTATTTCTCCACATTCAGCTGGGTGTACATCCCAGCGGACTGCACCGGGGCCGTCTCCTTGATCTTGAAGCTGGGGGAATCGCTGTGCCCTGCCATGATCATAAAGCCGGGAAGTTCCCCCTCGGGCAGGTCCAGGGCAATGATGGACGAGCCGTTTCTCCGCACATAGTATTTTCCGGGCAGGGTGAGCTTCCAGGGCTCGCTCTCCAGAAGCTCAGTATAGCCCTCCCCTTCCAGCCGCAGCCGGATCTGCTCCACCGCGTGATAGGGCGAGGGGCTGGCCGAAATAAAGTGTAAAAGTTCTCTGTTTATCTTATCCATAGGTAAATCTCCATTGTTGGGAATTGTGTTCAGTATACCACAGTTTTTCCCCTTTGAATATACCGATTGAAAAAATTAAGGAGATAGTGTAGAATGGGACTACCTAATTGGAAAGGACGCTAAAACACATGAAAGTTTCCGAACTGCCCTACAAGCGGGTAACGCTTGAAGAAGTTGCCTCCGTCATGGAGGACGTGATCCCCCGCATCAAAAACGCCAAAAGCGTGGAGGAGATCCTGAAAGCCAGAGAGGATTACCTCAAGCTCAACTGCGAATACTACACCGCCAACGCCCTGGCCTATATGCGCTACTCCATCAACACCGCCGACGAGTTCTATGTGGCCGAGAACGACTACTACGACGAGGTAGGCCCCGCCGTGAATAACTACGCTGTGGACTACGCCGCCGCGTTGCTGGACTCCCCCTTCCGCCCGGAGCTGGAGAAAGCCCTGTCCCCCGTGCTGTTTCAGAGCATGGAGGTCCAGCGCAAGTCCATGTCCCGGGACATCGTGCCCGACATGGTGGAGGAGAACCGTCTGGTCAGCGAGTATTCCAAGCTGATGGCCGGTATGGAGTTTGAATTCCGCGGCGAGAAGCTGCCCCGGGCCATGCTGATGAAGTACGGCAAGAGCGACGACCGGGCCACCCGCCGGGAGTGCTATGAGGTCCTGGGCCGGGGTCTGGAGGAGCACAAGGCCCAGCTGGACGATATCTATGACCGCATGGTCCATGTGCGGGACCGCATGGCCAAAAAGATGGGCTACAGGAACTTTATCGAGCTGGGCTACTACCGCATGGGCCGTCTCTGCTACGATCAGGACAGCGTAAAGACCTTCCGGGAAAACGTCCTCAGCGACGTGGTGCCCGTGGTGGCCAGGCTCCGCACGGAGAACGCGAAGCGCCTGGGCATTACCGATTACAAGCTCTACGATAACGACGTGATCATCCCCGGCGGCGACCCCTGCCCCGTGGGCGGCAAGGAGAACATTTTCGCCGCGGCCAAAGAGATGTACCACCGCATGGGTGCGGAGACCGGCGCCTTTATCGACATGATGCTGGATAACGAGGCCTTTGACGTGGACTCCCGGAAAAACAAGTGGGGCGGCGGCTACTGCACCGAATTCCCCAAGTATAAGCAGCCCTTCATCCTGGCAAACTTCAACGGCACCGCCGGCGATGTGGACGTTGTCACCCACGAGGCCGGTCACGCCCTGAACGCCTATCTGATCGCCGACAACCGCTTCTCTCTGGAGCTGGGCTGCGGCGGCATGGAGACGGCGGAGACCCA
>CAMGRL010000083.1 GCA_946061515.1 uncultured Clostridia bacterium
CCGCCGCCCGGATCAGCTCGTTGCCCGGGTCGGAGATGCAGGGGGTGCCCGCGTCGGTGATCACCGCCACGCTCTTGCCTGAGAGCATCTCGTTGATAAAATATTTGGCCTTGCCGTATTCGTTGAACTTGTGGTTGGAGACCAGGCGGTTTCGGATCTCCAGTTTATTCAGCAGCACCATGGAACGGCGGGTGTCCTCCGCCGCGATGATGTCCACTGTGCTCAAAATCTCCCGGCCCCGGGGCGACATGTCCCGGGAGTTGCCGATGGGGGTAGCGACAATGTAGAGTTTTCCGGTGCTGTTGTCCATTTTACAATGATCCTTCCGTTATATTTATGGAGCGATTTATGCGGCGGTTTTCAGCTTTTCCTCCATCAGGGCGCGGGAGTAGTCCGCCAGCTCGTTGGTGCTCATGGCCTTCACCCGCTCCGCGGGGATGACCTCCAAAATGTCCAGATACACGTCCACATGCCCGAACAGGTGGGGGCGCTTCACATTCTCGCTGCCACGGACGCAGGCCACCACCAGAGGCGCGCCGGCCCGCTGGGCAATTTTGAAGGACCCGGCGTGGAAGGGCAGCATCTCTCCTGTGCGGCTGCGTGTGCCCTCCGGGTAAATGCCCATATTGCAGACGCCCTTCTTCAGATACTCCGCTGCCTGAAGTATGGTTTTCAGCGCCTCCCGGTTATTTTCCCGGTCGATGGCCAGAAAGCCCGCGTTTTTGGCGACCACGCCGGCCACAGGGAGCTTCATGTTGGAGGGCTTGGAGATGAAGGAGATGTTCTGCTTTTTCATGGCCCCCATGACCACCAGGGGGTCAAACATGGACTTATGGTTGCAGACAAAGAGATATTTCTGATCCTTGGGCAGCTTTTCCAGGCCGCTGATATGGGCCCGGACGCCGGCGTAAAAACAGAACAGATCCCCCACACCCGCGCAGCAGGCCCTGGCCAGATTGCTCTGTTTTTCGATGACCCGGTCCCGGTAGAACAGGCGGATCACGCACAGACCCAGCACATAGACCAGGTGGGTGACCAGCAAAGCGACCACATAGGCCGGGATCAGCCGCCAGAGCTGGGACAGCGCGGTCACGCCCCCCAGACCGGCCCACAGCGCCGTCAGCGCCAGAGCGGACAGGTACAGACACCACATCAGCATTGTAAAACATCTCCTGTAAAAATTCATGTTTATTCATTTTACCACGCTTTTACATGAGGACAAGAGATATTTGAATTTTTTGATGGAAAATTTACATTTGCCGGGGCGCTGCCTCAGAGCAGAACTTCTTATTGACTTTTTGACGGTTAAAGCTTACAGTGAAAGAACAATATGAAAATATACCGCACCTGCGGTCTGATTATTACTTGCCATATTGATTTATGCCTATGAAAACAACAACTTTTTTCCCTATCATTACGGCCCTGCTGATCGTTTTGTTCTATCTGGGCCTGCCCGATCTGAAGAGGATCCCGCTGCCCCAAAGCCGGGAGAAGCGCTTTGACCGCCGGGACGCCCTGCTTGTCGCCCTCTTGACCCTGATCTATGCCGCCGTGGCCTTCTGGAACCTGGGCGACACCCAGGCTCCCCAGACCGTGCGCAGCCTGGACGGGCAGAGCGCCGTCATCGACCTGGGCGGCGAAGAGAATGTCTCCCGGGTGCAGTTTTACACCGGTATCGGCCAGGGCAGCTACAGCTTTGAATTTTCCGCGGACGGGGAGACCTGGCTGCCCGCTTCCAGCTTTGAGCAGGGCCACGCCGCCCTGTTAAAATGGCAGGAGCTGGACCTGCCCTCAGCCCCGCAGTCCCCTGTCCGCTATCTCCGCATCAGCGGCTATGGCCCGGCGGAGCTGGGGGAGGTAGCGGTGTACGGCGGGGACGGGCAGATGCTGCCCATTACGTCCGACTGCCCGGAGCTCTGCGACGAACAGGCCCTTGTCCCGGCAGAGGGTACCTACCTCAACTCCAGCTATTTTGACGAGATCTACCACGCCCGCACGGCCTGGGAGCACCTGCGGAACATCTACCCCTACGAGGTGTCCCACCCACCCCTGGGCAAGCTGATTTTGTCCGTGGGCATCGCCCTTTTCGGTATGACGCCCTTTGGCTGGCGCTTCATGGGTACGCTGTTCGGGGTGCTGATGCTGCCGCTGATGTATGCCTTTGCCAAAAAGCTTTACGGCGGACGGCTGATCCCCGGCTGCTGCGCGGTGATTTTCGCGGCGGACTTCATGCACTTTACCCAGACCCGCATCGCCACCATCGACACCTATGCGGTGTTCTTTATCCTGCTGATGTATCTCTTCATGTGGCTCTTTGTCAGCACGGACAGATGGCGGTATCTGGCCCTGTCGGGGCTGTTTTTCGGTCTGGGCGCGGCCAGCAAATGGACCTGCCTCTACGCCGGAGCGGGGCTGGGCGTCATTTGGCTGATTTATTGGGTCAGGCGGCTGATTTTACACGGGCGAGGACAAGCCTCGCCCCTACAGCCCGAACAAAACAGAACGGTAGGGGTGGAGCCTGCCCTTACCCAAACGGAGCTGTTTTTGAAAAACATTCTGTTCTGCCTTCTGTTCTTTGTTTTGATCCCCGGGGTCATCTACTATCTGTCCTACTACCCCTACGCCCTGGCCGAGGGCATCACCTCCCCCTTTGACAGGGGCTATGCCCAAATCGTTCTGGAAAACCAGAAATTCATGTTCACCTACCACTCCGGCGTGACGGCGGAGCACCCCTATTCCTCCCGCTGGTATCAGTGGATTCTGGATATCCGGCCCATTTTGTACTACCTGAAGTATTACCCGGACGGGACCCGCTCCAGCTTTGGCGCCTGGGTCAACCCGGTGCTGTGCTGGGCGGGGCTGCTGGCCCTGTTTGTGCTGGTCTATATGGCTCTGGCCCGGCGGGATAAAAAGGCGGGCTTTCTGCTCATCGGCTACCTGGCCCAGCTTTTGCCCTGGGTCTTTATCACCCGCATCACCTTTGAATATCACTATTTTCCCAGCGCGGTGTTTCTCATCCTGGCCCTGGGCTATGTGTTCAGCCTGATGGGCCGGCAGGAACGCTGGCGGGTCCTGGGCCTTACCGGACTATCTGTGGCGCTGTTCGTGCTGTTTTATCCGGCGCTCAGCGGACTGCGGGTGGACAATTCCACAGCCTCCGCCCTGCTGCAGTGGCTGCCCACCTGGCCGTTTTAAGTCTGAGTTCCGCTGAAAAAGCAATTTTTGGAGTAAATTCACAAAAAAGACTTCAAATCCCCGGGCTGCTATGCTATAATGTAACCAGAAAGGAGTTGGCGAAATGAAGTTCACTTTCACTGAGAAAAAGATGGGTTCCTCGGATTCCCTGCGCGCCTATGCGGAGAAGAAGATCGGCAAGCTGGACCGCCTGTTCAAAACGGAGGCGGAGGCCACCGTGACCTTCAGCATGGAGCGGGGACGGTATCTGGCGGAGATCACCATCCATAACAACGGCCTGTACTACCGTGCAAGCGAGCTGACCAACGACATGTACGCGTCGGTGGATTCCGGCGTGGCCGCCATCGAGCGGCAGATCCGCCGCAACAAGACCCGCCTGGAGAAGCGGCTGCGGGAGGGCGCTTTTGAGCGTGACATCGCCCCCGACTATGCCCCTGCCTCTGCGGAAGAGGAGGGGGATGAGGAGTTTAAAATTGTCCGCCGCAAGCAGTTCCCCATCAAGCCCATGTCAGTGGAGGAGGCCATCATGCAGATGAACCTTCTGGACCATGAGTTCTTCGTGTTCCGCAACATGGAGGATGAGGAGGCCATATCGGTGGTGTACCGCCGCAAACAGGGCGGCTACGGCCTGATCTCCGACAGCCAGGACTGAAAAATAGAATCAGGGGCGGCCCGATGAGGCCGCCCCTGCCATAAGCTCGGGTTTTTCCGACAATATCTGATAAAATCCAAATAATGCTTGCAAAATTTGAGGTAATGTAATAACATATACCCGATATAGATAAAACACGCGAAACTGACAGGAGGGAGAAAGCATGAAATGTCCGCGCTGCGGAGCAGAGATGACCCCTGACAACCACCGCAAGTACACGCTGAACATGTGCTACGAGTGTGGCTATATGGAGGGCCTGATCGATAATCCTATCAAAAACCGGGACAACAACTTCAAGCGGCTGAAGACCATGAACTTCAACGAGACGGTTGCACTGCTGCATAATGGCCTGGGTATTGACAAGGATAAGCTTGTGGATTGGCTGTACCAGGACGCAAAGAACTGACAAAACGCCCTCTCGGGCGTTTTTTTATATTTATCAAGTAGGCAAAGAAAGGATCATAATCATAAATGAAAAATGTTGCACTGATCACCGGCTCCTCCCGGGGCATCGGCGCGGCCACGGCCGCGCTGCTGGCCCAGAACGGCTGGGCCGTCTGCATTAACTATATCGAGCAGCGGGAAAAGGCGGAGAATCTGGCTGCCGCGCTGAACGCGCTGGGCTTTCGGGCCATCGCCCATCAGGCGGATGTGTCTGACCGGGCGGCGGTAAACGCCATGGTTCAGCGCGTTGAGGAGGAGCTGGGCCCGGTGAGCCTGCTGGTGAACAACGCGGGCGTGGCCCGTCAGCAGCAGTTTCAGGATATCGAGCCGGAATACTGGCAGCACATCTTCTCGGTGAATCTGGGGGGCTGCTT
>CAMGRL010000084.1 GCA_946061515.1 uncultured Clostridia bacterium
ATCGTTGACCAGATGGAGGAGCTGGGGATCGTTGGCCCCTATGAGGGCGCAAAGCCCCGGCAGGTGCTAATCGACAGGGCCGGATGGCACGATATCCAGGTCCAGCTGGGCCTGGCCAGCGATGACGATCTGTCCCTGACCGCAGAGATGAACGACGAGAACGACTATTAAAAACAAAAGGGCGGTAATCGCCCTTTTGTTATAGACAGGAAAATGATTATGGACTATTTTTGCCCCAAGATGTCCGAACAGGACGTAAACAAAATCAGTATGCTGGGCCTTGCCCACATCGGCGACAGTGTGTATGAGCTCCTGACCAGGACCATGCTCTGCTGTCAGGGCCATTCTTCGGTCATCGAGCTGCACAAGCTCACGGTGTCCTGGGTGAATGCCCCGGCCCAGGCCGCGGCGGCGGAGAAGATCCTGCCGCTGCTCAGCGATAAGGAGAGCGCCGTATACCGGCGCGGGCGCAACGCCAAGGTCAACTCCGTGCCCCACAATGCCAGCATCAACCAGTACCACGCCGCCACCGGCCTGGAGGCCCTGTTCGGCTGGCTGTATCTCCAGGGGAAGACGGAGCGGATCAGTCAGCTTTTCGCGGCCATCATGGAGGTGGAGTGAAATGCCTCTTGACGCAATAACCATCAGCGCACTGACCGCGGAGCTGCGGGAAAAGCTGGAGGGCGCGAAGATCGACAAGGTGCAGCAGCCGGAAAGAGACATGCTGATCCTGTCCCTGCGGGGCAGAAGCGGAAATTTCCGCCTGCTTATGGCGGCGGGGGCCGGGAATGCCCGAGTGCATCTCACCGGGGAGAGCATGGAAAACCCGGCGGAGCCGCCCATGTTCTGTATGCTGCTGCGCAAGCACCTGGTGGGCGCGCGCATCGCAGCTTTGGAGCAGCCGGACCATGAGCGTATGCTGGTGTTCGACTTGGACACAAGAGACGAGATGGGCGACCTGTCCCGAAAAAAGCTGGCGGTGGAGATGATCGGCAGAAGCGCAAACGTGATCCTCGTGGGGGCCGACGGACGGATCATCGACTGTATGCGCCGCATGGACTTTGCGGGAGACGCGGAACGACGGCTGCTGCCGGGAATGATCTACCGCCTGCCGCCCAAGCAGAACAAGAGGGATTTCTTCTCCTCCGACAGCGAGACAAGGCGGGCCCTTATCGCCGGTGCGGACAGGGAAATTCCGGTGGACAAATGGCTGCTGGACAATTTCTCCGGTCTTTCGCCCCTGATCTGCCGGGAGCTGGCCTTCCGCTGCGGTGGAAGCTTTGAGACTTTGCCAGAGCAGCTGGACGCCCTGCACGATACCGTCACCAACGGGGATTTCACGCCCTATATGCTTCTTGACGGGGATAAGCCCCGGGATTTCAGCTTCATGCCCATCCGCCAGTACGGCGGCAGCATGAAAGGGGAGGGCTTTGACAGCTTTTCCGCTCTGCTGGACGCCTTCTATGCCCGCCGGGACCGGGCCGAGCGCCAGCGCCGCCGCAGCCATGAGCTGAACCGCAGTGTTAAGACCCTACGGGACCGGCTGGTGAGAAAGCTCTCCGGGCAGACGGAGGAGCTTCAGCGCACTGCAGGCCGGGAGGAGATCCGGAAAAACGCCGAGCTGATCACCGCCAATATGTACCGGCTGAAAAAGGGCGACCGGGAGCTTTGCTGTGAGGACTATTATCAGCCGGACTGCCCAGAGGTAAACATCCCCCTCGATCCGCTGAAAACACCCCAGCAGAATGCCGCCGCCCTGTATAAGGAGTATAACAAACTGAAAGCGGCGGAGGAGCATCTGACGGTGCTCATCGACCAGGGGGAAAAGCAGCTGGATTACCTGAACAGCGTGCTGGAGGAGCTTGCCCGGGCGGAGACGGAGAAGGACATTTCCGATATCCGCCGGGAGCTGGTGGAGACCGGCTATATCAAAAAGGCCAAAGGCGCGAAGCCGGAGCGGATCAAGGCCCAGGCCCCGCTGCGCTTTGTCTCTGACGACGGCCTGGAGATTTTGATCGGCCGCAGCAACACCCAGAATGACGAGCTGACCACAAAGCTTGCCCGCCGCACCGACTACTGGCTGCATACCCAGAAGGTGCATGGCAGCCATGTGATCATCCGCTGCGACGGCCTGGAGCCGCCGGAGCGGACCTTGGAGCAGGCGGCCTCCCTGGCGGTCTACTACTCCCAAGGCCGGGACGGCGGCAAGGTCCCGGTGGATTACACCATGGTCCGTTTTGTCCGCAAGCCCTCCGGCGCCCTGCCCGGAAAGGTCATTTACACGGACTATAAAACCATGTTGGCCCAGTCTGACGAAGATTTGGCCAAAAGGCTGAAACGATAAAAATAACTCCGATGAAACTTCATCGGAGTTATTTCAAGGCGTCGACAAAGTTCGACGCCTTGAAAACTTATTCAGGAGTATTCAAAAATACTCCTGAATAAGCATAGATTGAACGCCGAAAGGGGACTCCCGTCCCCTCTCTGCGCTCTCCCCATGCAACTCTATGCACTGCCGATAGCTTTGTCTACAGTCTCAAATAACTCCGATGAAACTTCATCGGAGTTATTTGTTTACTTTGAAAAGAAAGACTTTTTCTTCTTTTTCTCGGGCTCAACATAGCCGAACTGAATGTAGGGATGATCCGCCTTCAGTAATTCCAGAATCTTTTCCACGTCTTCTTTTTCATTGAAGATCAAATTGGCAAATTCCTTCTCCCCGTGGACAAGGATCAGCCGGTAGTAGTAATAGGCGGGGCTGTCGTCCGGCTGGCACTCGCTGATCCGGCAGAAGCAGCGCTCGATGTAGTCATAGGGCACATAGTATTTTACGCCCAGGTCCCGGTAATACATGCACAGCTTTCCCAGACGGACACGCCCGATTTCCGGTGCCGCCTTATAGTCCTCAACATGCGCCTCGTCGCTGATGCGCTTTTTATCCACGCCCTTAAATTTCAATCGTCCTAACATTCGTGCGCCCCTCTCTTTCTTTTTTTGATAAACTCAGCTTCGAAATAACGCTGAGGCAGCTTTTGGGAAAGAAGGGTGCCCAGTATTCCGGCGATGGTGCCCACGATCAGTCCGCCCAGCACGTCGGAGGGGTAATGCACCACCAGGTAGATGCGGGAAACGCCCATCAAAAAGGCGAAGATCAGGGCGGTCCAGCTCACTTTTTTGTTGCCCACCAGAAAGACCGGCACCATGGTGGCAAAGGCGGCGGTGGTGTGTCCTGAGGGGAAGCTCTTGTCGCTCTCCACATGCTGACCCATCATCAGCCAGAACTGATAGAAAAATCCGTTTTCGTCCGCATAGGGCCTGGGCCTTGCGACGACGATCTTCAAAAAGCAGTTGGTAAACAGCGCGCCGATGGCCACGCCGAAAAGCATTGCCGTGCCGAAGCGCCTTGTGCGTTTAAACAGCATCAGCAGCAGCGAGAGAATGATGAGGCAGATCCCGTCTTTTCCCAGAAAAGAGATCAGCTCCATAAAGGGGGTCATGAACCCGCCGGCAGACTCGTACAGCTTGTGTACGGCGAGGGTTATGCTCTGGTCAAAGCCGGCAAAAAAGGTATTCAGCCACAGAGCGGCGGCAGTAAGTTGCATAATCTTATTCCTTTCTCCGTTTTGTGATAGGATTTTACCACATTAAACAGGCTTTCGTCTACTCAAAAATGAATATTTGCTGATTGCCGGCGTAAAATACATGCAGACTTTTTTATGGAGGCAACAATGAAAAATGCGTCGAGTTTATTTTTTTCTCTCTTTCTTGTATCTGCGCTTTTTATTTCAGCGGCTGAACCGGCATATGCGGAAGGCCAGCCGCCGCTTGCGGAGAGCTTTGAACTGAGCACCCCGATGAACACCCCCTACGAGGGAAAACTTTCCGCCAGTGACGAGGACAGCGAGGAACTGCTTTTCGCAATCACGACCCAGCCCGTCAAAGGCGACATCGCGCTGAACGAGGACGGCCGCTTTGTCTATACGCCCCGGGAAAACAAAAAAGGCCGGGACTACTTCGGCTACAAGGCCATTGACCCGGAGGGAAATGTTTCTCAGGAAGCGACGGTAATCATTAGAATTCAAAAATGAGATAGCCGTTTTGGCTATCTCATTTTAATGCAATGCAAAGAAATACTTGAAAACAAATTTTTTGATGGGGGAGAGGGTACCATAGCAGTCATCAAGCATGTTGTTCAGCTCTTCCTGCACATGGTGAAGCTCCTCTTCACTGATCCCGTGCTGGCTGAAAGCGGCTTTTTCCGCGCAGGCGGTAATGCT
>CAMGRL010000085.1 GCA_946061515.1 uncultured Clostridia bacterium
CTGCGGCACCCATGTTGGAGAACACATCCTGCAGGGTGACGAACAGGAGCTTGGGGCCGTTCAGAGCGATCTCGTTGCGGGCAAGACCGCTGGCCAGACCGTTGGCAACGGCTGCGGGGATAACAGCCAGACCAGCCATCAGCGCCACGATGGTATCGGCCACAACGATGACCGCGGAGTTTTTGACCAGATTTTCATTTTTGTTCAGGTAAGAGCCGTAGGTGACCATGGCGCCCATGGCCAGGGACAGGGAAAAGAACATCTGGCCGCCGGCGGTTGCCAGAACGGAGACCAGGCCGGGCGCTTCGTCAATGAAGCCGGCCGTTACCGCGTAGTTGGGGACGAACATGAACTTCAGGCCTTCCACCGCGCCGTCCAGAGTGAGGGCGCGGATGATGATGACGACCAGCATCACGAACAGAGCGGGCATACCCACCTTGTTGAACTTCTCGATGCCGCTGTCTACACCGCCCTGGACGATGAGCATGCAGATGACCATAAACAGAAGGGTAAACACGAAGCAGCCAAACGGGTTGGTGAGCATTGCGCCGAAGGTCTCACCGCCGGTGATAGAGCTGCCGAAAATGCCGCTGAGACCGAAGCTCAGCTCTGCCAGGTTGAGGGACATGTACTGGATGCAGTAGCCGCCCAGAACGGAGTAGAAGCTCATAATGAGGAAGGGGGCGATAATGCCCAGCCAGCCTATCCAGCCGAATCTCTTGGACGCCGCCTGATAAGCGCCTACCACGCCTTTTCCGGTTTTCCGGCCCAGGGCCAGCTCGCTGGTCATGATGATCATGCCCACGAACACAGCCAGCAGGAGATAGATGATAAGAAACGTAAAGCCGCCGCTCTTGCCCATCTTATAGGGGAAGCCCCAGATGTTGCCCAGACCGACAGCCGAACCGATAGCAGCAAGCAGGAATCCTATATTGCTGCCCCATGAGCTGCGATTGTTTTCCATTGATAATAACCTCTTTCCCAAAAATTATTAACGGTTTGTGACTAACGTTATTTTAACATTTGTCTTGCATTTCTCCAAACACTATATTATTATACATATCATAAGGAATCATTATAGTTTGTCGAATCATAAGGAAGTGAAATAATTAACATGGACAGCAAAAAATTCCGGGCACTTCTGACCGCCATAGACAAGGGCAGCCTTACCGCCGCCGCCGCGGAGCTGGGCTATACTCAGGCGGGTCTGACGAACATGATGAACTCGCTGGAAAATGAACTGAGTATCGGTCTGCTGATCCGCAGCAAAAGCGGTGTGCGGCTCTCCGCCGCCGGGAGGCGGCTGCTGCCGGACATCCGCGCCTTTGTGGAGGCGGCGGACCGGCTGGAGGTCAGCACCCAGCACCTGCGGGAGGCCGGAGCCAGCTCCCTGCGTGTGGGAGCCTATTCCAGCGTGGCCCGGCACTGGCTGCCCACAATTCTGACGGAGTTCAGAAAAATCTGCCCGGACACGGACGTCTCCATCAGCATGGGCGGCAACAAGGGCATACATGACCTGGTCAGAAACGGTGAGCTGGACTGTGCCTTTGCAAGCTGTCATCCCTCCCTGCGGCATGGATTGGACTGGATCTCGGTGAAAAAAGACCCGCTGGTGGCGGTGCTGCCCAAGGACTACCCGGTGGAAGACGGGGTTTTTCCCGTCAGCGGCTTTTCCGACGCGGAATTTCTCATGCCCTCTCTGGGCTTCGACCTGGACATCATGCCCGTTTTCAACGCCCAGGAGCGCAAGGTATCTCCTCACATCCGCTACACCAATCTGGACGACGCCGCCCTGGTCTCCATGGTGGAGCACGGGCTGGGGCTGACCATGCTGTCTGAGCTGGTCATGCGCAGCATGACCGACGATGTGCAGGTGGTGCCCATCGACCCGCCGGGCTACCGGGAGATCGGCATCATCACCAGCGAGCGCCGGAGAAACGACCGGATCATCAAGCGCTTTATCAGCTGTGCCCAGAATACCCTGCTGCAGATGTACAGCGTGTAGTTATTACCATAGTATAAAGAAATCTTAACGGATATGACCGAAATATAATCGCGTCTGTCGGCACTTTTATTTCCCCTGCGGATGTGATATGATGCCTATATGATAAGAAAAGGAGGGATACCGGGTGCGCATGGAAAAGCTGGGAGAAAACAGCGTTTTTGTCTTTCTGCCTGAATTTGAGCCGGTCTGGGCTGCGCTGAGCCTGCTGACCGGCGAAAAGGTCCACCGGCTCTGTACGGAGATTTACGGGGCGGAGACGATCGCCGGGCTTCGTCGCCGGTACAACTTCCTTTTTGAGTGTTTTCAGGCCGTGGAAAATAACCATGCCCTGAATATGCCCGACTTTCTGCTGGACCTGCCTTTGGAAAGCGTCTCCCTTGAAGACTACCGGGACGATCTGCTGCACCTGCCGCCGGAAGATTTTCTCTGGCGCTATCTGGAGCTGGACTTCTGCCCGGAGGCGGACAGGAATACCCTGCGCCGGGCCCTGACGGAGGACAGCGCCCTGGACGCCGTCTACGGCTGGCGGCAGGAGGGGCAGGGCAGTTTTCTGGCCTTTTCCGCCTTCATCAGGCAGAGCCGCCGCTTCATCACGGACTTTTTCGCCCTGGCGCTGGAGCTGCGCACGCCGGAGTTGGAGAAGGCGCTCTCTTCCCGGTCCGCCCAGGCAGAGCGGCTTTTGCAGGCTGTCCGCAGCGGCGTGGAGTCCCTGGGCCCCCTGGCCTGCGCCGAGGAGCAGATGGGCAAAACCTTCCGCAACCGGGGCCCCTATGAGGAATTTTTCTTCCTCCCCGCCTTTCTGATGCCCGCCCGGGCCGTCCGCTATTTTCATGTAAAGGGCGAACACAAACGGCAGATTCTGTTTCTCACCCTCCGGGACACGGGGCGCAGCCGGGAGGACAAGGTAAAGGCCCTGAAAGCCCTGGCCGACAGTACCCGGTATCAGATCGTCACCCTGCTGGCCCGGCAGGGGCCCATGCGGGGCCTGGATATTGCCAAGGAAGTCTCCCTGGCCGCCTCCACCGTGTCCCACCATATGGAGCAGCTCAAAGACTGCGGGCTTGTCACCGAGGAGCAGGTGAAAAACGCCAAATACTACGGCCTCAGCCGCAACGGCGCGGCCCAGCTGCTGGAGGAACTGAAAAAAGACTTTCAAAATGAATAAAAACTTTACGGTCTGTCGGCTTCCGCCGACAGACTTCAAGGCGTCGACAAAGTCCGACGCCTTGAAAACTTATTCAGGCGTATTCAGAAATACGCCTGAATAAGCGTGGATTGAACGCCGAGAGGGGACTCCCGTCCCCTCTCTGCGCTCTCCCCATGCAATTCTATACACTGCCGATAGCTTTGTCTACAGTCAGGGGCCCGCCGGGAATCCGGCGGGCCTCTTTTGTCCTTGACAGCCTCCTTAAATTCTATTATAATCTAATTCGATATATATAGAATTTACAAGAGAGGAAACTATGGGAGCCATCATCGAAGCGGAGGACCTGTGCCGAAGCTATGTGACCCGCAAGGGCGTTATCCGGCGGCGAAAGGAGACGGTGGAGGCGGTGCGGGGCATCAGTTTTTCCGTGGAAAAGGGAGAAATTTTCGGCCTGCTGGGCCAGAACGGCGCGGGAAAAACCACCACCATCAAGATGCTGACCACCCTGCTGGCCCCCAGCTCCGGCCGCTGCCGGGTTCTGGGCTATGACTGCTTTGGCCAGGAAAAGCAGATCAGAAAGCGGATCAATTTCATTTTCGGCGGGGAATACGGCGTGTACCGCCGCCTGTCCGGGCGGGACAACCTGCGTTATTTTGGAAACCTGTACCTGCTCAAGCCGGAGCAGCGGGAGCGGCGCATTGACGAGATTCTGGCGCTGGTGGGCCTGAGCGACAAGGCGGACCTGCTGGCCGAGACCTATTCCAAGGGTATGATCCAGCGGCTTCAGATCGCCAGAGGGCTGATCAACGACCCGGAGATCCTGTTCATGGACGAGCCCACCGTGGGGCTTGACCCTCTGGGCGCCCACATGCTGCGGGATATCATCCGAAAGCTCCGGGACGAGGGACGCACCGTGCTGCTGACCACCCACTATCTCCCCGAAGCCGAGGAGCTTTGCCACCGGATGGTCAT
>CAMGRL010000086.1 GCA_946061515.1 uncultured Clostridia bacterium
AGCAGCTCGTAAGGGATGGTCTGGGCCGCGTCGGACAGCTTGTAAATGCTGTTCATGGGCCCGAAAAGCTCCACCTCGCTGCCCACGTCCACCTGGGGCAGCTCCGTCAGGTCCACCATGCACATGTCCATGCAGATGCTGCCCCGCTGGGGCGCGAAGCCCCCTCCGGCGGCAAAGGAGCACTTGTTGGAAATGAGCCTTGGCAAACCATCGGCATAGCCTATGGCCAGAACGCCCATGCGGGTGCGCCGGTCGGTGGTAAAGCGCCGCCCGTAGCTGACGCTGGTGCCCGGCTCGTAGAATTTGATGGTGCTGACGGTGGTCACAAGGCGCATACAGGGGAGAAGGCCCAGCTTGCCGCTGCTGTCCCCGTAGCCGTAGAGCAGCAGACCGGGACGCACCATGTCCAGCGCCATCTCCGGGTAGGCGGCAGTGGCCCCGCTGTTGGCGCAGTGGCGGATGGAAAACTCCACGCCGCCCCGGGCCTTCACCGCGCCGATCACGTCCATAAAGAGTTTAAATTGGGCACGGGTATATGCCTCGCTGTCCTCGTCCGGCTCGTCCGACACGGCAAAGTGGGTGTACACCCCTTCGGGATTCAGCCCGGGCAGACGGCAGGAGCGGATCACGTTGTCCACGCCCTCCTCAAAATAATCCCCGGCGCAGAGAAAACCCAGGCGGGACATGCCGGTGTCCAGCTTGATGTGGATATTCAGCTCCTTGCCCAGCCTGACCGCTTCCGCCGAATACTCCAGGGCCTTGGCCAGACAGGTGACGGTCTGGGTGATTTTCTCCTCGATAAGGGTGCCGGTGTACTCGCAGGGCGTATGGCCCAGAATGAGGATGGGCATGGTGATGCCGCCCCGGCGCAGCTCCAGCGCCTCGTCCAGACAGGAGACGGCCAGATAGTCCGCTCCCGCCTCCTGTAAAAGCCGGGAAACAGGCAGGGCGCCGTGGCCGTAGGCGTCGGCCTTGACCACGCCTAAAAACCGGCAGCCGGCCGGCAGGCTCTTTCTGATGGCTTCGTAGTTGTGACGGAGGTTTTCCAGGGAAATCTCCGCCCAGGTTCTCTTTTGCAGGTCGTTCATATCTTTTCCTCAGTTCCAATCGCTTATGGTGCAGAAAACCCGCACCTGTCCGTCGCTTATCAGCTCGGCCCGCCGGGGGATCATGCTCTCCCCGTCCATCCAGACGTCGGCAGTCAGCGTGTCCTCGGCAATCAGCCGCAGTACGGTGCTGTCCCCCTCTGTCCAGCAGGAGTCCATATGTCCCTCCCGCAGGGCTTTTACCAGCGCGGGAAGGGCGGACATGGGCGTCAGCCCGTAGCGGTCCAGCTCGCCGGTCTCCAGCATTACGCCGCTGTATTCCAGACTGCTGCTGTCCGCCTCCAGCCGGGCCTTGACGCCCTTGATGAGCCCCGGCGACAGCACCTCCACAGTGCAGCCCCGGCTGTCCTCGCTGTATTGCAGGGTGAATTCACAGCTCTTGTCCTCATACTCGGCCCGGAGCTCGGCGGTAAAGCGGAGATCGGTCCGGGCGTTCAGCCCGTCGGCAAATTTCTGATAGCTTTCCTTTACCTTGTCCCCGCCGCAGCCGGTGAGCAGCAGACAGCAGAGCAGGATCAGGGCGCAAAGACGTTTCATGGCATCCTCCAAAGCGTTGATACCCAAGCTTATGCGCCCTCATGCCGGTATTATAATCATCCGCGCGCCATTCGTCAAATTATATTGCGGATTAAACCGATCGTTGCTATAATGTGAACAACATCAATTGCGGGAGAAAGAGACATGGCCGAAAAATGCGTAAAACCGGACAGAGAATACAGCTATGACAACATTAAGTTTGTGTTGATTTTTTTGGTTGTATTTGCCCACCTGCTGGAAGTCAATGGAGCCTTTAACGGGAAAGACCTGCTGTATAAGTTGATCTATTCCTTTCACATGCCCATGTTTATTTTTCTCAGCGGCTATTTTGCGCGGTACAGCAGGCAAAAGATTGCGTTCAGCTTTGTCTACACCTATATCCTGATGCAGATTCTGTACTCCGCATTCAAATATTATGTTTTGACCCAGGAGCCGGCAGAGCCCTTCTCCCTCAATTTCACCACGCCCTATTGGCTGCTGTGGTATCTGCTCGCGCTGATTTTCTTTTACCTTCTGATCCCCTTTTTCCGGCAGAGTGACCGGCGTAAGCAGGCGGCTGTTTTGATTGTGCTTTTTGCGGTTTCACTGCTGTTTGGGTTTGACAGCACCATTGGCTATTATTTCAGCCTGGCTCGCTTTTTCAGCTTCCTTCCTTTCTTCGTGTTGGGCATGTACATGAAAGACCGCAGCAAAGAGATCGAGGAATTCATAAAGAGTAAAAGTCTGAAAGCCTTTCTGCTCTCTTTTCTGCTGTCTGCCGTCCTTATCGCAGCAGTTTTGTTCCTCTGCAGAAATACGAAGATCCAGGCCTCCATGATGTATGGTTCCAAGGCATACAGCGAGGTATTTGGTCTGGCAGAAAAATTGCAGATCACCGTCGTCGCGCTGTTGTGGATCGCTTTTGTTGTGCTGGTTTTTCAACGTTTTGTCCATTTCAGGATACCGGTGATCTCCTGTATCGGGAAAAACACATTCCCGATCTTTCTTCTGCATGGCTTTGCGGTTAAAATGGCGGGAAAATGGGGCCTTTTGAATATCAACGGGGAAGGAAGTCTCTGTAAGACTCTCCTTTATACTGTAGTTTTGGTGCTTTTATTGGGGAATCCCGCGGTAAATTTCTGCTTTAAATGGATTTTTACCGGAGAATGGCTCAAACGGCTGTGGGCAAGGCTGGGCAGATAGACTGTTGCCAATCCGGCAAGGGCTATGCGATATCCGGATCATCCGCAAATTGCCGCTTATCATTTTCTCAGGATAAAGAACGCTTTTGCCTAAAGGGAAGAAAAAGGCTTGATTATTTGGAATGAATGTGATAGATTATCTCTGTTAATGCGTTGATGGGGAAAATAGCGCACCCCAAGGCCGTCAGAGAGCGGAGGTCACCGGCTGAAAGCCCCCGCAGGTCCTTGTGTGCTTGGTTCGCCCCGGAGCTCCGGCCAATTCCCGGCGCGTGGGACCCGTTATCGTCCCTCAAAGTGCGGCTCTTGCCGAATTTGGGTGGTACCGCGGAAGCATGGCTTTCGTCCCTTTGGGGACGGAGGCTTTATTTTTTTGTTGAGGAGAAGAAAAATGAAAGAATTGATGCAGAGGCTGAGAGAGGCCTCCCTCAAGGCCATAACCGAAGCACAGGATATGGAGCTGCTGGAGACGCTGCGCGTGAAATATCTGGGCAAAAAGGGCGAACTGACCGCCATTCTGCGCCAGATGGGCCAGCTCTCCGCCCAGGAGCGTCCCGCCATGGGCCAACTGGCAAACCAGCTGAGAAGCGACATTGAAAACGCCATTGAGGCGCGCAAAACGGAGCTTTCCGCCGCGCTGCTGGAGAAAAAGCTGCGGGACGAGGCGCTGGACGTGAGCCTGCCCGGCGAAAAGCAGCCCATCGGCCACAAGCACCCCATGTACAACGTTCTTGACCAGATCAAGGAGATCTTCATCGGCATGGGCTTTGAGATCGTGGACGGCCCGGAAGTGGAGCTGGCCGACTATAACTTCACCAAGCTGAACATTGACGAGGGCCACCCCTCAAGAGAGTGGACCGACACCTTCTATTTCACCGAGGACAGCACCATTCTGCTGCGCACCCAGACCTCTCCCATGCAGATCCACGCCATGGAGACCAGAGAGCTGCCCATCCGCATCATCGCCCCCGGCCGGGTCTACCGCAAGGACGAGGTGGACGCCACCCATTCCCCCATGTTCCACCAGATCGAGGGCATGGTGATCGACAAGGGCGTGACCATGTCCGACCTGAAGGCCACGCTGAACCTGGTGGTGGAGAAGATCTACGGCAAGGGCACCGTCACCCGTTTCCGCCCCCACCATTTCCCCTTCACCGAGCCCAGCTGCGAGATGGACATCCAGTGCCACAAGTGCGGCGGCAAGGGCTGCCCCACCTGCAAGGGCGAGGGCTGGATCGAGGT
>CAMGRL010000087.1 GCA_946061515.1 uncultured Clostridia bacterium
GACACCGTTTGGTGCAAATACCCTTGTCTGGACACCGTTTGGTGCAACACAGACAGAAAAAAGCACTTGCTAACGCAAGTGCTTTTTTCAACAAAATCCACCTGAAAGGTGGATTTTATTTCACTGAAAACTGCGTTTTTATATAGTGGTGTATCTTTCTCCTGTGGCCTCCTGTCTTGAATTATTCACAGATAAAAGGTATAATCTCTATATCGTGATGTGATGTATTGAAACGCATGGAGGACAAGCCATGAAAAGAACTTTGATTACCCTTCTCACCGTCTGCCTGCTGCTCTCCCTCTGCGCCTGCGGGAAGAAGGAGACGGAGCAGCCGGCGCAGATCCTGGAGCCCCAGGAGACGCCCAATCCGGTGTTTGAGGTGAAGATCACGCTGGATAATCTGTATGATTATTTCGAGTACAGGGAGTATCCCGCGGCGGTCAAGAACGACAACGGCGGCATCAGCAATGTGCAGGTGGCCTATGGTCTTGCGCTCAAAGAGGGCTACACGGCGGCAAACTCCTCAAAATATAAGGACACCATGGAGATCACCTTTACGGCTGACGGTGTGGTGAACAGCGGCAGCTTCGATGTGGACTTTGCCACCCTGCAATACAGCGGCACTGTGACCAGCACGGAGAGAAACAGCATCACCCAAACCCTGAAATTCTGGCCCAAGGGCGACCGGACGACCACATGGACCTTCGGCAATTACAGTGACAGCTATATTCTCTATCTTGAAAACTTTACCGTCACCAGCGCCAAGGGCAGCGTTTACTTGAAAAACAGTTAAATAAAGAAGTGAGATGTGCATCAGCGCATCTCACTTCTTTATTTTATGCTATGTTTCTTCTTTGTCCGCTTCAGGAGCATTACAGCTTGGAGATTGTGGGCTTTTGCCTCCCGGCCTTTTCCGGAACACGAAAAACCAGACGCCGATGGAGATGATAAAGGCAAGCACCAGACATACGATGCGGACCGCGGTGTAGGTTCCGGCCAGCAGGACTGCCAGCAGGCCAAGTACGGCGGAGATGGCATACAGTACAGCCACGGCCTGCTTCTGGCTCAGGCCCATGGCCAGCAGCCGGTGGTGAAAATGGCCTTTGTCCGCATGGAAGGGGCTCTGCCCGTGGACAATGCGGCGGAAAAAGGCGAATACGGTGTCCGCCAGAGGGACGGACATGGCCAGCACCGGCACGAGGAAGGTGATGATGGCGTGGAATTTGAACATGCCCATAATGGAGACCGTGGCCAGGATGAAGCCCAGAAGCTGGGAGCCCACGTCGCCCATGAAGATCTTTGCCGGGTTCAGGTTGAAGGGAATAAAGCCCAGGCAGGCCCCGGTGAGGGCGGCAAGGATCAGGGCCACGTTCGGCTCGGACACGAAAAGAGCCACCACCAGCATGGTCAGGGAGCTGATGGCCGACACGCCCACGGCCAGCCCGTCCAGCCCGTCGATCAGATTCACCGCGTTGGTGCAGCCCACGATCCACAGCACCGTCAGCGGCACGGTCAGATAGCCGATGGCGATAAAGGCCTTGTCGGAAAAGATCAGGGGGTTGGAAATCACGTTAAACACAACGCCGCTGCGGATGGCCACAAGGGCGGCCAGGATCTGAATTCCCAGCTTCACCCAGGCGTTCAGGCTGACGATATCGTCCACCGCGCCCATGGCCGCGATGATCACCGCGCCGATGAGCATACCCATGATCGGGGTGGTCATGTCCACAAACGCCAGCACGGCAAGGACAAAACCGAAGAAAATCGCCAATCCGCCCATGCGGGGGACAGGGTGGTCGTGAACGCGCCGGTCGTCCTTGGGGACATCAATGGCGCCCACCTTTTCGGCAAATTTTTTAACCGGCGGCGTCATAAAGAAGGAGACGGCGGCCGACAAAATCACGGCCAGCAGCAGTTTCAGCCACACAGTCAGGTTAGATAACATTCAGTTTCTCTCCGATTTATTTTATTTTCAGAAGGGCTTCTCCACAAAGCCCACGCGCTTGTAGACCTTCCGCAGGGTGCGGCGGGCGATGGCGCTGGCTTTCTTTGCGCCCTCGGTGTAGACCTCCTGGAGATAGGCCTTGTCGCTGATCATGCGCTGGGCCTCCTCGCGGATGGGGCGCAGGGTCTCGATCACGGCCTCGCCCACGGCGGGCTTGAATACGCCGTAGCCCTTGCCGTCAAACTCACGCTCGATCTCCTCAAAGCTCTTGCCGGTGACGGAGGAGTAGATGCTCATCAGGTTGGCCACGCCGGGCTTCTCTTGGGGCGCGTAACGGACGCAGCGCTCCGTGTCCGAGTCGGTGACGGCGCGCTTGAACTTGCGGGCGATCTCCTCCGGAGAGTCCATCAGGAATACGCAGCCCTGGGGATCGGACTTGGACATCTTGGAAGTGGGGTTGCCCAGGCTCATGATGCGGGCGCCCACCTTGGGGATATAGGGTTCGGGGACCTTGAAGGTCTCGCCGTAGAGATTGTTGAAGCGGATGGCGATATCCCGCGTCAGCTCGCAGTGCTGCTTCTGGTCCTCGCCCACGGGCACATAGTCTGCCTGATAGAGCAGAATGTCCGCCGCCATCAGGGCGGGATAGGTGAACAGGCCGCCGTTGATGTTTTCGGCGTTTTTCGCGCTCTTGTCCTTGAACTGGGTCATGCGGCTCAGCTCGCCGAACATGGTGTAGCAGTTGAGGATCCAGCCCAGCTCCGCGTGCTCATGCACATGGCTCTGGATAAAGAGGGTGTTCTTCTCCGGGTCGAGGCCGCAGGCGATATACTGGGCCAGCTGGGCCACGGACCGGCGGCGCAGCTCCGCAGGGTTCTGCCGCACGGTGATGCTGTGCAGGTCGGCCATGAAGTAGTAGCAGTTGAACTCCTCGGCCAGGGCGGACCAGTTCTTCACGGCCCCCAGATAATTGCCCAGATGCAGGTCGCCGGAGGGCTGAATGCCGGAGAGCATGGTTTTCTTTTCACTGTCCATATTTGTACCTCCCAAAATGAAGGAAATTGACAAAAAATTTGCGTCTTCATATTCTATCAAATTAAGTTCGTCTTGACAACAGGGAAAATGTAAAATAAGATAGAGCAGATCGAAATATCCATGACTTTTTGGAGGTCAGTATCAATGAAAGACATGAAATGGTTTGAGGAAATGGAGGCACGCATCCCCAAAAATGAGGTGCGCACCCGCTTCGCGCCCTCTCCCACCGGCTATATGCATGTGGGCAATCTGAGGACCGCCCTCTATACCTATCTGATTGCAAGACACAATAACGGTAAATTTATCCTGCGCATTGAGGACACGGACCAGGGCCGCCTGGTGGAAGGCGCGGTGGATGTGATCTACAAGACCATGGCCCAGTGCCACCTGGAGCATGACGAAGGTCCGGACGTGGGCGGCCCGGTGGGCCCCTATGTGCAGACCGAGCGCCAGCCCCTGTACAAGGAGTACGCGGAGCTGCTGATGGAAAAGGGCCATGCCTACCGCTGCTTCTGCGAAAAGAGCGCGTCGGAGGAGGACGCCGGCGAATTTGACCGGGGCGACGACCCCTGCCGTGAGATGAGCCGGGAGGAGTCTGACCGCCGGGCTGCCGCCGGTGAGCCCTATGTGATCCGCCAGCGCATCCCCCATGAGGGCAGCACCACCTTCCACGACGAGATCTTCGGCGACATCACCGTGGAAAACACCACCCTGGACGACCAGGTGCTGATCAAGCGGGACGGCCTGCCCACCTACAACTTCGCCAACGTGGTGGACGACCACCTGATGGGCATCACCCACGTGGTGCGGGGCAGCGAATATCTGTCCTCCGCCCCCAAGTACAACCTGCTGTACCAGGGCTTCGGCTGGGACATCCCCTGCTATGTCCACTGCTCTCCCGTCATGCGGGACGCCCACAACAAGATGTCCAAGCGCCACGGCGACCCCTCCTATGAGGATCTGATCGCCCAGGGCTATCTCACCGACGCGGTGATCAACTATGTGGCCCTTCTGGGCTGGAGTCCCCGGGGCGAGCAGGAGAT
>CAMGRL010000088.1 GCA_946061515.1 uncultured Clostridia bacterium
GATGTCGATTCTTTTGTACTCCTGCATTCAATTCACCTCTTATTTTGATCCTTCTTATTTTTTAACTTTATCAACAAATCCGCGGAAGCTGGGCTCCCGTGAGTTTTTGCAGTATTCTGCTGCCGCCGAAGGCGGTGTTCATTACAAGCTTTCCCGGATACCGGGCGCTGACGCTGCCGATGACGGCGGCGTTTTCCCCCTCGGGCAGGCTCTTCATGGCGGCCAGGGCCTTTTCCGCGTCCTCCGGGGCCACAATGCAGAGCAGCTTGCCCTCATTTGCGCAGTACAGCGGGTCAAGCCCCAGCAGTTCGCAGGCGGCCTGCACCTGGGGCCGGACGGGGATCTTCTCTTCCCCGATCTCTATGCCCAGGCCGCTGCCCTCCACAAATTCGTTTAATGTAGTGGCCACGCCGCCTCTTGTGGGGTCCCGGAGCACCCGCACTTTGGCTCCGCTGGACAGTACCGCCTCCGCAAGGGCGTTCAGCGGTGCGCAGTCGGAGCGGATCTCCCCCTGCATCATGCCGTTTCTGGCCAGCATTACGGCGGTGCCGTGGTCGCCCACCGTGCCGGAGACGATCACTTTATCGCCCTCTTGGATGGCTTTGGGACTGAGTCCCGGGTATTTCAGCACGCCGATACCGGCGGTGTTGATGTAAATCTTATCTCCCCGGCCCTTTTCCACCACCTTGGTGTCGCCGGTGACCACCTGCACCCCCGCCTTTTTGCAGGCGGCGCCGATGGAACCGATCACTTTTTCCAGCGCTTCGACCGGGAATCCCTCTTCAAGAATGAAGGAACAGCTTAAAAACTTGGGCACCCCGCCGCACATGGCGATGTCGTTCACCGTGCCGCAGACGGAGAGCTTGCCGATGTCCCCGCCGGGGAAGAAAATGGGGTCCACCACAAAGCTGTCTGTGGAGAAGACCAGCTTTTCCGCCCCCTCCAGCACCGCGCCGTCCCCCAGCTCGCTTAAAGCCGGGTTATCCAGCGCCGGCAGGATCATGCTCTCTATCAGGCGGGAGGTCTTTTTCCCTCCGCTGCCGTAGTCCAGTGTGATTATCTCGTCCATTTTTGCCTCATTCCACCGACTGGTATTTATACGCCGCGGCGCAGGCCCCCTCCGAGGAGACCATGCAGGGCCCCACCGGGTCCTCCGGCGTACAGCGTTTTCCGAACATGGGGCACCGGGCCGGGCTGATCCTGCCGCAGATCACATCGCCGCAGCGGCAGGCGCTTTGGACCTTTTCTTCCCCATATTGGATGGAGAACTTCTTCTCCGCGTCATAATCCGAAAACTCCGCCTTAAAGCCCAGGCCGCTGTTTTCGATCCGGCCAAGGCCCCGCCAGAGATCGGCCCGGGGCTCCAGGCAGCGGTCGATCATGTTTTGGGCAAGCACATTGCCCATGGGGGACACGGCCCGTTTGTACTGGTTTTCCACCCGGGGCCTGCCCTCCGCGATCTGCCGCAGCAGCAGGTAGATGGAAAGGAGAATGTCCTCCGGCTCAAAGCCCGCGATGACCGCCGGCATCCGGTATTCCTCCGGCAGAAAGGCGAAACCCTTCTCCCCGATGATGGTCCCCACATGGCCGGGGCACAAAAAGCCCTGAACCTTGAAGTCCTCTGTTTTCATCAGCGCCCGGAGGGCCGGTTCCACGGTTTTCAGCATGGACAGGACGGAAAAGTTTTTCACGCCCTCCTCCTTCGCCGTCAGCACGGCGGCGGCAGTGCCGGGGGCCGTGGTCTCAAAGCCCACGCCCAGGAACACCACTTCCCTGTCCGGGTTTTCCTTTGCGTACTCCACCGCGTCCACCGGGGAATATACCACCAGGAGCTTTGCCCCCAGGGCCCTTCTCCGCTGCAAGCTGTCGCCGGGCCTGCTGCCCGGAACTCTCACCATGTCTCCGTAGGTGGCAATGGTGATCTCCGGCCGCATAGCCAGCTCCAGCACCGCGTCGATCACCTGGGGCGGTGTGACGCAGACCGGGCAGCCCGGGCCGGACAGCAGCTTCACCTTCTCCGGCAGCATGGACTTGATGCCCGATTTGGCAATGGCCATGGTGTGGGTGCCGCAGACCTCCATCAGCCGGGTCTCCCCCAGCGGCAAGGCCTCTATGGCGGCTAAAAGCTCCCGTACCTCAGAGGACATCCCTGATCTCCTCCCAGGACGCAATATCCTCCAGCGCCTGCTTTTCCGGCAGACGCTCAATGGCAAAGCCCGCGTGGACGATCACATAGTCCCCGATTTTGGGCTCCGGGATAAAGTCCACCCGCAGCTTCCGCTGCATCCCCATGGACTCGCCCACGGCGTTTTTGCCGTCTATCTCAATCAATTTTAACGGAACTGCAAGGCACATGATTTTAACTCTTTTCTGCGCAGTGCTGCGCGATCATCAGCTGCCCCAGGGATATTCCCTCGTCATTGGTGGACACCCTGCGGTGGTGCCAGACCCGAAAGCCCAGCTTTTCCAGCGCCCTGGGCAGCCTTTTCATGATGTACATATTCTGAAAACTGCCGCCGGAGAGCACCACATCGTTTATTCCGCTCTCTTTGCGGGCGGCCACGCACTGTTCCGCGGCCATGCGGATCAGCGTGTTCATAAAACGAGCGGCTATGCGGCCGGTCTCCGTCCCCCGCTCCCTGTCCCCGACCATGGAGCGGATCATGGACCGCCAGTCAAAGCGGAGAGGCTCGCCTTCAAAGACGACAGGGTATTCGCCCTCATCCTCCAGAGCCGCCGCCTCCAGAAGCACGGCTCCCTGTCCCTCATAGGAGCAGCGCCTTTTGATGTCCAAGATGGCCGCCGCGCCGTCAAACAGCCGGCCCATGCCGGAGGACAGAGGGCAATTCAGCCCTTTCTCCAGCATCTGCGCGTATACCGCGCTGTTTTCTATGTTGGAAACATCACAGCCCGCCTGATAAAGCAGGGAGAAGGCCACCCGGTCGGTCTCCTTCACCGCCCGGTCGCTGCCGGGCAGAGGGATGGGCCTGATGCTGCCGAAGCGTTCAAAGCCCTTGTAGTCTCCGATCAGGCACTCCCCGCCCCAGATGGTGCCGTCGCTGCCGTAGCCGGTGCCGTCCCAAATCAGGCCGATGACCGGCCCGGTAAGTCCGTTGTCGGCCATGCAGGAGGCCATATGGGCGTGGTGGTGCTGAACCTGTATCACTTGGATATTGTCCCGCGCTCCACGCTCCTCCGCGTAGGCGGTGGACAGGTAGTCCGGGTGCATGTCGCAGGCGATAAGCCTGGGTTCAATGTCAAAAAGCCGCTGAAAATGGGCGATCTGCTGCCGGTAATTTTCAAAGGTCTCCATGTTTTTCAAATCACCTATATGCTGACTTGGGAAAACATAGTCCTCCTTGGAAAGGCAGAAGCTGGCCTTCTGCTCCGCGCCGCAGGCCAATACCATGCCCCGGCTCCCCGGCACCTTTACCGGGAAGGGCACATAGCCCCTGGACCTTCTGGCGTGGTACTCCCCGCCGTCCAGCACCCAGCAGAGGGAGTCGTCGCAGCGGGTCTGGATCTCCCGGTCATGGAGCAGAAAACCGTCCGCAATGCCCCGGAGCTTCTCCACCGCCTCGTCGTTTTCAAACATGATGGGCGTGTCGGAGAGGTTTGCGCTGGTCATAATCAGCATGTCGATATCGTCGCCGAAAAGCAGGTAGTGCAGCGGGGTATAGGGCAGCATCACGCCCACAGTGCGGTTTTCGCTGATATGATATAGCCCGGGCTGGCGCTTTTCCAGCAGCACGATGGGACGGCGAAAACCGGTGAGGATCGCTTCTTCCGCCGGGGACACAAGGCAGATCCGCTTTGCCGTCTCCGCGTCCCTGCACATGATTGCAAAGGGCTTTTCGTCCCGCTGCTTGCGGCGGCGGAGGGTCTTTGCGATCTCCT
>CAMGRL010000089.1 GCA_946061515.1 uncultured Clostridia bacterium
GAGCTGAAAGAGGTCTTTGAGATGAGCGGCATCTCCAAGTCCCCCGCCATTTTTGACATCGAAAAGCTGAAGTACTTCAACAGCGAGTACATCCGGGCCATGTCCCCGGAGGAATTTGCGAAAGTGGCGGAGCCCTATATCCGTCAGGCCGTAAAGAACGAGAACTACGACGCGGCCGCTATTGCCGCCCTGCTGCAGCAGCGGACCGAGGTGCTCACCGATATCCCGGAGAAGCTGGACTTCTTTGACGTGCTGCCGGACTACGGCACGGAGCTTTTTGTCCACAAAAAGTCCAAGTCCGACGAGGCCTCCTCCCGCGAAGTGCTTGATAAAATGATCCCCATCTTTGAAACCCTGGAAAATTGGGACGATGAGCATATTCTCGCCGCGATGACCGGCCTGGCCGAGAGCATGGAGGTCAAAAACGCCAAGGTCATGTGGCCTGTGCGTATTGCCGCAGCCGGAAAGGCGATCACCCCCGGCGGCGCGGTGGAGATCTGCCGCATCCTGGGCAAAGAGGAGACCCTGCGCCGTCTGCGTATTGCCAGAGAAAAACTGGCATAATTTTCAAAACGTAAAACGCCTCTCACAGGGAAGAATATCCCTTTGAGAGGTGTTTTTTCATGTCCAAAAGAGCAAAAATCCGTCTGGTGACCTTCATCTGCGCCGCTATCCTGACCACGGCGGCCTATGCCTTTGTCAGCCACAGCAGGCTTTCGGACTACCGGCTGACCGCCCAGCACAGCTCCCAGCTCTCTTTTCAGGAGATGGTGGGCGCGGTGGATGGGATGAGCAAGGCCCTGGAAAAGAGCCTTTACGCCACCGACGGCAGCATGTGCAGCAGCGTCTGCGCCCAGATCTACGCGGGCTCCCAGGCGGCCCAGGCCACCATGGCCACCCTGCCTTTTTCCACCCAGGAGCTGGAGCGGATCTCCGGCTTTGTAGGCCTTGTGGGGGACTATGCCTATACCCTCTGCCGGGAGGCCTCGGTAAACGGTTTTACCGACGAGCAGCGGCAGAATCTCGCCGCCATGGCGGAGACGGCCGATACCTTTGCCCAGACGCTGCGTTCTCTCCAGGCCAACCTGAATGACGGGATCATCAGTATGGACAGCCGGGAGCGGCAGCTGGCCAACGTGGGCATCGACAGCGAGCTGACAAAGCTCAGCGCCGAACTGAAAAACGCGGAGGATCAATTTCCGGAGGCGGCCCAGCTGGTCTACGACGGGAAATACAGCTATGAAGAAGAGAAACAATACCAGGCGGTCAGCGAGGAACAGACCCGCCGCACGGCGGCGGAGTTTCTGCATGTGTCCCCGGATCAGCTCCGCCTGGAATATGAATACGAGGGCGGCGGCCGCCGCTGCTACAGTCTGGACAGCCGGTCCATCTGCACCGACGCCATGGGCGTGGAGAGCATGACCGACTCCCGGCTTGTCAGCGAAGCGAAAATGGACGCCGGGGCGGCGGAGCAGATCGCGGCGGACTTTCTCGCCAATGCAGGCTTTGAGCACATGCAGCTTTCCGAGAGCCGCCAGCACGGGGCAGTCGCCGCCATGTGCTTTGTCTGCACCCAGGAGGACGCGGCCTGCCTGGACAGCAGCATCAATATCGCTGTGGCCCTGGACGACGGCTCCATTTATGCCTTTGACGCCACCGGAATGAGGACTGCCGATGAGAGTCTGCAATGGACCATCACCAAAGAGGAGGCAGAGCAGAAGCTCCCCACAGGCCTCAGCCTTCAGGAGAGCCGGAAAGTGACCTATAAAAGCCCGGGGGGCAGCAGCGTGCCCTGCTATGAGCTGAAATGCAGCGACGAAAAGGGCAGGGAAGTGAAGCTGTATATCAATGCCGACACTGGGATGCAGCAGGAAATTATAATCATGTGAGCCAAAATCACCTTACAGGAGATCATGTAAGGTGATTTTTTGCGCGAATTTACGGGGAGTGTAAATTTTTTAACAGACGGGCTTGAAATACGCAAAAGTTGTTTGACATTTAAGTAACAATGTGCTTAAATCTCTCTTATAAGTATGGCCGTATGACCATCGGCCTTCATGTAGTAAATTTGACAAGGAAAAAGGGCAGTTTTGCCTTGAAACAAATGCGCTTATGAGTTATCATAAACACATTGTACAGAAGTACGATAAATTCCTATCGGATTTTCGCATGAATGTCAAAAAACCAGAATAAAGAGGGGGTGTGCCAATGTCATTTGAAGCGATAACCAGCATCGCGCAGGCTGAGGCCGAGGCGAAAGCGACGGTGGCCGCGGCGGAAGCCAGGGCAAAGCAGCTTTTGGCCGAAGCAGAGACGGCGGGGAAAGCCGCCGTGGAGGCTGCCAATGCAAAAGCGGACAGTGAGCTGGCCGAGCTTCGCCGGCAGGCTGACGAGAAAGCGATGACCGAGGCGGAAGGACTTTCAAAGGAGACCGAGAACAAGAAAGCCGCGCTGCGCGCCAAGGCCGAGGCAAGACTCGAAAACGCAGCGGCTCTCGTAGTGGAAAGGATAGTGAACAGCTGAGATGGCCATTGTAAAAATGAAAAAGCTCAGGCTCATGGCTGTCCGCTCCAGCAAAGACCAGCTGCTTCGGGAACTGATCCGTCAGGGCTGCGTTGAATTTTCCGAGCTTGAAGGGGAAGTGCAGGGCTCTGAATTTGAGGGCCTTGTGTCCCGGGAGAGCAGCGGGCTGATGGGCTTCAAGTCCCAGCACGCGGCGCTTCTGAACGCGGTGGGTATTCTTCAGAAATATGCTCCCGTGAAAAAGCCGCTTCTCAGCGCCAAGCCCCAGGTGGAAAAGGACCGTCTGCTGGACGACAGCGGCCTTGACGCGGCGATGGCTCTGGCAGAGAAGCTCTCCGGCCTTGAGGAGCGCATCAAGCGGATCGCAGCGGAGGAGAGCCGTCAGCGCAGCAACATCGAGGCGCTGCAGCCCTGGGCGGAACTGAATTTGCCTTTGGAGACCGCCGGCACCAACAGGTGTGCGGCAGTGCTGGGCACCATCTCTGCCAAGGTAGAGCTGAGCCAGGTGGAGAGCGCCATTGCCCAGGTCACCGAGGAGGCGGAGCTTTTCCGTGTGTCTGAGGATAAGGAGCAGCATTATCTGCTGCTTGTCTGCCTGAAGGAAGAGCAGGGCGCGGTCATGGAGAGCCTGAGAAGCTTCGGCTTTGCCGTCGCCGCCATCAGCGGCATGAAGGGCACGGCCAGGGAGAATATCGCCCTTGCGGAAAAAACGCTCCAGGAGCTGGCAAAGGAAAAGGAAGACTGCGTACAGTCCATCGTGGACCTGAAGGAGAGCCAGGACCAGCTGAAGCTCGCGGCGGACGTGGTGTCCACCAAGATCGCCCGGGCCGAGGCGGAGGACAAGCTCTACGGCATGAAGAGCATCGTCTTTATGCAGGGCTGGATGCCGGCAGAAAAAGAGACTGAGCTTGCAGACATATTCGACAAGTACGAGTGTGCCTGGGAGACCGAGGACCCGGATCCCTCCGAATATCCGGACGTCCCCGTAAAACTGAAAAACAACAAACTGACCAACGGGCTGAACATGGTAACGGAGATGTACAGCCTGCCCGCCTACGACGGCGTGGATCCCAACCCCTTGATGGCGCCTTTCTTCATTCTGTTCTACGGACTGATGATGGCGGATATGGGCTATGGTCTGCTCATGATCGTGGCGGCCTTGGTTGCCATGAAGAAAATCAAACCCAGAGAGGGCACCCTGACCTTCTGCCAGCTGCTGCTCTGGGGCGGTGTTTCCACCTTCATCATGGGCGCGCTGACCGGCGGCTTCTTCGGAGACGCGCTGGTACAGATCGGCGGTATTCTGGGTA
>CAMGRL010000090.1 GCA_946061515.1 uncultured Clostridia bacterium
TTTTGAATACTCCTGAATAAGTTTTCAAGGCGTCGAACTTTGTCGACGCCTTGAAGTTTTATTTACTATGAGCACTTTGTGCTCTGGCTTTTTTCCGCTTTACGATCAGCACCGCGGTGACAATACCCGCCGCAGCCAGGGCGCTGGCCCCGGCAATGAGGAGCACGGTCAGGCTTCCGCCGCTGCTCTCCACCGCGCAGAACACCACGGTGTCTCCGCTGCCGTCAAAGACGGTGTAGCTGCCGTTGGACCGGACATTGGCCTTCGTCCAGCCGCTGCCGTCATAGGTGTAGATGTCCACCTTATGGCCGCTCTTTTCCAGGGCGGGAGGCAGATAGTGGACAGCGTAGCTGCCGATCTTTTCGTCGGTGCCGTTGATGCGCAGCACCCATTGTTCAAGCACTGCCCCATCCTGCAGCGCAGGCCCGCTGCCGCTGTACTCGTTCAGAAGCACGGACGCGCCGTCTGGGAAGGTGCCCTCCACCAGAACCATGGACATGGGCGAGCCTTCACGCTGCTTATCCACCGCCATGGCGGCCTGTTTGGAAGTGTAGACCGCCTCAATGGTGTCGCTGAAGTACAGGGCGCTGTAATCGTATTCGGGCCAGCTGCCGCTGAAGTCCTTCTTTTCGGGTACATCGGGGATATCCTCCGGGTTCACCGCGCCGCCGTAGCTAAAGCCGATCTCCTTGACCACCTGGCCGTCGGCCACAAAGCTGAGCTTGAGCTGGCTGAAGGCCTCGGGCAGGCCCTCCGTCTCCAGCAGGCTGTCGTAGCTCACGGGCTCGGCCTTGCCGCTGTAGCTTATGCCGTCCACCGCGCCCAGGCTCTCGTGGACAAAGCTGTTGCCGCTGATGTTGTCCTCCACGGTCATGTCCGCCCAGCCCGCAATGGCTCCGGCGCAGGCGGAGACCTGCTCCGTCAGACCGATCAGGGACCGGCAGTTATTGATGCGGGTGCCGTAACCGGCGATGCCGCCCACATATTCTCCGCCCTCCAGGCTGCACATGGCATAGCTGTCCCGCACCAGGGTGTAGGAATAGCCCACAATGCCGCCGGCGTAGCCGCCGTTTGTGCTTGTCACGCTACCGTAGCCCTCGCTGGCGATAATGACGCCGATCTCTGTCAGGCCGGCAATGCCGCCCACATTGTCCTTCTTCGCCGTCACGTTGCCGTGGTTTACGCTCTGGCGGACAACGCATTTGGTCTCATAGGTTTTGGACAGGATTCCCCCGGCGCCCAGGCCAGCGGTCACATCGCCCTCGGCGTCAAACTCATACTCAATGCCCATGGCGCCCACAATACCGCCCACATCGATGTCAGCGTCAATGCTGCCATAGTTTACGCATTTGGCAACCTTGCCCTCCCGGTCATTTTCCAGATCCTCGTCGGACACGTCGTTCAGGATGGTCACATCCATCTCCCCGGTAATGGCGTTGGCCAGCATGGTCATCACCTTGGTGAACTGGTTGCTGACGTTGATCAGGTCCCGGCTCAGAACGTAGCTGGATTCATCCATCGCCTCGTTCAGTGCGCCCATGCCCCCGGCCATACTGCCCAGATTGGAGAAGAGCCGGTCAGAGGCGTCGTAATACCCGCTGCCCACGCCGGAAAACTGCACCTCGTCAAGGGAAGCCAGATAAGAATTCAGCCCGTCAAGGCCGTCGGTGGCGGCGGCCAGATACTCGGAGGCCGCGGTGAAGTTGTCCCGGGCAATGCTGCCCTCGTCCCGTGCATATTCCAGACGGCTCTGGTCGGGCACGCCGTCCCCGTCCGTGTCGTATATGGGCGTCAGGTAGTAGGTGTCAAGGATCTGCATCACCTTGGCGTTGGCCTTGGCCGCCTTCGCCCCGTCGGTGGCCAGGTCGGAGGCCACGCCCAGCATGGCGTCTCTCAGCTTTGCAGCAGAGGCGTCCTCCATGTTGTAATCATAGCCGTACTCCTCTTCGATCTCCTGCCAGTTGTCCGGCTTCATGGCCTCGGTATCCGTGGTACCGTCGCCCTTCTTATTAAAATAGAGGGCCGACAGATAGGCCAGGTAGTCCAGCTCCACACCGATGCGCTCCATAGCCCCGGCCAGCTCATGGATGCTCTGGCTGAACTCCTGATAGGTAGCGTCGTCCATAGCCAGATTATCCATGGCCGCGTCCAGATGCACCATACCCTGGGAGAAGTTCTGCGCCGCCATATTGAAGTTGTGGGTCACCGGCTGCATGGCCTTGATGGCGTAGTCCAGGCGGGACAGCAGCTCGTTTGTGGTGTCCACCGTGTTGTCCGCCGCGTTGCCCAAGGCATTGGCCAGGTCGGAAGCACTGCCGGCAGCAGAGCTTGCGCTGCCGGAGATCTGGTTCAGCGCTGCGGTCAGCTCGCCGGTCTGATCGTTGCTGTTGGCCAGGGCGACGCAGACAAGCTGATTCAATTCATTCAGCTCCTGTTCCAGATTTTCAGACAGCTGAAGCTCCATGTAGGGCTCCATCTGCCCCACAATGCCGCCCACGTCCTTGCGGCCATATACCTGGCCGTGGTTGCGGCAGTTATTGATAAAGCCGGACTGGCGGCCCGCTATGCCGCCCACATTGTAGCCGTAATGCTGATAGCCGATGGTGCCGCTGTTCTCGCAGTCGATCACCGAGCCGGTGCTGCCGCCCACAATGCCGCCGCTGTCGGAAACCGTTTCGGAATCCTGGGCCGCGGTCAGCTCTGTTGATGTGATATCAACCAGATTCAGGTTCTCCAGATTGAGCTGGCTCTCGGAAATGCTGGTGTTCACCTGGGCGAGGTTTTTGCAGCTTAAGACCATGCCGCTGTTGAAACCGGCGATGCCGCCGGTGTAGTTTTTCCCGCTGATCAATCCGGAGGAAGTGCAGTTCCGGATAGTGCCGTAGTTTTCGCCGGCGATGCCGCCCACGTTATAGACGCCGGTGACGGAGCCGTCAAAGCGGCAGTTTTTCACCAGGCCCCTGTTGGTGCCCACAATGCCGCCCACATAGGCCCCGCTGCCATCAGGGGCTACGGTGCCCTGAAGATTCAGGTCCGCCACCGAGCCTCCCTCCTCGATATAACGGAAGAAGCCCTGATTGGAGCCGTCCGTTGCCAGAGCAAAATTGGATATGCTGTGTCCACCGCCCTGAAAGCTGCCCCGGAAGATGGGGATGGGGCTTAAAGGCTCCCCTTCCAGGTCGATGTCGTTGTCCAGGATCACGGTCAGCCCCTCGGACCAGGTGTCCAGGGTGCAGTTTTTCGCCAGCTGCTTCAGATCCTTGACGTCCGAAATATGTACGGTGCTGTCCTCAGCAAATACCGTGGGGACCGCCATGGCTGCCAGCAGAAGAACCGCCAGCAGGCAGGCCAGGCTTCTTTTTCCTTTCATTGCTTTTCTCCTCCGTCCTGTTCGGGTTCGGGCTCTGGCAGGAGCTGCTCAGATATCTCCTCCTCGCTGCCCACATCAATTACCGCGTTAAGGGTACCCCGGAAAACGCCGTGAATCTCCGCGTCGATCAGGCCGTCCAGATGGCCTCTCACTTTGCCGTTTACCCGGATCAGACCGGTCTTATGGGTGACGGCAGCGCCCTTGTTGATGGAAAAGCTGGTCTTGCGGATGATGGTATCGCCCAGCAGCAAAATCTGCGGCAGCACGCACATGACCAGGAAGATGGAAATCAGCGTGCCGGTGCCCAGATACATGCCGATGGCGGAGATGGTCTCGTTGGAGGTCATAAAGCCGATGACAATACCGGCGGAAGCCAGCATGGTGCCGGAGGTGATGATGGTGGGAAAGGCCTGGTTCAATGTCTCCACCATGGCCTCCCGCAG
>CAMGRL010000091.1 GCA_946061515.1 uncultured Clostridia bacterium
GCGGAGAAGAAGGCGTCCAGCTGCTCCTCGGTCCCGCCTTTTTCAAAATCGTCCAGGCAGGCGGTGTAATAAGTGGGATATTTATCGTCTCTCAGGTCGATGGCCCTGCGGGTATAGTCCACAAGGGAAGCAAAGGAGTCCCGGAACAGGGAAAAGTCCCTGGCCTTCTTGGCGGCCAGCCAGTCACCGTAGGCCTTGCTGGACACCCGGTCCATCTCATAGGCAAACTGGGGCGTGAAGTTTTTGGTCTTTCTGTAGCGGTCGTAGAGGTGCTCCACGGTCTTTTTCTGCACAGGGCTCAGCCCCTCACTGTCCTCGTGAAGCTCGCAGACCAGGCGCTGGTATTTTTTGGCGTGGGTCAGCTTGTGGTACTGCTTACCCAGAATGGCCATGTCTTCGCCGGCCTGGGCCATGCCCTCCTCCGGGGCGCAGCACTCCATATCAAACTGCACCTTGCCGATGCAGCGGCCGTAGGCCTCGATCTCCTCCAAAAGCTTGAAGAGCTGTTTCAGTTTCTGCTGGTTGGTCATAAATCGTGATCTCCTTATATGTAAAGTTTTTTAGCCGGAATAGGTCTGGCACAGATGGCGGACGCAGCAGTTGGCGCAGTCGGGCTTCCTGGCGTCGCACACCGCGCGCCCGTGGAGGACGATGCAGTGACAGAAGTCCGAGGAGTGCTCCGGCGGCAGGATCTTGCGCAGGGCCATCTCGATCTTTACCGGGTCTTTCAGGTTGTCCACCAGACCCAGGCGGTTGGAAAGGCGTATGCAGTGGGTGTCCACCACGGTGGAGCCGGGGATCTTGAACACGTCGCCCAGGATCAGGTTGGCGGTCTTGCGCCCTACGCCGGGCAGGGCCGTCAGCTCCTCCATGGTGCGGGGCAGCTCCCCGTTGTATTTTTCCAGCAGGATCTGGGCGCAGGCCACGATGTCCCGAGCCTTGGCGTGGTAAAAGCCGCAGGAGTGGACATACTCCTCCACCTCTTTCACATCCGCCTCCGCAAAATCCTTCAGGGTTGGGAAGCGGGCAAAAAGGGCGGGGGTGATCTTGTTCACCCGTTCGTCGGTGCACTGGGCGGCCAGACGCACGGAAAACAGCAGCTCATAGTCCTTCCGCCAGTCCAGCGTGCAGTCCGCCAGCGGGTATTCCTCCAGCAGCAGCCGGACGATCTCGTTTACCTGTTCCTGTGTTCTCATCGCGCAAGCCCCCTGTTTTTCTCTCTGTATAAATATAATTTAACTCAGGGATTTAGTCAATCAAAATCAAACAAAAGGCGTAAAACCGACCCAGCTCTGTCTGTTTCGACAAAAGTCCCTTTTGGCGGTTGCAATTTAAAAATACCTGTGATAATATCCAAAAATGTATTCTGATTGTTTGTACTTTTCACCAACAAACATCTTCATTGGGGAGGAATATCCTATGCAGAAGCTGGAACAGCTCTATGAGGGCAAAGCAAAGAAAGTATTCAAAACCGACGATCCCGAACTCCTTATTGTGGATTACAAGGACGATGCCACGGCCTTTAACGGCCTGAAAAAGGGCTCCATCGCGGGCAAGGGCGTCATCAACAACCAGATGAGCAACCGCCTTATGGCCAAGCTGGAGAAGTCCGGCGTTCCCACCCACTTCGTTCAGGAGCTGAGCGAGCGGGAAACCCTGGTGAAGAAGGTCTCCATCGTTCCCCTGGAGGTCATCATCCGCAATATTTCCGCCGGTTCCTTCGCCAAGCGCTACGGCGTGGAGGAGGGCATCGTTTTTGACGCGCCTACCATAGAGTTTTCTTATAAGAATGACGAGCTGGGCGATCCCCTGCTCAACAGCTACCACGCCCTGGCCCTGAAGCTGGCCACCGCCGAGGAGATCGAGACCATCAAGGACTACGCTTTCCGCGTAAACGACTTTTTGAAGGCCCTGTGGGCAGAGTGCGGCGTTATTCTGGTGGACTTCAAGCTGGAGTTCGGCCGCCTGACCGACGGCACTATCGTTCTGGCTGACGAGATCAGCCCCGATACCTGCCGCCTTTGGGACGCCGAGACCCATGAAAAACTGGATAAGGACAGATTCCGCCGTGACCTGGGCGGTGTGGAGGACGCCTACGCCGAAATTATGAAGAGGCTCGTAGACCATGACGCACAGTGATCTGACCATGACAAAAGAACGCCACATTCACGAAGAATGCGGCGTCTTTGGCATCTTTTCCCACCAGACCGCCGATCTGGCCTCCCTTGCCTACTATGGCCTTTTTGCCCTCCAGCACCGGGGCCAGGAGAGCGCCGGCATCGTCATCAACGATGACGGCGTGTTCACCTCTTACCGGGACACGGGCCTGGTCAACGAGGTGTTCACCCCGGAGCATCTGGCCACGCTGGGCCTGGGCAACATCGTGGTGGGCCACGTGCGCTACGCCACCACCGGTTCGGACAACAAGCGCAATGTCCAGCCCCTGGTCATCAACCACCACAAGGGCCGCATGGCTCTTGCCCACAACGGCAACCTGACCAACTCCATGGAGCTGCGGGACCAGCTGGAAAAGCAGGGCTCCATCTTCCACACCAGCACCGACTCCGAGGTCATCGCCTATATCGTCGTTCAGGAACGGCTGCGCTGCGGCTCCATCGAGGCCGCTGTCTCCGCCGCCATGAACCGGATCGAGGGGGCCTATTCTCTGGTCATCTCCTCTCCCACAAAGCTCATCGCCGCCCGGGACCCCCACGGCTTCCGGCCTCTGTGCATGGGCCGGCGGCAGGACGGAGAGATCGTCTTTGCCTCCGAATCCTGTGCGCTGGACGCGGTGGGCGCCGTGTTTGAGCGGGACCTGCTGCCCGGAGAGATCGTCATTGTCACCACGGAAGGCATCAAGCTGGACCGGAGCCACTGCGATACGGGTAAGCGGAGCATGTGCGTGTTTGAGTTCATCTATTTTGCGCGGCCCGATTCCGTTATCGACGGATGCAGCGTCAACCTGGCCAGAAAACGGGCCGGGGCCTTCCTGGCCCAGGAGCACCCTGTGGAGGCGGACGTGGTGATCGGCGTGCCCGACTCCGGTCTGGACGCCGCCCTGGGCTATGCGGAGGAATCCGGCATCCCCTACGCCATCGGCTTTACCAAGAACAAATATATCGGCCGCACCTTCATCTCCCCGGACCAGTCCATGCGGGAGACGGGCGTAAACATCAAGCTCAACCCCATCCGCGCCGTGGTGGAGGGCAAGCGGGTCGTGATGATCGACGACTCCATCGTCCGCGGCACCACCTGCCGCCGCACCATTGAGCTGCTGCGCCGGGCGGGCGCGAAGGAGATCCATATGCGGGTCAGCGCCCCTCCCTTTGTCAAGCCCTGCTATTACGGCACCGATATTGACGACGAGGAAAAGCTGATCGCAAACCACCACAGCGTAGAGGAGATCGCCCAGATCATCGGCGTGGACTCCCTGGGTTATCTGAGCATGGAGCATGTGGTTCGCCTTGCGGGAGATACGGATGAGGGCTTCTGCACCGCCTGCTTCGGCGGCGGCTACCCCACCAGCATCCCCAAAAACGGTGGGAAGGACCGCTTCCAGCAGAGAATACACGGCGGCAAAAAGTAAATAAAAAGAAAAAACCAGCCTGTTCAGGCAATGTCAGTAAGTTAAGCAGACGAATCCTCCTACCGTCAAGAAAGAGATGGT
>CAMGRL010000092.1 GCA_946061515.1 uncultured Clostridia bacterium
ATATCGAGCCGGAATACTGGCAGCACATCTTCTCGGTGAATCTGGGGGGCTGCTTTAACTGCACCCAGGCGGTGCTGCCCAACATGCTCCACGAGCACGAGGGCTGCATTGTGAATATCAGCTCCATCTGGGGCACCCACGGCGCCTCCTGCGAGACGGCCTATTCTGCCACCAAGCACGCCATTATCGGCCTGACCCGGTCATTGGCGGCGGAGCTTGCCCCCAGCAATATCCGGGTCAACTGCATCACTCCCGGCGTCATCGACACGGACATGGTGCAGGTTTTGGGGCAGGAGACGCTGGACAGTCTGGCCCGGGATGTGATCCCCATGGGCCGCCTGGGCCACCCGGAGGAGATCGCCCGCGCGGTGCTGTATCTGGCCCAGGACGCCACCTACACCACCGGACAGATCCTCTCCTGCGACGGAGGATTTTTTATTTGATTTTGCCTGGGCACAAAAAATAAACGCCGTAGGGGCCGCCCTGTGTGGCGGCCCGCAAAAAAACACCTGTCATTCTGAACCGCAGAGCGGTGAAGAATCCCGTGAATAGAACATCACGCGTTACCATACGGGATCCTTCGCTTACACCTTGCCGCAATTGCCGTTTGCGTGCCTGCATCACGACAGGCCTGCAATTCACTCAGGATGACAGCGTTTTTGGCGCAGCAGGCGGGCGATTCGTGAATCGCCCCTACAAATGGGTTGTGGGGTGCGCCCGCACAAAGCCTTCCCCTTTAAGGGGAAGGTGGCCCGGAGGGCCGGATGAGGTGTCCTTCCCGGGCGGCCACGCAGGGCCGCCCCTACGGATACGCCCCATAACCCCGCCTTATGCGGCCAACACGCAAAAAAACACCCCGTAACGCAGAGCAAGAGGCTGCGTTACGGGGTGTTTCATCTCTGTTTATTTAAATTGTTCTGCTTTTTTGATGTAATACTCGGCGTTGCCTTGAATATACTCCCGCTCCTTTTTGGTCAGCCTCCGGGTGACTTTTGCGGGATTTCCCAGCAGCATGGAGCCCTCTGGCGCGACGGTCTTGCCGGTCACCACGGCTCCGCCGCCCACCAGGCAGTGCGGGCCGATTCTGGCCCCGGAGAGCACCACCGCGCCCATGCCGATCAGACTGTAATCGCCCACGGTACAGCCGTGGACCACCGCGCCGTGGCCGATGGTGCAGAATTTGCCGATGGTGGTCTTGTCGTGGAGCACGCAGTTATCCTGAATGTTTGTGCCTTCTCCCACCCGGATGGGGCCGTTGTCGCCCCGGAGCACAGCGCCGTACCAGACATTCACGTCCTTTTCCAGGGTCACATCGCCGCAGATCACTACGCCGGGAGCGAGCATGGCCTCCTCTGTCACCGGTTTATCCATCTTCACACCCCGTCAGCGGACAATGCCCTTGATGAACAGAGGACGGTCGATGGCCTCGTCGCTGAGGGTGTAGCAGCCGCGGAGCAGATGCACGGCCTCCCGACCTTTGGCGGCGTCGTTGGCGTGGACGGTGGCCAGACTTTCACCGGCGTGGACATAGTCGCCCACCTTTTTATGCAGCACCGCGCCCACGGCAAGGTCGATCCCGCTGTCCTTGGTGGCCCGGCCACCGCCCAGGTGCATGGACACCAGCCCCACCTGCTCGGCCTGAATGCGGGAGACATAGCCGCTCTTTTCACAGGGGACTTCCAGCTTCAGTCTGGCCTCAGGCAGCAGGGAAGTGTCGTACACGGCCCGGCTGTCACCGTGCTGGGCGGAGACCAGGTCGGCCAGCTTTTTCAGGGCGCTGCCGTTGTCGATGGCGGTTTGCAGCATCTCCCTTGCTGCCCGGTCATCGGCGGCAAGGCCCGCCTCGGTGAGAATACATGCGCCCAGGGCCAGGCACAGCTCCAGGAGCTCACCCTTGGTCTCGCCCTTCAGAACGGAGATGGCCTCCTTGACCTCCAGCGCGTTGCCCACGGCGCAGCCCAAAGGCTGATCCATGTCGGTGATGACGGCGGCGCAGCGCTTGCCCGCCAGGCGGCCTACCCTTGTCAGGCCCCGGGCCAGCTCATGGGCCTGCTCGGAAGTTTTCATAAAGGCGCCGCTGCCGCATTTCACGTCCAGCACAATGACGTCGGCTCCGGCAGCCAGCTTTTTGGACATGATGGAGCTGACGATCAGGGGGATGGAGGGGACGGTGCCGGTCACGTCCCGGAGAGCGTAGAGCTTTTTGTCGGCAGGCACCAGATCGGCGGTCTGCCCGGCGATGGCGATGCCGTAACGGTTGACGTTGGCGTAAAACTCCTCCTCGGAAATGCCGGTGACAAAGCCTGGGAAGCTCTCCAGCTTGTCGATGGTGCCGCCGGTGTGCCCCAGGCCCCGGCCGGACATCTTGGCGATCTTCACGCCGCAGGCGGCCACCATGGGGCAGAGAATCAGGCTGGTCTTGTCGCCCACGCCGCCGGTGGAGTGTTTGTCGGCCTTGACGCCGCTGATAGGGCTCAGATCCAGAGTCTCGCCGGAGTGGACCATAGCTATGGTCATGTCCAGGGTCTCCCGGTCATTCATACCCTGCAGCACGATAGCCATGCACATGGCGGACATCTGGTAGTCCGGGATCAGGCCGTGGGTATAATTTTTTATCATGTAATTGATCTCTTCGGTGGACAGTTCCCCACCGTCCCGCTTTTTCGCGATCAGATCGGTCATCAGCATAAGTAAATCATCCTCTTTTTCCATTTCTGTATCTCATTGGGGTAAATATTATACTCTATTTACCGTCTGAAAACAAGATATTCCTTACCGTTGATAACGCGAATACGGGATAAAACGCCTCTTTTGTCCCGCAGCGCCGCAGGCAGGGCGATCAGCCCCTCGCCGGGGCAGAGCAGGACCCCGTTTCGCTGTGCGTACCAGACCCGGTCTTTCTCGTCTGTTTTCGTCTTTCCGGCCTCCTGCGGAGGCGAATCCAGTGCTTGACTGCGCTTTTCCCCGGCGGGATTCCTGTCCCCGGCATATTCAATGTTCTCCGGCCAGCAGCGCATATCGTTTCTGGTCATGCGCCTGGACAAAAACAGCTCCCCGCCCCGGGGCAGCAGCCGCCCAAGAGGGGCGCTTTTTCCTCCGCCGTATACCTGCAGAAACACAGGCTCGGTCCCGCAGGCTCTGGCGGTGAACAGGGTATACAGTCCCTGCTTCTGCGCGCAGAGCCGCCCGGCCCTTTTTCCCATTATGTATATCGGATATTCCGCCATAAAACTTTCCGCCTCTCTGTTTCCGACAATGTCCAACACGGGCGACCGCAAGGGTCGCCCCTACGGATGCACCCCATAACAATGATGTCGGGGAGAGACTTACCCTCACCCACGCGGAAATTAAATCTCCCCTGCTCAGGTTATGAACGGGGGAGAGAAAATATTTATATCATCCGTTAAGCCCGAAGCTGACGGCCAGGGCGTTGTCCACGGCGCTCATGGTGCTCTCGTCCAGACGGCCCATGCGCTCGCGGAGCCGGGATTTATCCAGTGTGCGGATCTGCTCCAGCAGGATAACGCTGTCCCGGTTCAGGCCCACGCTGCGGCCGGACAGCTCAATGTGGGTAGGGAGCTTCGCCTTTCCGGTCTGACTGGTGATGGCGGCGGCGATAACGGTAGGGCTGTGGCGGTTGCCGGTGTCGTT
>CAMGRL010000093.1 GCA_946061515.1 uncultured Clostridia bacterium
AAGAGCATCAAGGGCTACAAGGAGATCGAATACGAGGTGATGCGGGACGCAAACGACACCGCCATCACCATCTGCAACATGGAGAACATCGACCCGGTGGGCATCCACACCGGCGACTCCATTGTGGTCTGCCCCTCCCAGACCCTGACCAACAAGGAATACCATATGCTGCGGGACAGCGCCCTGCGGATCATCCGGGCGCTGAAGATCGAGGGCGGCTGCAACGTCCAGTTTGCCCTGGACCCACACTCCTTCCAGTACTATCTGATCGAGGTCAACCCCCGCGTCTCCCGCTCCTCCGCCCTGGCCTCCAAGGCCAGCGGCTACCCTATCGCCAGAGTGTCCGCCAAGATCAGCGTGGGCATGACCCTGGACGAGATCCCCATCGCCAACACCCCCGCCGCCTTTGAGCCCACCCTGGACTATGTGGTCACCAAAATGCCCCGCTTCCCCTTTGACAAGTTCGCCTCCGCCGACAACCGGCTCAGCACCCAGATGAAGGCCACCGGCGAGGTGATGAGCGTGGGCCGCACCATTGAGGAGAGCCTGCTGAAGGCCATCCGCTCTCTGGAGATCGGCGTATACCACCTGCACATGAAAAAATTTGACAGCATGAAGTCCGACGAGCTGCTGCGCTATGTGTCTCAGGGCACCGACGATAGGATCTACGCCATTGCCCAGCTGCTGAGAAACGGCATGGACATGGGCCTGATCGCCGACGCCACCCAGATCGACCTGCTGTTCATCGAAAAGCTGCGCAACATCGTGCTGGAAGAGGAGGAGCTTCGCCGCCACCCCTGGGATATGGCCGTGCTGGCCGACGCAAAGCGCATGGGCTTCTGCGACAGGGCCATTGCGGACTTCTGGAACACCAGCGAGCTGAATGTGTATAAAAAGCGCATCGCCAAGGGCATCATGCCGGTTTACAAAATGATCGACACCTGCGCCTCGGAGTTTGAAAGCTACATCCCCTATTTCTACTCCACCTACGAGCAGGAGAACGAATCCATCGTGTCCGACCGGAAAAAGGTGGTTGTCCTGGGCTCCGGCCCCATCCGCATCGGCCAGGGCGTGGAGTTTGACTATTCCACCGTCCATGCCGTCAGCACCATCAAAAAGGCGGGCTACGAGGCCATCATCATCAACAACAACCCGGAGACCGTCTCCACCGACTACACCTGCTCCGACAAGCTGTATTTCGAGCCCCTCTGCGCCGAGGACGTGATGAACATCGTCCTGATGGAAAAGCCCGTGGGCGTTATCGCCTCTCTGGGCGGGCAGACCGCCATCAACCTGGCCCAGCCGCTGATGGAGCGGGGCGTAAAGATCATCGGCACAGACTGCCAGGCCATCGAGCGGGCGGAGAACCGGGACAGCTTTGAAAAGATCCTGGAGGAGCTGAACATCCCCCAGCCCCAGGGACGGGCTGTCACCAATATTGAGGACGGCGTAAAGGCCGCCGAGCAGATCGGCTACCCGGTGCTGGTGCGCCCCAGCTTCGTTCTGGGCGGCAGGGCCATGCAGATCGTGGCCGACGAGGAGCAGCTGCGCCACTACCTGAAAACCGCCGTTGAGGTGGACGAGGACAAGCCCGTCCTGGTGGACAAGTACATCCAGGGCAAAGAGGTTGAGGTAGACGCCGTGTGCGACGGGACGGACGTTTTCGTCCCCGGCATCATGGAGCTGGTGGAGCGCACCGGCATCCACAGCGGCGACTCCATCAGCGTCTACCCGCCCTTCAGCATCTCCCAGAAGGTCCGCGAGACCATCCTGGACTACACGGAGAAGCTGGGTCTGGGCATCGGCATCATCGGCCTTTATAACATCCAGTTCATCGTGGATAAAAACGAGAACGTGTTCATTATCGAGGTCAACCCCCGCTCCTCCCGCACGGTTCCCTTCCTGTCCAAGGCCACGGGCTACAGTCTGGCGGACATCGCCACCCTGGTCATTCTGGGCAAGAGCCTGAAGGAGCAGGGCCTGAACATCCGCTACCCCGAGGAAAAGCAGCGCCACTATGTAAAGGTGCCCGCCTTCTCCTTCTCCAAGCTCAGCGGGCTGGACGCCTACCTGTCCCCGGAGATGAAGTCCACCGGCGAGGCCATCGGCTACGACAAGAGCATGACCAGAGCCCTGTTCAAGGCCCTGCAGGCCTCGGGCATGAACGTGATGAATTACGGCACGGTCTTTGTCACCGTGGCCGACTGCGACAAGGAAGAGGCCCTGCCCCTGGTTCGCCGCTTCTACAACATGGGCTTCAACATTGAGGCCACCAGAGGCACGGCGGAATTTCTCAAAGCCCACGGCATCCGCACAAGAGTGCGCCGGAAGATCAGCGAGGGCTATACCGAAATTCTGGACAGCATCCGTCAGGGCTATGTGACCTATGTGATCAACACCCGGGATGTCAGCGACCACGACCTGCTGTCCGACGGCCACGCCATCCGCCAGTGCGCGGTGGAAAACAACGTCAGCGTCTTTACCGCGCTGGACACTGTCCGCGTTCTGCTGGACGTGCTGGAGGAGACCACCCTGGGCATCTCCACCATCGATGGCTGAACTTCAAAACTCATCTTCCAAAAGGGAGGCTCCCGTACCGGGAAGCCTCCCTTTTTTACTTTCTGTCATTTTGACGTAAAATGTCAAAAAATTAAATTTGATTGGAGGAAAACCCCGCGCTTTCGCTCAACCTCTTTACCGCAGGCCGAAACACTTCAATTTTTTGTTGAAACGGCGCTTTGAGTTTGTTATGATTATCACAACCAACAGGTGAAAGACCTGCAAACACACTTTATTTTAGAGAAAGGAAGAAAAACTATGGGTAAGCTTAACGGAAAAGTCGCCATTGTCACCGCATCCACCAGAGGTATCGGCTATGCCTGCGTGGAGACCCTGGCCCAGGCCGGCGCCAGAGTATACATGGCCTGCCGCAATCTGGAAGTGGGCAACGAGAAGACCGCAGCCCTCAACGCCAGAGGTCTGGATGTCAAGACCGTCTACTTTGAGGCCTATGACAAAGAGAGCATCATCAACATGATCGACACGGTTGCCGCGCAGGAAGGCCGCATTGACATTCTGGTCAACAACTTCGGCGGCACCAGCCCCCTGCAGGACAAGACCATCTTCGACACCGACTACGAGGCCTTTGCCCGCTATGTGGACGCCCACTTCTCCACCGTTTTCCTGGCCTCCCAGAGAGTTCTGGAGAAAGCCATGATCGCCCAGAAGTCCGGCGCCATCATCAACATCGGCTCCGTCGCCGGTCTGACCCCCGACACCAGCCAACTGGCCTACGGCACCTCCAAGGCAGGCATCATCCACATGAGCAAGATGATCGCTGTTCACGCCGCCATGTACAACGTGACCTGCAACGTGGTCTGCCCCGGCATGACCGCCACGGAGGCCGTGAAGAACAACCTGTCCCCCGAGTTCCAGGAGTTCTTCCTCAAGCACACCCCCATCCGCAGAATGGGCGAGCCCCAGGAGATCGCGGACGCAGTTCTGTACCTTGCCGACGCGGAGTTCACCACCGGCCAGGTCATCGCCGTCCACGGCGGCTTCGGCATCCCCACGCCTGTCTACGGCGACATGCTGATGATGAAGAACAAGAGATAAAATACGCGCATGATTACAAACACCCTGCC
>CAMGRL010000094.1 GCA_946061515.1 uncultured Clostridia bacterium
TTACCATATTTCTTCCGTGTTCGATAGTTTTAATCAGCGTTTACTCAAGGGGAAGGCTTTTGCCGCGCACCGTACAGCCTCCCCTGACAGGGGAGGTGCCGAACGCAGTGAGGCGGAGGGGTTTGCCTCATCACGGCCTTTGACTCCCCCCCAGTCTGCCCTCCGGGCAGCCCACCACAGGCGTAAGTTCGGCTTAGCGAAATCAAAGATTTCGAGCCTCACTTAAGCTCCCCTGACAAGGGGAGCCTTTTTGCGGGCGCATCGTGATGCGCCCCTACGGTCGGGCCGTAGGGGCAGGGTTTCCCCGCCCGCTTTCAAGCCTCCCCCTGGAGGGGGAGGTGGCATTTGCGAAGCAAATGACGGTAGGGGGGCTTGTTGGAAGCGGAAACTGCGCCAGTACCCCCCTCAGTCTCGCTAACGCTCGACAGCTCCCCCTAATGGGGAGCCTTTTTGCGGGCCGCCACACAGGGCGGCCCCTACGCATCTATTTTAGTCTGGCCGTAGGGGCGGGGCTTGCCCCCGCCCGCCTGCCGCGCCCAAAAATGCTGTCATCCTGAATGAATTGTGAAACGACGAAGAATCCCGTATTCAGAAGGTTCTGCTTCTGTTTACGGGATTCTTCGCGTCAGAATGACATTTATTACTTATATGACATTCAGCCCCGTCAGGTAACGGCGCATCATGTCGTAGACATGGTTTCCGGCCATGCGGCGGATGAAGCTGCGGGTGCGGAAAGTGCCCATGTGCAGCTCCTTGACCCAGGTCTGCTCCGCTGTGGCCAGGGAGACAAACACCGTGCCCACCTCGTGTACGCCGTCCCCGTCAGGGCCGGCAAGGCCGGTGACGCCCACGCCGATGTCGCTGCCCAGCAGAGCGCGCACACGTTCGGCCATCTCCTTGGCTACTTCAAAACTAACGGCGCCCTTCTCCTCGATCAGGGCCGGGTCAATGCCCAGGAGCTTTGCCTTGGCTTCGTTGGTGTAAGTCACCACGCCGCCCAGGAAAAATTCGCTGGCCCCGGGGATCTCGGTGAAGCGGCCGGCAATGTCGCCGCCGGTGCAGCTCTCCGCCGCGGCAAAGCGCATGTGCTTTTCCCGCAGCAGGCCGATCACCGCCTCTTCCACGCACTCCACGTCCATGCCGTACACATACTCACCCAGCTTTTCTTTCACATGGGCGATGACGGGCTTCAGCATCTCCTCCGCCTCTTCCCGGGTCTCCGCCTTGGCGGTCACCTGCAGAAGGCAGTCGCACTCCTTGGCGTAGGGGGCCATGGAGGGATTGGTCATGGCGTTCATCTCGTCCCGGAACATCTGGTCCACCGTGCTCTCCCCCAGGCCGAAAATGCGCAGGGAATGGGAGACGATCTCCCCGTCGGCAAACTTTTGCAGATAGGGGATGACGCAGGCGCGGAACATGGCGTTGCACTCCTTGGGCGGGCCGGGGAGCATGATGACCGTTTTTCCGTCCTTTTCAAAGGCGCAGCCCGGGGCGGTGCCCCATTCGTTGTGAAATACCGTGCAGCCCTCCGGCAGCATGGCCTGCTGGAAGTTGTTGGGGGTAAACATTCTGCCGGTCTGGATATACTCGTACAGGCCCTGATACTCCGCCTCGTTCCGTACAAGCTCCAGGCCGAAGGCTCTGGCCAGGATCTGCTTGGTCAGATCGTCGCAGGTAGGACCCAGGCCGCCGGTGGTGATGATGATATCCGCCCGCTCCTTTGCCACCTTTACGCAGTCCTCCAGCCGCTGGGGGTTGTCCCCCACCACGGTGTGATAGCGCACGTTGACGCCGATTTTGGACAGCATTTCGGAGATGTCCCGGGCGTCGGTATTGGTCACATGGCCCAAGAGCAGCTCTGTACCCACGGAAAGTATTTCCGTATCGTATGCTTTACTCATGGTCAAGCCTGATCCTTTCTATGCCCTTTACCGCCTCTTCCACCAAAGCGTCCATATCCAGCGCGCTCTCCGCCGCTTCCACATCTTTCAGCTTGGGGTGGGTACGGGGGTGCCTGGGGGTAAACACGGTGCAGCAGTCCTCATAGGGCAAAATGGAGGTCTCAAAGGTGCCGATCTTCCGGGCCAGGGTCACGATCTCCTCCTTGTCCATGCCGATGAGGGGCTGGAGCACAGGCATGTCAATGACCGCCTGGGTGGAGGCCATGGCCTCCATGGTCTGGCTTGCCACCTGGCCCAGATTTTCGCCGGTGACCACGGCCTTTGCGCCGTTGGCGTCCGCAATGCGCTTGGCAATGCGCATCATAAAGCGGCGCATGATGAGCGTAAAATATTCCTCCGGGCATTTGTCCCGGATCTCCTCCTGGATATGGGTAAAAGGCACCACTTCCAGGGTCATTCTGCCGCAGTATTCGGTGAGCTGACGCCCCAAGTCCACCACCTTGTCCTTTGCCTGCTGGGAGGTGTAGGGGAAGGAGAAGAAGTGCACCGGGATCAGGCGCACGCCCCGCTTTGCGATCATGTAGGTGGACACCGGGCTGTCGATTCCGCCGGAGAGCAGCGTCACCGCCACGCCGTTGGAGCCCACGGGCATTCCGCCTGCGCCGGGCACAGGGGTGGCGTGGACATAGGCGGCCAGGTCCCGTACCTCCAGATGGACGGTGAGCTCCGGCTCATGCACATCCACCTGCACATTGGGATAGGCCTCCGCCAGCAGGCCGCCCACATACTGACTCAGCTCAATGCTGGTCATGGGGAAGCTCTTGTCGCTGCGCTTGGACTCCACCTTGAAGCTTCTGACCCGCTCCATGTCCTCACGGAGATACTCGATCGCCAGCTTTGCTATGGCGTCCTTGTCCTTTTCACAGGCGGCGGCCCGGCTCAGTTTAATCACGCCAAAGACCTTTTTCAGGGCCTCGAAGGCGGCATCCATGTCCGCGCCGTCCTCCTCCGCTTCCACATACACCGTGGACTGGAGGCAGTAGACCCGGAACTTGCCGACAGGCTCCAGCCTGCGGCGCACATTGCTCATCAGCTTCTGTTCAAAGGATTTCCGGTTGAGACCCTTGAGCACGATCTCGCCCAGCTTGAGTAATATAATGTCGTTCATCTGTCGTTCTCCCTGAAATCATAGGTTCTGTACTGTATGGCCTCGGCGATGTGGGAAACGCCGATGTCCTTTTCTCCTTCCAGATCCGCGATGGTGCGGGCCACGCGGAGGATGCGGTCATAGCTCCGGGCGGAGAGACCCATGGCGTCAAAGGCATCGTGCATCAGCTCCTCGCACTCCGCCGACAGAGCGCAGAAGTCCCGCAGCTCACGGCTGCCGATATGGGCGTTGCACATGCTGCCGTCGTCCTGATAGCGGCGGCGCTGTATGCTCCGGGCTGCGTCCACCCGCTTTTTGATCTCCGCGGAGCTCTCCGCCGGGGCGCGGCGCTTCAGCTCTTCAAAGTCCAGGGCCGGGACCTCCACGATAATGTCAATCCTGTCCAGCAGCGGGCCGGAGATCCGGCTGTGATAGCGGCGGATATCCCGCTCCGAGCAGCGGCAGCGGCCGGAG
>CAMGRL010000095.1 GCA_946061515.1 uncultured Clostridia bacterium
ACAGGCTCTTAAAGCCGCTGATAAAAAACTTCTGGTTGATCACCATGATGATCACCGTGAGCAGAAGCTGGGTCAGCCCCATGGCCACATGGTTATCGGTATAAAAGGGCGGCAGCGGCCAGCCCCACATCATATGGCCCATGGAGAAATACATCAGAATCAGCAGAAAGCCCACCGACCAGATCAGGCGGCGCTTTAACAGCGGGGTATCCCTGTCCTTCAGGGCCTCCTCCCGGTCCGCGCTGCTGCTTTTTTCGGCGGCGGCGCCCTTCTCACTGGCCCCGTAGCCCGCCTCCTCCACGGCAGCGATGATCTCAGCCGGTGCAGCCGTGCCCTCCACGCCCATGGAGTTGGTCAGCAGGCTGACAGAGCAGGAAGTCACCCCCGGCACCTTGGACACCGCCTTTTCCACCCGGGCGCTGCAGGCCGCGCAGCTCATGCCCGTTACGTTATATTGCTTCATTCTTTTCCTCTCACTTCATCATCTTTTGCAGGGTGTTCACCAGCTCCTCGATGGTCTCGTCCCTGCCCTCTCTGATATCCTGCGCAACGCAGGTGCGGATATGCTCCGCCAGCAGCTCCTTTCCAAAGGCATTCAGCGCGGCGTTGGCGGCGGAGACCTGGCCCAGAATGTCCACACAATAGGCGTTTTTCTCCAACATGCCCCGGATGCCCCGGATCTGCCCCTCAATGCGGTTCAGGCGGTGGATGAGCTTTTTCACTTCCTCCGCGCTCCGCTCCTTGGTTCTGCCGCTGCAGCAGCAACATTCCTTTTGTTCCATAAGCGGCTCCTTTTGTCGCAATATACCCCCAGGGGGTATCTGTATATTATACCCCAGGGGGGTATTTGTCAATATGCCTGTCATATTTTTTCATTTCATGGGAAAGATATTCCCATATCATTGGGAAACGAGGTTTTAACCATGGGAATAAGACTTGGCAGGCAGACGGTGATGCTGTCCACGCCGCCTGCGGTGATCGGCTACGCCGGTGTTGTGGGGCAGAAGGAGGGCGAAGGGCCGCTGAAGGGCTGCTTTGACTACATCTCCGACGACTCCTATTTCGGCGAGAAGTCCTGGGAGAAGGCGGAGAGCCACATGATCAAGCAGTGCTTTCAGATCGCCTGCGGCAAGGCGGAGCTTGCGCCGGAGAATCTGGACTACATTTTCTCCGGAGACCTTTTGAACCAGTGCGTCAGCTCCGCCTTTGCCATGAAGGACTGCAAAGCGCCCTACATGGGCGTGTACGGGGCCTGCTCCACCATGGCGGAGTCCCTGGGTCTGGCGGCCATGATGATCGACGGGGGCTTTGCCGCAAAGGCCTGCGCCCTCACCGGCTCCCATTTCTGCTCGGCGGAGCGGCAGTTCCGCTTCCCGCTGGAATACGGCGGCCAGCGCACCCCCACCGCCCAGTGGACGGTGACGGGGGCCGGGGCGGTGATCCTTGCCGCCGGGGGCCAGGGGCCAAAGATCACCCACGTCACCACGGGGATGATCGTTGACGCGGGGATCAAGGACGCCAATTCCATGGGCAGCGCCATGGCTCCCGCCGCCTATGAGACGCTGAAGGCCCACTTCACCGAGACCGGGCGCAGTCCCAACTACTATGACGCCATCTTCACCGGCGACCTGGGGGCCCAGGGCCACGACATTCTGCAGGCCCTTTTCCGGGCCGATGGGGTGGAGTTGGACGCCCGGTATATGGACTGCGGGGTGCTCATGTTCGACCTGAACACCCAGAACGTGGGCTGCGGCGGTTCCGGCTGCGGCTGCTGTGCCTCGGTGCTGGGCGGGCATATTTTGGAGGCCATGAACAAGGGCGTATGGCAGCGGGTGCTGGTGGCGTCCACCGGCGCGCTGATGTCCCCCACCAGCGCCCAGCAGGGGGACAGTATTCCGGGGATCTGCCATGCCGTGGCAATTGAAAGCGGGGTTTGAGATGAATCTTCTGTTTGAATATATCAAAGCTTTTGCCGTGGGCGGAGCGCTGTGCGTTTTCGGCCAGCTGCTCATCGACTACACCAAGCTGACCCCGGCGCGGATTTTGACGCTGTATGTGGTTTTAGGCGTGGTGCTGGGGGCTGTTGGTGTATACCAGCCCCTGGCGGACTGGGCCGGGGCGGGGGCCACGGTGCCTCTGACGGGCTTCGGCAATCTGTTGGCCAAGGGTGTGAAAAAGGCCGTAGCCGAAAGCGGGCTGCTGGGTGCCTTTACCGGCGGCTTTACCGCCGCCGCCGGGGGCATCTGCGCGGCTGTGTTCTTTGGTCTGATCGTAGCCCTGCTCTTTAAACCGGGGGATAAGAACAAATAAGGAAAAGGACGGCTCCGAACTTGGAGACGTCCTTTCCTGCTTGGCGAATAGTCTAAAACGTCAGGACTTTAAACATAAGCCATATCAGCTTTGAAACACTGTTTCTGCCAAATTAAACACCAGAAAGTTCTGTTTCCCGGGTGATCTCCTGGTCAACTATGATCAGATTATCTTCCTCTGTTGGGTTATAGTTTGGATTACTCAACATGGTATTCTGCAGGGACGCCTTCAGCTTATCACAGCAGGGCTTGAAAGATAGGAAAGTAATACCTCCACCTATAACGCCGCCAACAACCGGAATTGCTTTTTTAAAGAAAACCGCAAATACTTCTTTTGTCATTTTCACGCTGAACCACTTTGCCACATTTTTTACGATAGGATAAATCGTTCCCTTGGTAAGCGCACTACGAAGCAACTGTTTTTCTACGCCGGAGGCCAAAGCCTTTGCCAAAGCATGTAACGCATTATTTGCGCCAGCCGCACCGTACATGACGCCCATACAAATGATTAAAATATTAATTGTTTCCGAGTCAAACTTCTGGCCCTTTTCTTTAGTATCAATCTCGGGAAAGCCATATAGGTACATCAACTTTTGTGTGGCGCGGAGCATATATCCGTAGTACTGCGCAATATCGGCAGGGATGGTAGCAGCCATTGCAATACCGCCGGGGGCACCCAGAGCAGCCGAAATGCCCGAAACACAGGCTCTTTCGTATTTGATTACTTCGTCCGCAATCTTATCAACAACATCAGAAGGGATTTCCGCGTGAAGGGGATTATGTGCTATGGCATCATCAATAATCTCCTGTGGAAAATATTTCTGCAATTCTTTTTGAAGAAAATTGGCCCTGTCGATACGGATTCCGGGCACTTTGAGCCCCATAACAATTACATCTTCAATGTCGATTTCGCCGTTTCCGTTTTGGTCGACTGCATTCATAACTGCTTCTTTTGATTTGACCCCAATATCCTTTGTCTTATTCGCAACATAAACAGCAGCTTTCCCTACATTCTGAGAAACATCAGCTGTAACTTTACCAACAGCATCAGTAAAATGATGAAAATTATTCTGTTCTTTTTCCTTACTACCTTGTCGAATATTATGGCAACACCGCACAAATGACCTTTTGAGTAGAAAAAATATCCCGACCATGA
>CAMGRL010000096.1 GCA_946061515.1 uncultured Clostridia bacterium
CTCTCCCCGTAGATGCGCTTGAACATGGCCTCCAGCACCGGGAAGATCTCCACGTCCCGGTTGTAGTTCACCGTGGTGACGCCGTAGGCCTCCAGGTGGAAGGGGTCGATCATGTTCACATCGTCCAGATCGGCGGTGGCGGCCTCATAGGCCAGGTTCACCGGGTGCTTCAAGGGCAGGTTCCAGATGGGGAAGGTCTCAAACTTGGCGTAGCCCGCGCTGACGCCGTGCTTGTGCTCGTGGTAGAGCTGGCTCAGGCAGGTGGCCATTTTGCCGCTGCCGGGGCCGGGGGCGGTGACCACCACAAGGCTCCGTTCCGTTTCAATATAATCGTTTTTGCCGAAGCCCTCCTCGGACACGATCAGGGGGATGTTGGAGGGGTAGTCCGGGATGATATAGTGCTTGTATACCCGGATGCCCAGGGTCTCCAGGCGCTTGATGAACTTGTCCGCAATGGCCTGGCCCCGGTAGTGGGTGATGACCACGCTGCCGATGTAAAGCCCGATGCCCCGGAAAGCGTCGATCAGGCGCAGGGTGTCGTCGTCATAGGTGATGCCCAGGTCGCCCCGGCGCTTGCTGCGCTCAATGTCGTCAGCGGAAATAGCGATGACGATCTCCGCCTCGTCCTTCATCTCCAGCAGCATCTTCACCTTGCTGTCCGGCGCAAAGCCCGGCAGCACCCGGGAGGCGTGGAAATCGTCAAAGAGCTTGCCGCCAAACTCCAGGTACAGCTTGCCGCCGAACTTGGAGATGCGGTCACGGATATTCTGGGACTGGAGCTTCACATATTTTTCGTTGTCAAAACCAAGCCTGTTCATCTTTCTATCCCCAACTGTAAAATTTATTTATTTTTTTCAAACGCCGCAGCCTACCGGGCTGCCCAAAGCGGTGCAGGCGCTGAGATATTTCACGGTGCAGCGCACCTGGTCAGCATGCAGCTCAAAGCTGCTGCCGTTGGCGGTGCCGATGTAGAGGTCGCTGGGCCCACGGAGAGACATGCCGGTGATCTCCTCCACCGGCAGGCTGATGCCGGTGGGCAGCTCCAGATGGTCCTTATATAAAACCAGGTCCCCGATGCCGAGAAATTCGCTGCCTTTGGCCGAGTCCACCCGGCTGAGCTGGAGCTCCGAGTCGGAAAAGATGGGGCCGTCCCCGGCGTTTTCGCAGCGCTTTTTGATTTGCTCCTCCTGCCAGCGGTTCCAGTCCCGCACATTGTCAAAGGGCAGCCTGCCGCCAGAGAAAAAGCCGTTTACAGAAAAACGGGTCTCCATGCCGCAGTTTTCGCAGACAAAGCGGTCGTCCCGGCTGACCATGCGGTGCATGGCGCCGCATTTGGGGCAGATGAAAAGCAGGGTCTCCAGATGCTCCGCAAGGCGCTTGCCCCGATAGGGGACGGGGTGCTTTCGCTGCTCCTCAAAGGCGTCCTCGTACAGGTCCCGGCGGATCAGCTGGTTGATCTCCAGCGGCGTCATGGCCCGCAGCTCCTCCGGGGAGTAGGTCCCCACCACCTGGACCCGCACCCTGCCCCGGCGGGTGGAAGCGCCTGCCCAGCGGGGGCTGGCAAAATAGCCGCCGCTGAGCCGGAAGGTGACAAGGGTGCCGCCGCAGCTGCGCACCAGCTTGCCGGTGGAGGCGGGAAAGTCCCGGGTCACGCCGTCCCAGGTCCGGTTCCCCTCCGGGAACAGGCCGATGTTGTGCCCCTCCTTCATGGCCCGGAGCATGGCCTTCACCGCCCCGGCGGCGCTGCCGCCTTTCTGCCGGGCGATGGGGGCCTGCAGCCACATGATGAGCTTGGACACAAAGCCCAGGCGCAGCAGGTGCTCGCTGGTGACAAAATACATTTGATCCTTAAAGGCCGCGCCCACAAAGATAGGGTCCCAGTCGGTCACATGGTTGCATAACACGATAAAGGGCCCTTTAGGCGCGTAAGTGGGGGCGCTGTAATTGAATTTGATTTTCAGCAGAAGCCGGGCAACAGGCCGCAGAAGCTTCCATACAATACGGTGTCTCTTGCTGTGTTCCATGTCTTTTCCTCGACGCCACATTTTTTGACAGCATATTCTACCATAATAATTCCCAAAGGACAAGCGGCGGAACCGGAAATTCCGCTTGATTCTTTTGCGATACAGCCCCAAAGGTCTTTCTTTATTCATAATTTTATGTTATAATCCAATGTTGGAAAGTTATCTATTCTATTCGGAAAGGCATGTTACATGGGATTTCTTGATAAATTGTTCGGAAGCTATTCCGACCGTGAACTGAAAAAGATCAACCCGATCGCGGACGCCATCGAAAAGCTGGACGCCCCCTATTCCAAGCTCAGCGACGCGGAGCTTCGCGCCAAGACCGATGAGTTCAAGCAGCGCCTTGCGGGAGGGGAGACCCTGGACGACATTCTGCCGGAGGCCTTCGCCGCGGTGCGGGAGGCGTCCTGGCGCGTGCTGGGCATGAAGCCCTTCCGCGTTCAGCTCATCGGCGGCATCGTCCTGCACCAGGGCCGCATCGCTGAAATGAAGACCGGCGAGGGCAAGACTCTTGTGGCCGTCCTGCCCGCCTATCTCAACGCCCTGACCGGCGAGGGCGTGCACATCGTCACCGTCAACGACTACCTGGCCCGACGCGACAGTGAGTGGATGGGCAAGGTGCACCGCTTCATGGGTCTGTCCGTGGGCCTGATCGTCCACGGCCTGACGCCCGAGGAGCGCCGCCGGGCCTACGCCTGCGACATCACCTACGGCACCAACAACGAGATGGGCTTTGACTATCTGCGAGACAACATGGCTCTGTATAAAGAGAGCATGGTCCAGCGGGGACACGCCTTCGCCATCGTGGACGAGGTGGACTCCATCCTCATCGACGAGGCCAGAACGCCCCTGATCATCTCCGGCCAGGGGGACGAGAGCACCGACCTGTACCGCCAGGCGGACGACTTTGTGCGCCGGCTGAAAAAGCAGGTGTACGCCTCCGTGGATGAGAAAGAGGAAGAGAGCGAGGATATCGACGCGGACTACGTGGTGGACGAGAAGGCCAGGACCGCCACCCTCACCGCCCGGGGCATCGCCAAGGCGGAGCGGGCTTTCGGTCTGGAAAATTACGCCGACATCGAAAACGCCACCCTGACCCACCACATCAACCAGGCCCTGAAAGCCCACGGCATCATGAAGCGGGATACCGACTACATTGTGAAAGACGGCGAGATCATCATCGTGGATGAGTTCACCGGCCGACTGATGCTGGGCCGCCGCTATTCCGAGGGCCTGCATCAGGCCATCGAGGCCAAGG
>CAMGRL010000097.1 GCA_946061515.1 uncultured Clostridia bacterium
GCATGGCCGACACAGGCCCAATGTGCTGTTCCTCCAGCTGCCACAGCCAGGGGGTGCGGGAATGTTCACGGGTCCCGGTGTCGGAAATATCGAACACATAGCGCAGGCGGGGCCTGTCGCCGGAATCGTCCACCAGGGCGATACCCTTGGAGCCACGGCGCACATACCGTCCCATTTTTTCATTCCACAGGTCGTACTCGGCGCAGGCGGTGGCGTCCGGGCGCTGGGCGTAAATCATCATCTGTTCATGGAACGGATATTTGTAGAGACGGGCGGCGGTAGTGAGAAAGGCCGTCCATTCCTTCCAGCTGCCCACAAGCCGGGTCGATACCTGTTCGGCCATCTGCCGGTAAAATTCAGCTTTGAATGGCATGGTTGTTTTCCTCCTTTCATTTTTGAGTAAAAACAAAGCAGGAAACCTTGAAAGATTTCCTGCTTTATTTCCTGCCTATTGGCGATTATTTGGGTTTGTGTTTATGATTCAGTTTTCATTGGTTAAATGCTTCCAATAATTCAGCTTTGGCAGCATATCTGTTAAATATGCTCTGACTTGATCCGACGGCCAATTCTCGTTTGCCATGTGGTCCACACAGAAATTGATCAAATCTTCCATGTTGCTATATGTGAACTTTCCGTCAGAATAACACCACTTACAGTATTCTTCGTTAAAACTACCACTTGGCTCTTTGCTGATTGTAGAGTCATCAAGAGGCATTCCACAACATTGGCAAATCAACTGCCTCGGAGAGCCTAAGAGTGTATTGATAGAAACATCAAAAAAAACTGATAGCAACTTTAGAGTTTCGGTATTCGGGATTGTTTCACCATTTTCCCACCGAGACACAGCTTGCCGGGTAACACAAACTTGTTCTGCAAGTTGATCTTGTGACAACCCTTTTCGGGTTCGAAGTTCAAGTATTACATCTTTTGTATCCACTTAAAATCACCACCTTTAATAATATTATAGTACGGTGATTCTCCATCGACAAGCAACCTGCTGTTGCTCTAAAAACATACCATAATACAAGATTAACAAATTGTGTTACTCGTCAAAGTCCGGGAACAGCTCCAGCTCGGCAAACTCGGCGTCACTCATGGCCTGGAGCTTGCCCAGGGCGCTGTCCGTCAGTTCCCGCAGCTCGGTTTCCTCCGGCGAAAGCTCGCCGCGCATCTCCGCCAGAGCGTCGATCAGTCCGGTGCGGCTGCCGGTGTTGTAGATGCAAAGAAGGTTCGTTTCCTCAAAGGTGAAGTTGTTCATATCAAAGCTCCCTTTCCGCGCTCTTTTTTTGCGCTGTCTTTTTTGGTTCCGTCTTAGGCAGGCTTTTCAGCTGCTCCATGACGGACTTTTTCTTGTCCCGGTCCTCCCGGTGGGCGGCGGCAGCCAAATCCATGAGAGAGATCGGCTGGCCGGTGCGGGCCTGCTGTTCCAGTTGGGCCACCGTCGGTTCCTTGGGGCCGTTGTTGATGATGCCGTCGATCATACCGTAGTCATCCTCCACGGCCATTTCCGCATTTTTCAGCGGATTGTCCGGCAGAAATCCGGGAACCTGCTCAAAGCCGAAGCTGTCGCAGTAATGACAGGATACCTTGCCATCCCGCTTGATGGCAACGATGTCGCTGACGCTCATGGACGGATGGCGGTAATCGGCGGGATGTTCATTGTTGAAGCGGTAAAAGAGCTGTTCGGTGGTATCGCCTTTCAGGTCGGAGGGCAGCAGCGGAGCGGTGTAGACCAGCTCATAGTTGTCCCGCTGCACCGTCTGCCCGATGGACTGGAGCCATTCCAGGCCCTCGTAGCGGATGTCCCGCAGCTCGTCGGTGTGCTTCACCTGATAAATGGCGAAGCAGTCCCCCTTGTGGGAGAGAAACGCCTGCTCCCGTTCCTCCTGGTGGGCCATGCGGTCCTTGACCAGCTTATCAAACTCCGGGCTTTCCTCCCATTCCTCGCGGGGCAGGGCAAAGATACCGTCATGGGCATCCAGGTCAGCGGTGTCAAAGGCCATCACCGGATTTTCGCCCTCCTGGATAATGTAAACGGTCAGGTCACGCTCCATCAGCTCATAGGCTCTCTCTTTGGAGAGGGGCAAAAGGTCGCTGTCCAGGCAGCCGCATTTCTCCAGATCGTCCTGGGTCAGCACCGGGTCCGGCATGGGATATTCGTCCAGCGCCTGTTCCTGAGCATCCGGCAGCAGGGCGGCTGCGGCTTCTGCGGTCTGCTGGCTGGCCTGTTCATACAAAGTCTCGATCATGGACAGCGGCGCATACTTGATGGATTTGTCACCCAGCCCCAGGTCCTTGCAGATGTGGCTGACCGCTGCGGAACGGCCCATGTCCGGTCCATCCAGCTGGCCGCCGTCCATCTGCTTCATGGTTGCCACATCGTAGAGCGTGTAGTCCCAGCCGGTATCGCAGGGCTGAACATGAAGATATGTGGCATCATCCAACACCAGCAGGGCCTCCTGGTACTCGGCGCTGGGCTGAGATACTTCTTCCACAGCCTGCGGGGGTGTCTGCTCCGGCTCCGGGGCGGCAGTCAGGTCAATGCCGCGCTCCTTGCAGATTTCCTTGTAGTTGCGCTCGATGTCGTTAATCAGCTCACAGGAAGTCTTGTTGATGGTCTCCAGACTTGCCCGCGGCTCCTTCAGCTCCTTGTCCTTGGACCAGGAAGCGATGTAGCCAAAGCTGTTTTCACCGGTCTGGATGCCGAAATACTGGCAGACCGCATAGGAAATGCTCTCGGCCTCTACTTCCTCGGTGTTGCGGTTCTTGACGGCCTGTTTCACCGCCGTCAGATCTTCCTCCACCTCCAGCCGCCACTCAAACTGATTCTCGTCCACATAGCGCCAGCCTTCCTCGGCGGCGGCCTGTTCCGCCTCCGCTTCGGTGGCGAAGTCCAGGCGATAATCGTGCTTGACACCGCCCTCACTCACCATCACGATCTTCCAGGTCGGCTCCGCCTCATACTTTTTGGGGTCGTGGAGCTTGCTGTGTGCGGTCTCATGGACAGCGGCGGAAATGGTCTGTACCTCGCTCATGCCTTCCCGGAGGGCGATCCGCTGCTGCTCGGAGGAAAAATAGCCGTCCATGTTCTCAGTCATTGGCTCAAACTCGATGGGGACCGGAGCGGAGCGCCGCACCGCCTCCAGGAACGCCTCATAGTGCGGCACCGTCCCGGACAGGCTGGAGGCCAGCTCCGGCAGGGGCTTGCCGTCTG
>CAMGRL010000098.1 GCA_946061515.1 uncultured Clostridia bacterium
TATTATATTATATTTTTTCCGGTATTTCAACGGAAACTATTTCGATCTCATCATTTTTTAAGGGTTTTCCTGTAACTTTCAGGCTGTGAAGCCCAAATTCGGTGCAGAGACGCTGAATATTCTGCCTGTGCTGCCCCACCATCTGAGAAATTTTCCCCGGTGCAACGGCCAGAACCACCGCGCTGCCGGGAGCTATTCCCTGCAAAAGGGCCCTGGCTTTTTCCAGCATGATCCGGCTTTTCACCAGCTCGCCAAGGGCCGGGTGATAGGCCCCGCCCACTGCGTCGCCGCCGGAGAGCTCGTCCGTGGGGTTCAGTCCCAGGCGGATCACCGGAATGCCCGCCGCCTCAAAGACCGGCAGCAGCTTTGCGCAGCAGCGCACCGCGTCCTCCACCGTGTGCTCCGCATACCGGCCGGCTTGCCACAGGTCGTAAAGGGCCGTGTCCCGCACGATGACCGTGGGGTAAATGCGCACGCCGTCGGGCTTCAAAGCCGCGATGCGCCGGGCGGTCTCCAGACTGCGCCCGTCCGTGTCGCCGGGCAGGCCGGTCATCATCTGGAGGATCAGCCGAAAGCCCGCCGCCTTAATTTGTCGGGAGGCCTTTTCCACATCCTCCGCCCTGTGTCCCCGGCCGGAGAGCAGCAGCACCTCGTCATTCATGGACTGAGCGCCCAGCTCGATGGTCTCCACGCCGTAGTCCCGCAGCCGCTTTAACACGGCGGCGTCAATGGCGTCCGGCCGGGTGGACAGGCGAATGGCGTCGATCTCTCCCCGGTCCAGCGCCTCCTTCGCCGCGGACAAAAGGGCGGTCTGCTGCGCCGCCGGAATGGCTGTGAAGCTGCCCCCATAAAACGCCAGTTGCCGCTTTGCCCCGTTTCGGGGCAAGGCGGCTGCCTGCTTGATCGCTTCTTTAACTGTCTGGGCGGTGGCGGGCTGCTGTGCGCCGGAAATGCGGCGCTGATTGCAGAAAACGCAGTCGTTGGGGCAGCCCAGATGGGGCACGAAAACCGGGATAATGCTCTCTCTGGCGCTCATTTTTTCAGCGCCTCCAGCGCCATGCAGGCGGCCATCTGCTCCGCCTCTTTTTTGGTGCGGCCCCTGCCCTCTCCCGCGCTCTGACCGTTGATGGACACCCGGAAGGTAAAGACCTTGTTGTGGTCCGGGCCGGACTGGGACACCATCTCATAACGGATCTGCTGCCCGCTCTTTTGCTGCACCAGCTCCTGCAGCTCGGTCTTATAGTCGGCGGAGCGGTGGGCCTCGCTGATCTCCACGTTGTTCAGCACCCGGGACAGCACAAATTCCCTGGCCCGGTCAAGCCCGCCGTCCAGATACATGGCGGCAATGATGGACTCCACCATATCCGCAAGGATAGAGGGCCGCTCCCGGCCGCCGGTGTGCTCCTCGCCCTTGCCCAGGCGCATATAGGCCCCCAGGCCCAGCTCCAGGGCCACCTTGTGCAGACTTGCCTCGCAGACCAGCTCCGCCCGGAGCCGGGTCATCTTCCCCTCGGGGAGTCTGGGCTCGTGGTGGTAGAGGAAATCCGCCGTCACCAGGCCCAGAATGGAGTCGCCCAGAAACTCCAGCCGCTCATAGCTCTGGCACGCGGCGTCGTGCCGCTCGTTGGCGTAGGAGCTGTGGGTAAGGGCCGTCTGGAGCAGGGCGCGGTTTTTGAAGCTGTATCCGATTTTCTGTTCAAGCTTCTCCATTGCTTTCCGTGTTTATCCTCATGTAATCAATGTTATTTTCAATATCGCCGATGATGCCGGAGTTGACAAAGGCCACCGCCTGCCGCACGGCGGCAAAGATGCTGTCCGCGTTGGAGGAGCCGTGGGCCTTGATGACCGGCTTGCTGATGCCCACAAGGGCGGTGCCGCCCACTTCGTTCACATCCATGGACTTTTTCATGATGCCCAGATCCTTTTTCAGCACCGCGGCGGCCAACTTGTTTTTGGTGTTCTTGTAGAACACGCCCTTCATCTGCTTCATTATGTACTTGATGGTGCCTTCGGTGGCCTTGAGCATTACATTCCCGGTGAAGCCGTCCGTCACCACCACGTCCACCTTGCCGGCGTACACGTTGGTGCCTTCCACGTTGCCGATGAAGTTGATCCTGCCCTCTTCACCGGCCTTTTTCAGCAGGGCAAAAGCCTGATGCTGCAGGGTGCCGCCCTTGGTGTCCTCGGTGCCTACGTTAAGCAGACCCACTCTGGGGGATTCGCAGCCCATGATCTTTCTGGCGTAAAAGCTGCCCATAAAGGCAAACTGCAGGAGGTATTCCGCCGTGCACTCCACATTGGCGCCGCAGTCGATGAGCATGACCCCATGCTCTCCGGCGGGCAGTACAGGGGCCAGCGCCGCCCGGCGGATGCCCCGGATGCGCTTGACCGTCAGGGTCGCGCCGGTGAGCAGCGCGCCGGTGCTGCCGGCAGAAACCACCGCGTCGCCCTTGCCCTCTTTCAGCAGATTCAGGGCCACAGCCATGGAAGAGTCCTTTTTCCGCCGGGTGGCGGTGCTGGGGTCGTCCTCCATGGAAATGACCTCTCTGGCGTCCACAATATCTATCTCTGTGCAGCCCTCGTTTTCCAGGCAGGCGCGCACATCCTCCGCCCGGCCCACCAGCGTGAGCTCCACGCCCAGGCGCTGCTTTGCCATGACTGCGCCCTTAACGATTTCTGCGGGGGCGTTGTCGCCGCCCATTGCGTCAATGATGATCCTCAACTTGAAATACCTCCCCTTCAATGAGCCTGTCTATAATCTCCAGGGAACGGGCGGAGATCGCCGCGTTCTTGTTTCTCTTTCCTTTTACCCTGTGGTCAAGGGGTGTGATGATGCCGAAATTGATGTTCATGGGCTGGAAATCCCCTACGCTGCCGCCGGAGATATACAGCCCCAGGGCCCCGATGGCCGTCTCCTGGGGGAAATCCACCGGGGGCAGGCCCAGAACTCTGGCCGCCGTCTCGATGCCCACCAGCATACCGGAGGCGGCGGACTCCACATAGCCCTCCACGCCGGTCATCTGGCCGGCAAAGCTGATCCGGGGCTCCGTGCGCAGCCGGTAATACCGGTCCAGCAGCTTGGGGCTGTTCAGGTAAGTATTGCGGTGCATCACCCCGTAGCGCACAAACTCGGCGTTTCGCAGCGCCGGGATCATGGAGAACACCCGCTTCTGCTCGCCCCAGGTCAGGTGGGTCTGGAAGCC
>CAMGRL010000099.1 GCA_946061515.1 uncultured Clostridia bacterium
TCGCCCAGGGGATTGCCCACCGCGTATACATCGTCGCCCACAGAGAGCTTGTCGCTGTCACCGAAGGTGACGGGGTCAAGGCCGCCGGCGTCGATCTTCAAAACCGCGATGTCGTTGCAGTCCTCAACACCTACGATGGAAGCTTCATACCGGGTGCCGTCATGGAGCATGACCGTAACGGCATAGTTGCCTTTGTAGGCATACTCGATCACATGGTAGTTGGTGAGAATGTATCCGTCCGAGGAGACGATAAAGCCGGAGCCGCTGACGGCGGACGAACTGGTCTGGCCGAAGAAGTTGGTGTAGGTCACCTCAGTGGTGATGCCGACTACCTCACTGCAGGCCTGGTCGTATATGGAGGCAATGGGCTTTGCGGTGGTCGTGGTGCTGACCGGGGCGGGCGTTGTGGACGTCTGGCCGATGGACAGGGTCTCTTTCGTCTGCTCTTCCAGCCTTTGCTCCACAGCGGCGATCCTGCTGTTCATGCTGCCGGCCATAAGGCCAGCGCCGCACAGGCCGCCCAGGAGGGCACACACCAGGCAGAGGCACAGGGCCTTTACCCATTTGCCGTGGGGCTTTTTCTCTTTGGGCGCTTTGACGGGTTTCTCGGGTGGAGTGTAATATCTGGGGGGTACGGTGTTCTCGTTTTCGGGAACATAGTGCGCATCAGAGTAAATTTTCTGCGTATAGCCGTTTTTGTAGTGGTATTCGCCGTTTACTCTGTCCGTGTCGCCTGAGTAACCGCCGGAGCTCTGCTGTTCAGGGTTGGTGTTTACGTTTGTTTGCTCGTTATCGGCGGGTTCGTACATAAGGAAGACCTCTTTTTGCGCTGATTTATTTTACGAGTATAAAATATCAGGCATTTATGACCTTGTAATGAACAAACTCGCAAAAAATTATAAACAAAGCGCATATTTTTTATAAACACCCGCCGAAAAACAGGGGCGAAACAGGGAAAGGGAGGGTCGACGGACCCTCCCCTGTTCTTATCCTATCCGGATCATGCCCTCCGCGGCTGGCTCATTTTCGCCCTCTTCGATCCGGAGATCCCGCTGGGTCAGCACGGTAAAGTCCGTGTTCTCCCGGATCCAGTTCATGGTGTTTTCCTCGTCCAGGCACAGCGTTCCGTAGATATAGCTCCATTTCTGGTTCTCGCCGGTGCCGGTGACAAATTCCAGGTTGATGTCAATATTGGACACTGTGTCCAGATACGCGTCGCTGTCTCCGACCCAGTACCTGCCGGCCGTGCCCGCCTCCAGATCCTTCAGGAGGCACTGGTACAGGGCATAGGCCTGCTCGTCGGTCAGGTTCAGGTTCTCCCCCTGGTAATCGCCGTCCTCATCAAGATAGCTCACATAGATATTCCCATAACCCACATTGGTTACCGTCACCGGGAAGGAGGGCACAATGCGGCTGGTTCTGGCCTCATCGGCATTGCACAGCGCCTCATACCGGCGGATGTCCGAATCCGGGTCGTTCAGCGTCTCCTGGTCGTACCGGACCGGGTATTCCCGGTCCACGATCTTTCCGTTTTTCATGGTGTATTTGATGGTGACGGTAAAGCGCTCATCCGCGCTCTCGTTTTCCGCCTTGTTGTCCACAAAGCGCTGGTGCAGCGCCGTTAGGGCCTGAAGGTTTTCGTCTTCCGTCAGATAGGTGCCGTTTTGCATAAGCCACGCATAGGACACCTGTTCCGCCTCCGGGACGCGGCGCTCGTAGCCGAAGAGGTCAAACTCCCAGGCCATGGTCAGCACCGCCAGAATGAGGCAGCTGACCAGGCAGCCCTTCCACCTGCCGGGAAAGACCTTCAGGGTCTTCTGCATCAGCATCTCCGCCGCGTAATAGCCGATCACCGCCCCCGCCAGCAGCAGAAACAGCACCAGTAGGGCAGCCGCCATGCCGCTCACATTGCCGGGAACCAGCCAGTCATAGACCACGTAGGCCAGCACCACCGCGGTGCCGAAGGTCATGCAGTACTTGAACACCGGCTTTAAAACCGGCACAGCCACCACATCCGTGGCCCGCTCCATCTGCCGCTTGCGGTAGATCAGCAGGGCCAGCACCGCGCAGATAAGCCCGGCAGCGCAGTAGATCCCCAGAGCGCCCAGACCGTTCACCTGGTAGGCGTTTGCCACCTGCCGCAGGACACCGTCGGCGTCCACATAGCTTACCGCATCCACATCCAGAAAATGAAGCAGCTGTATGATGGGCGAGAAGATGATCAGCGAACAGCTTGAGGTGCTCATGCCGTAGACAAAGGCGCCGAGCAGGTACCGGACCGCTCTCTCCGCCACATAGACCGTCAGGTTCAGCACCAGATACAGCACCGGCAGCACCACCAGGTTGCCGGTGAGCACGGCGCAGAACACCGCGAAGCCGTAAAAGCTGACGTTTCCCATGGCCGCCATGGCCAGCCACAGCAGCAGGGTTTTGAAATACACCAGCCTTCCGCCGTAAAACAGGGCGGTAATGAGCATCACCAGCACATCGGCGGCAAGCATCGGCACAAGGCCGGTGAGAAAGGCGGTGATAAACATGGTCTCCCGGCGGATGGGCAGCATGTTCATCATGCCGCAGCTTTTGGTGGAATAGAGGTAGTTGAACATGGCCATGGCCGAGAGCACCCCCACCGCCATGGAGATGTACACCACGTCCACGCCGGTGTTCAGAAGGGTATAGTTCAGCATTTCTCCCGGGGCCAGCCGGTCCACCCTGCCGGACAGGACCACAGGCGTTGCCAGCAGAAGCAGCACAAAATAGCCGGCCCACAGCGGCCAGTACCGCTTCAGCAGGTTCAGGGACACGCCCTTATTAAACAATGATGTCTTTGACTTCATGGTCAGCACCTCCCAGCTCGTAAATGAAGATCTCCTCCAGGTTCAGCGGGACCACGTCCAGAAACAGCGGCCCTGCGGCGGAGAGTTTGGCCGTCAGCTCCTCCGCGCTGCCCCGCAGGATCAGCTGCTGCAAACGGCCGGTGGAGGAGCTGTGCAGGATTTCCAGTCCCTCCGGCAGCTTGCCGCCGTCGGCAAAGGCCAGCTGGATCTTCACGATGTTGTCCTGAAGGGCGGAAAGGCTCCGCTCCACCAGCATTCTGCCGTGGTTCATGATGCCCACATGGTCGCACACATCCTCCAGCTCCCGCAGGTT
>CAMGRL010000100.1 GCA_946061515.1 uncultured Clostridia bacterium
CCTGCTGTTAAATGAATGATGAATAATGAATAATGAAAAAAGAATAATACAAACAAAAAATCCTGCCGAATTTCGACAGGATTTTCTGTTTGGTGCGAGAGAGGAGACTTGAACTCCCACGTCGGTTGACACACGCCCCTCAAACGTGCCTGTCTACCTGTTCCAGCACTCTCGCATATAAACGCCGGTGCTTCGACTCCATTTAAAGCCGCGTGCACCAATTGGCGTGCCGCATTTAAGGCATTGATTATTATAGCAGGGTTTCAGATTTTGTCAAGACCATTTTTTCCATTGTCCGGTGTTTTTCCCTCAAAACCGGTGAGAAAATACAGCCCGGCCAGGCAGAGGGCGATCAGCATGGCCCAGCCGCCATAGCGCATGGGCAGAAGAAAACGGGTTTTGAAATAGGCGTAATAGCCCAGCAACGAGCCGAACTGGACCAGGAGCGCCGCCGGGAAAAATTCAAAGGCGGCAAAGGTCATAACGACAGCCATAATGTCGGCGGCGAAGAAATACCGGTCGTGCATATGGGGCAGCAGGAAGGGGATGCCGATGGCAAAGAGCACTGCCGCGCCCAAAATCACCCGGTTGGTCATCTGCTTTCTGCCGAAAAAGACCGCGGCGATCACCAGGAGCATGAACAGAAAGGCGGCCAGAATGGCGAGCCTGGAGGCCAGAGCCGTGTTCTGCACCCGGTCAACAATGGCGAAAAGGGAGGAGGCGCTGTAACTCATCGCGTCCCCGATGCTGCCGGTCTGTCCAAAATACAGGGTAAGCGTGTCCCAAAAGGGCCGCCCCGCGATCACCGCCGGGAGCACCAAGATCACATAGGTCACAGGGAAAACCAGAAAGTGCCGGAGCTTCACCTTGCCGGCGATGAGCAGCACGGCGAAAACCGGCATAAGAAACACCGCCTGGAGCTTGAAGCCGAAGGAGAGGGCGATAAAGATCATGGCCCGCACCGGCTTGCCGTTCAGCGCCAGAACAATACTCATCACCGCCAGGGCCACATAGATGCTGTCGCATTGACCCCAGACTGCGCCGTTGAAAAACACTGTGGGCAGAAACAGCACCGTGAAGAAGCAGGCCAGCCGCCGGACCGGGCTCTGGGCGTATTTGCCCAGCAGCATCATGGAGCCGTAGGCCAGCACCACGTCGAAAAACACGGACAGCAGCTTGATGAGATACAGGTCCTTTATGCCGGAATAGGAAAACAGGGCCATAAAGTAGAGATAGGGGATGTTGTAATTTCCCACCGGGGTGTCCAGGGCCGCAAAGCCGCCGTTAAAGCGGAAAAAATCCACCCAGTGGGTGAGAAAGTCCTGGTAGTCCAGGGTCTCATAGTCAAAAACCATGGCCCGGGACACGAAGGCCAGCGCCAGCAGCAGCACGGAGAAAGCCCAGTATGAGGGCTTTTTCAGGTTGCCGGAGCGATACAGCAGAAAGAGAGCAAACAGCGCCTCGGCACAGAGGAGAAGGATGACCCGGATATCCATAAAAAACCTCGGAAAAGCAAAACAGCGGGAGCAAAACTCCCGCAGAAAATTTGAAAAAAGATGCTTGACTTAAACATTGAATAATGGTAAAATAACTTGCTTTATGCGTGGGGAAAGGGGACGCACGCCCCCACTATTCATGCTTCACATTATAGCACCCAGGCAAGTTGAAATCAACACCGGATATTTGCTTTTTGACAACTCATCCGGGTGTTTGCAATTACGAATAAGGAGAGTGCGCTGATGCCAAAAGACGTTATGTACGGCAAGACCCTGAGAAAGAGCTTTGCCCGCACCGAAGAGATCATGGACATGCCGAACCTTCTGGAGATCCAGAAGAGCTCCTACAAATGGTTCCTTGAGACCGGCCTTCGGGAGGTTTTCAAGGACGTGGATTCCGTGACCGACTATTCCGGCAATCTGGAGCTGAGCTTCATCGACTATTCCATGGACGAGAAGCCCAAGTACTCCGAGGAGGAATGCAAGGCCCGCGACGCCACATACGCCGCTCCGCTGAAGGTCCGCGTCCGTCTGCGCAACAAGGAGACGGAGGAGATCAAGGAGCAGGAAATCTTCATGGGCGACTTCCCCCTGATGACCGACGGCGGCACCTTCATCATCAACGGCGCGGAGCGCGTTATCGTCTCCCAGATCGTCCGTTCCCCCGGCGTCTACTTCGACAAGGTGACGGACAAGTCCATGATGAACATCTACACCTCCACCGTCATCCCTTACCACGGCGCATGGCTGGAGTATGAGACCGACGCAAACGACGTCTTCAACGTCCGCATCGACAAGAACCGCAAGCTCCCCATCACCTGGTTTTTGAAGGCTATGGGCGCATACGACGAGAACCGCCCCGCCACCTGGCTCAGCTGCGTGGGCGATGCCTTTGTGGGCGCCACCACCAATGAGCGCCTGAAGGAGATCTTCGGCGAGGACGAGCGCATTGTCGCCACTCTGGACAAGGATACCTCCGGCAGCCGGGACGAGTGCCTGATCGAGATCTACCGCAAGCTGCGCCCGGGCGATCCTCCCACCGTGGAGTCCGCTGAGAGCCTGCTGGACGGCCTGTTCTTTGACCGCCGCCGCTATGATATCTCCAACGTGGGCCGCTACAAGTTCAACAAGAAGCTGTCCCTCTACCCCCGCATTGCCGGCTTTGAGCTGGCCGAGCCTGTGGCCGATCCCCTCACCGGCGAGCTGCTGGCCGAGGCAGGCCAGGTGATCACCCGCGACATGGCCCAGGAGATCGACGACGCCGGCGTCATCAGCGTCTACCTGAACGTGGAAGGCAAGAAGGTCCGCGTGTTCTCCAACGGCATGGTCAACATGGCCCGCTTTGTGGACTTTGACCCCGCCGAGTGCGGCGTGAAGGAAAAGGTCCGCGGCATCGTCCTCAAGCAGCTCACCGAGCAGTACCAGGGCGAGGCCCTGAAGGACGCCATCCGCGAGAATATCGACGTGCTCATTCCCAAGCACATCGTGGTGGACGACATCTTCTCGTCCGTTAACTACCTGAACTGCCTTGCCCACGGCATCGGCAATGCAGACGATATCGACCATCTGGGCAACCGCCGCGT
>CAMGRL010000101.1 GCA_946061515.1 uncultured Clostridia bacterium
CTCATCCCTTATATCGTTAGTGTGCTTGATCTGACCGCTGACGCTGATGCGTACCGGCAGGCCCGGCAGCAGGGAGGCAAAATCCCCGCCCAGCGCCCGGTATTTTTCCGCGTCGTCCATCTCCACGATGCTCCCAAGCCCCAGAAAATCCGCCTGCAGACTCTTGGAAAGCTGGATCACCGCGCTCACCCGTTCCGACACAGCCGTCTCCAGCTGGGCCGTCAGATAGTCCTCATAATCCGGCTCGCCAAAGTGGCCTCCGCCGCCGATCTCCGCGATGTTCGCGGCCGCTTTGATCTGGATGTCCAGCATCTCCAGACTGCCGTCCTCCGCCCATAGGGGCTTAATTACGGAGCTGCCCTGGTCCAGCTCCAGCGTGACCGGCGTGGCGTAGCGGTCTGTCACCACAATGTCGCTGATCCCCACGATGTTCAGCAGCAGTCCCACGCCGATGGCCTGCTCTTTGTCGAGGTAGGCGCAGAGCTTGTCGCCCCGGATCACGCCGTAGCCCACGGCGGCTGCGGTAAGGGCCTTTTTTTCCTGCGCCTGTTTTTCTCCGCCGCCGTCGGAAGCGTCGGCCTTGTCCGGGCTTTCCATGCCGCCGGTGCCGGCGGAGGAGCCGCTGTCGCCCTCCTGCTTGGTTCCGCCCTCCTGAATGGAGGGGCTGCACTCTATGGCGCAGATCAGTCCGCTGCCGTTTCGCTCCAGATTTCGCAGAAGCTCAGAAGCGGAAAAGGCCTTGCTGTCTCCCCTCTCGTCAACGTTGGCGCGGACGGCCTCCAGAACCTCGGAAATGCCCTTGCTGCCCTCGCCCACCTGCATCACTGCCTCCTGGGCGGTGCCGCCCTTGACGATATACAGCGGAATGTCGGTCCGCAGGTTGGGGGAGCGGCAGATGTAAGAGAGATAGCCCTTTATCCCGTTTTTGGCCGCCTCCTCCCCCAGCACCACATGGCTGGTGTGGGAGAGAAACAGCTCCTGCTCCTGGGAGTAGCTGAGGATATGGGCGATGGCGCTGGTGATAGATACCCCGGTGGAGAACAGACGCACCGGGGAGCTGCCGTCGCTTTTGGCGCCGGAGGCCAGAGAGATGCCCACACCCTCCTCCGCGTAATCAATGCCCATGGTCTGGATCACCAGCAGCCGTTCAAGCTCCCGGAAGTTGGAGTATATGCCCGAGCAGCCGCTGAGGGACAGCAGCATACATATTATAATAAGAAGAGATAGGCCTCTTTTCACTTCTGCCGCCTCCTGTCCGGGGTGTTCAGGTCTGGGTTTCGGAATTTTCGCTCCGGTATGGGCCGCCGCAGCAGCATCCGCAGCAGGCCGCCGGGACGGCCGCCGCTGAGGGGAGCGGTGTAGTTTACGCCGAAGCTGTCGATCCCTGCCAGGTGCAGCAGCAATATACAGCAGAAAATGCCGATGCCGAAAAAGCCCGCCGCAATGGCCGCCAGCAGCATGAGCAGCCGGCACAGCTTGATGGCCGAGCCCATGTCCTGGCTGGGCAGGGTGTAGCAGGCGATGCCGGACAGCGCCACAACGATGATGGCGATGGGAGAGACCAGCCGGGCCTCCACCGCCGACTGGCCCACGATCAGCGCGCCGATGATGGACACCGTGTCGCCGATGGGGTTTGGCAGCCGCAGGCCCGCCTCCTGCAAGAGCCCGAAGGCCACCAGCATACTCAGCACCTCCAGCGCCGTGGAAAAGGGCACGTCCTGTTTTGCGTCGATGATGGAGAGCAGCAGCTTGGTGGGGATCATCTCCTGGTGGTACATGGCGACGGCCACATACAGGGCCGGCAGAAACAGGCTGAGGACCAGCGCCAGATAGCGCAGCAGGCTCAGGGAGCTGGAGACCAGAAAATGCATCCCGTTGTCCCCTGTCACCTTCATGAATTCGCCGAAGCTGGCAGGCAAAATGACGCCCACCGGCAACCCGTCCACCAGCAGACCGATCCTGCCGTCACTGAGATACATGGCAAAGCGGTCTGGCCGCTCCGTGTGCAAAAGCTGAGGAAAGGGAGAGAAGGGTGAATCGACAATGTGCGCTTCCAGCATCCCGATGGAGAGCAGGGCATCCACGTCAATGTTATCCAGCCTGGTGGCGATCTCCTCCACCTTAGCCGGATCGGCCACACCGTCAATAAACATCATGGCCACCCGGGTGTTGCTCTTTCTGCCGATAGTGCTCTCCACCAGCTTCAGCTTGGGCGAGCAGATGCGCCGCCTCACCAGAGAGGTGTTGATGCGCAGAGTCTCCACAAAGGAATCCTTGCCGCCTTTCAGGGATTTTTCCAATGTGGGCTCGGATATGGAGCGCACATTGGAAGTGCGCACCTCAAAGCAGAGCGCCAAGTTCAGCGAGTCGAACACGATGGCGCAGTGGCCGTGGGTCAGGTCGCTGACCACGTCGTCCATCTTTGTACGCTCGTTAGGGGAGTAGGAGTAGACAAGGCCCTCCTTGATCAGCCTTGCACATTCCTCTGCCGTCCGGGCCCGGGATCGGAGCAGATCGGTCAGTGGGCGGATGATGTCCTGGGAAACGCTGTCCCCGGAGACCACGCCGTCCAGCCAGCAGACCTCCGGGAAGATCTCGCCGCTCAGACCGAAATCCAGCGTCCGGAATTGAAAATCGCTGCAGCTGGCAAAGATGTCTTTCAGGTTTTTTATGGTGATGTCACAGTCGTACTCCGGCGTCTTTTTTGGATGTGGCCCGGGGTAAAAGGATTGAAAGTTATACATGTTGTGTAGTATATCCCAAAGTGCACGCAATATTTAGAACACGAAAAAAAGTTCGAAAAAAATGAAAAAAAGTGTTGACATAACGGGATCCCGGTGGTATATTAAACAAGCTGTCCGAGAGGACAGCGGTTAATTGTAAGACCAAGAGCAAAAAAACTTCAAAAAAAGTTGAAAAAACTCTTGACAAGCGCGAAACGCTGTGTTACAATAATCAAGCTGTCGCCCCCAAGGGCGGCGGGAGATGTACCTTGAAAATTGAACAATGTAAGAACAGCTTATGCAAATAAGCACCAGA
>CAMGRL010000102.1 GCA_946061515.1 uncultured Clostridia bacterium
CCCGCTCTGCAGCTGGTCAAGACCAAGAAGGGCGCCAACCTGGTGAGCTCCTGCTTCATTATGGTCCGCGGCGACGAGATGCTGGCCATGGGCGACTGCGCCATCAACATCTCCTATGAGGACAAGCTGGACAAGGAGGGCAATGTGACTCTGACCGCCGCTCAGCAGCTGGCCGAGGTGGCCGTGGAGACCGCAAAGACCGCCAAGGTCTTCGGCATGGACCCCAAGGTCGCCATGCTGTCCTACTCCACCAAGGGCTCCGGCAAGGGTCCCGCTGTGGATATGGTGCGCAACGCCACCGCTATCGCCAAGGAGATGGCCCCCGATGTGGCTATCGACGGCGAGATGCAGTTTGACGCGGCTGTCTCCCCTGTTGTGGGCCAGCTGAAGTTCCCCGGAAGCCCGGTCGCAGGCTATGCCAACACCTTCATCTTCCCGGAGATCCAGTCCGGCAACATCGGCTATAAGATCGCCCAGCGTCTGGGCGGCTTCGCGGCCTACGGCCCCATCCTGCAGGGCCTGAACGCCCCCATCAACGACCTTTCCCGCGGCTGCGACGCGGAGGAGGTCTACCAGATGTCCATCATCACCGCCGCGCTTGCATAAACGCAGACGGACATTTCAACAATAGTAAAGGGGCTGTTAATGCAGCCCCTTTTTCTTCAACGGAGGTCACCATGGAACGGGAAGAATACATGGCTCTCGCGCTGGCCCTGGCCAAGGAGGCGGCGGAAGCCGGCGAGGTGCCGGTGGGCTGCGTGATCGCCGACGGCGAAGGCCGCGTCATTGGCCGTGGCCGGAACCGCCGGGAGGAGAGCGGCGACGCCACCGCCCACGCGGAGGTGGAGGCCATCCGGCAGGCCTGCGCCGCTATAGGAAACTGGCGGCTGGAAAAATGCAGCATCTATGTGACGCTGGAGCCCTGCCCCATGTGTACCGGGGCCATCATCAATTCCCGCATCCCCACGGTGGTCTTCGGCGCGCGGGAGGCCCTTTCCGGCTCCTGCGGCAGCGTGATCGACCTGTTTTCCGAAAATTACGGGCACCGGCCCGCCGTCTTCGGCGGCGTCCTGGCGGAGGACTGCGCCGCCCTGCTGCGGGATTTCTTCCGGGGGAAGCGATGAAAGAATATGCCAGGAGGAAAAGCTCCCGCCTGAAAAATTATAATTACAGCCAAAACGGGGCCTATTTCCTCACCATATGTACAAAAGACCGCAAAATGCTGCTCGGCAGCGTAGGGGCCGGCGTTTGCCCGCGCAAAGGCTCCCCTTGTCAGGGGAGCTGGCACGGCAAAGCCGTGACTGAGGGGTAGTCAAAGGTAACGATGAGGCTAACCCTTCCGCCCCCTGCGGGGGCACCTCCCCTGTTAGTAAACGATGATTAAATCGGCAAGAACGGATCGCGAGAAAATTTGTGTTCTGATGAAGGCACTTTTTTGCAGGAATACTTTGTGTATTTCAAGAAAAAGTGCCGAAATCAGGGCGCAAATTGGCCGCGATACGCCGTAGGCGATTTATTCAGCGTTTACGTTAGGGGAGGCATTTGGGAGGCCGGCCCCTGCAACCGCCGATATCCCTGCGCTGGAGTGACGACGAAAAGGCAAAAACAGACGGCAAATAGCCGTCTGTTTTTCATATCCGAAAAATTTATGCCTTTACGCTGCCGTCGGGGTTGAAGAGAGGCAGGGGGGCCAGGACGATGATGTCGTCTCTGCTCTGGGCGTCGCCCTCGGCCAGGACGGCCATCTTGCCGGCGATAATGCCGCCTGCCCGGGTCACCAGCTCTTCCATGGCGTGGAGAGACTCGCCGGTGGAGATCACGTCGTCAACGATGAGCATGCGCTTGCCCTTTATCAGCTCGGCGTCGGCCGTGTCGATGACCAGCTTCTGCATGCTCATGGTGGTGATGGATTTCACGTTCACCTCGAACACGCCGGACATATAGGCCTTTGCGCCCTTGCGGGCCAGGAAGTACTTCTCCGCTCCGCTCTGGCGGGCCATCTCGTACAGCAGGGGTATTGCCTTTGCTTCCGGCGCGATGATGTAATCATACTCGGGTGCGCGCTTGAGAAGCTCGGCGGCGCAGTGGACTGTCAGCTCAACATCGCCGAACATGACGAAGGCGCCGATGTACAGGTCGTCCGTGACCTTGCACAGGGGCAGTTCCCGTTTTAAGCCGGCAATGTCCATCTCGTAAGTCATTTTGTTTTTCCTCCTGAGCGTATAATAATTTCAAAACGCTACTATTTTATCGTATGTACGGAAAAAATCAAGTATTTCCGCGAAAAAAAGCCCGGGAAAAACAAAGAACCGCACAGTTTTTGGCTGTGCGGCCCTTCGTTTTGGGAGAAAAGAGAGGATTTATAGGAGTAGAAAAGTAGCAATTTAAATGTCCCGTTCAGGGATTGGCAGAGTCGGGCACGGCCTCGTCAAAGATGACGGTAATGGTTCTGCTCTCGCCCGCTCTGTACAGCTCCAGCTCGGCGCTGTCGCCTGCGGAGTACTGCTTGATGGCCTGCTTCAGATCACTGTAGCCCGTGATCTCCACATCGCCCAGTCTGGTGATGATATCCCCGGCCTGGATGCCCGCGTTCTCCGCGCAGCTGCCCGATTCAACGGACTTGACAAAGGCGCCGATGGGCATATTGTAGTACTGGCTGTACATGGAATTGTAGCGCTCGTCAATGGAGACGCCCATGTAGGCCTTGCCGGTGACATAGCCTTTGGTGATCAGATCGTTGGCAATTTTGACCGCGTCGTTGATGGGGATGGCAAAACCAAGTCCTTCAACGCCGGTGTCACTGTACTTTGCGGTGACAATGCCCACAACCTCGCCGTTGGCGTTATATACGGGGCCGCCGGAGTTGCCGGAGTTCACGGCCGCGTCGAACTGGAACATGTTGATGGACTCAGCGCTCTCATCGGTGGTGATGAGGCGGTCCAGGGCGCTGACATGGCCGGTGGTCATGGAAAATTCCAGTTCGCCCAGGGGATTGCCCACCGCGTATACATCGTCGCCCACAGAGAGCTTGTCGC
>CAMGRL010000103.1 GCA_946061515.1 uncultured Clostridia bacterium
CGTTATCGTCGGCTGGCGTCATACAATTCAGCGGCACGGCGGCCACTCCTTTCCGTTGGATTTTGCTCTCGTTAAGGTAATGATTTTGGAGGGCGTTTTATCGCAGGAGAAGAAAAAATTTTTTTATTTTATTTTAGCATGGAGAAACGGACAGGAGCAAGAAAAGTAATAAGTAAAAGTGAAGAGTAAAGAAGTAAGGTGGCCGCAAAGCGGCCGGATTATAATTTGTCGCCGCAGGCGACACCACACCTATTCACTATTCACTCTTACTTCTTACCTCCCCGCCGGGGAGTCACCCTTCTCCCCGGCGGGGCATAAAATGGCGCGGAAGGAAGGGTCTTTATGGACGGAGCGTTCTGCCTGGGGCGGATGGCGCCGGGGATGGCTGGCCGCGTGATCTCGCTGGGATGCGCTCCGGCCCTCTCCCGCAGGCTTTCGGATATGGGGGTTTTCCCCGGCACGGCGATACGCTGCCTGGCCCAAAGCCCCGGGGGCGATCTGACGGTCTGCCTGATCCGGGGCGCGGTGGTGGCCCTGCGGCGGCGGGACTGCGAAAACATCCTGATGGGAGGGGCGGAGAATGAGATTTGAGCGTGAAGGGCATGTGCGGGCCGGGGATAGGCCTGTCATTGCCCTGGCGGGAATGCCCAATGTGGGCAAGAGCACCCTCTTTAACGCCCTCACCGGGCTGCGGAGGCACACCGGCAACTGGACCGGCAAGACCGTAGGCGTGGGGCTGGGGCGATGCCGGGGGCAGTATTGGATCATTGCCGACCTGCCCGGTACATATTCTCTGACAGGGCGCTCCCGGGAGGAGCGCATCGCCGGGGCGTTTTTGCGGCAGGGCAGGGCCAGACTCACCGTTGTGGTCTGCGACGGAAGCTGCCTTGTCCGGGGCCTGGCTTTGAGCCTGCAGGTGATGGCCGCGGGGACGCCGGTGCTGGTCTGCGTGAATCTGCTGGATGAGGCCCGGCGAAAAGGGATAGAGATCGACCTGAAAAGGCTGGAAGATTTGCTGGGCGTGCCGGTCATCGGCATGGTGGCCAGAAAACGAAAGAGCCGGAAGCGGTTTATTCAAGCCGTAGGGGCGACCCTTGCCTTCGCCCATGAGACTGGAAGAGCAGATAATACGGGCGGGCGAGGGCAAGCCTCGCCCCTACAGTCCCACGGAACATCGGGCGGGGATAACGCGGGCGGCCACACAGGGCCGCCCCTACAGGATACCTCGGCATCCGGCATTGATGAGGAAACGGCCTACGCCCGGGCGGAGGAGCTCTGCTGTCAGGTGGTAAAGCAGAGCGGCCATCATCCGCCCTGGGGGCGGCTGGACCGGCTGCTCACCGGGCGTTTTACCGGAGGGGCCGTGATGCTTCTGATGCTGCTGGGGCTGTTCTGGCTCACCGTCAAGGGGGCAAACTACCCCTCGGCGCTGTTGTCCCGGCTGCTCTTTTCTCTGGAGGACCCCATGAGCCGGGGCCTTGCCACCTTGGACGCGCCGGAATGGCTCAACGGTCTGCTCTGTCAGGGGGCCTGGCGTACCCTGGCCTGGGTGGTGGCCGTCATGCTGCCGCCCATGGCCATCTTTTTCCCCCTGTTTTCCCTGCTGGAGGAGCTGGGCTATCTGCCCAGGGCGGCCTTCAACCTGGACCGTCCCTTTGCCGCCTGCGGAAGCTGCGGCAAGCAGGCGCTGTGCATGTGCATGGGCCTGGGCTGCAACGCCGCCGGGGTGGTGGGCTGCCGCATTATCGAGACCCGCCGGGAGCGGCTGCTGGCCGTGCTGACCAACAGCTTCACCCCCTGCAACGGCCGCTTTCCCACACTGATCGCCCTGACCGGAATCTTCTTCGCCTCCGGCGGACTGGGGCAGGCGGCGGTGATGACCGGACTGATCCTCTTCTCCGCCGGGGTGACTCTGGCGGTGACAAAGCTCTTGTCGGCGACGCTTCTGCGGGGTGAGCCCTCCCCCTTCGTGCTGGAACTGCCCTCCTGGCGGCCGCCCCGCGTCTCTCAGGTGCTGCTGCGCTCTCTGCTGGACCGCACCCTCTCCGTGCTGGGCCGAGCGGCGGCAGTGGCGGCCCCGGCGGGGGCCCTGCTCTGGTGTCTGGCCAATATCCAGGTGGGGGAGGGGAGCCTTTTGACCCATATGGCGGTTGCACTGGAGCCTCTGGGCTGTTTCTTAGGGCTGGATGGGGCCATTTTGCTGGGCTTTATCCTGGGCCTGCCCGCCAATGAGATCGTGCTGCCGGTGATCATCATGATCTATACCGCCGGAGGGAGCCTGGCGGAGATCGGGGACACGGCCGCTTTAGGGGCGCTGCTGGCCCAAAAGGGCTGGACGGCGGTGACGGCAGGGTGCGTTATGCTCTTTTCTCTGCTGCACTGGCCCTGCTCCACCACCCTTTTGACCATAAAAAAAGAGACCGGCAGCCTTGGCTGGACGGTCCTGGGGGCGGTATTGCCCACGGCAGTGGGCGTGATCGTGTGCATAATGGTGCGGGCAATATGGGGGTAAAAATAGGGAAGAGTGAATAGTGAATAGTGAATAGGTGAGGTGCCGCCGCAGGCGACACCTCGATTTACAGAGACGGCGTGAATCACGTTGGGGATTGATCGATCAGCGTGAGCAGGGTCTGCTGGAAACCGTATTTTTCTGCCAGGGCCCGGCAGGCGGGCAGCTCACGCTCTCTGGGTGGGCGAACGCGCCGGGCCCGGAGCATGATGTTTTTCGGCGAATGCTCCATGTCCACAAACTCGATCATGTCCGTCCGATAGCCCATGTCCTCCAGGGCGGCTGCCCGGATGCTGTCCGTCAACAGGGCGCACATGCGCTCCTTCACGATGCCGTGGCGCAGGAAGATGTCCAGTTCCCCGGCCTTCTTGATCTGGCTGTTGATCTCATGCTGGCAGCAGGGGACGGAGAAAATGTAGTCCGCCTGCTTCTGTAGTGCGCCCGGTGAGCGCCCGTTCTAAAGGGTGAAAGTCCCGAATCCGCCCG
>CAMGRL010000104.1 GCA_946061515.1 uncultured Clostridia bacterium
GCGCAGGTTGCCGATATGGGCAAAGTGGTACACCGTGGGGCCGCAGGTATACATCTTCACGATGTCGGGGTGGTTGGGGACGAACTCTTCCCGTTTTCTGGTGGCGGAATTGTAAAGTATCATGTCTCTTCTCTCCTTCTTAATCGGCATCCTTGAATACATCCCGGTTCACCCAGAAGTATTCCACACCGGAATACACCGTGGTAAGCAGGATCACTGCCGAACAAATTATGTTAACCAAATGGACCGTGGGGAACAGCATCATTACGCACAGGCCCACCATGGTAGAGGCGGTTTTGATCTTGCCGGACCAGGCGGCGGCGATGACCCGGCTCTGCTCCACGGCGATGAGCCGCAGGCCGGACACGGCAAATTCCCGGAAAAGCACAATGGCCACCACCCAGCCAGGCATCTGCCCGTTCTCGATGAAGAAGCACATGGCCGCCAGCACCAGCATTTTATCCGCCAGAGGGTCCATAAATTTGCCAAAATTGGAGATCTGGTTGTAATGCCGGGCGATGTAGCCGTCAGCAAAGTCCGACAGGCAGGCAATGATGTACACGGCAAGGGCCCAAAGCATATGTCCGGTGTAGGCCAGGACCAGGAATACCGGGATCAGAATGATACGGGCTATGGTAATCTTGTTTGCGGTTGTTTTGAACATATCCACCTCACACCTGTTCTCCGATGAGCAGTCCCTCATCGGTATCTGTTATCAATACGTCCACCATGTCGCCCTCGGCACAGTCGCCGGAGAAGAGGACCAGGCCGTCGATATCCGGGGAGTCGGCGTAGCTGCGGCCCACATGGTAGCCGGATTCTTCGTCGTAATATTCGTACAGGACCCGGATGGTCTTGCCCAGGAAGCTATTACAGTAGTCGTCCATGATGGGGGCCTGAAGCTCCATGATCAGGTCGGCCCGGCGCTGGGCTTCCGCTTCGTCCACATGGGGCATGGAGGCTGCCGGTGTGCCCTCCTCGGGGGAGAAGGGGAACACGCCCACCCGCTCAATGCGGGCCTCCTTCAAAAATTCGCACAGCTCCTCAAATTCCGCCTCCCCCTCGCCGGGCAGACCGGAAATCAGGCTGGTGCGCAGCACCAGACCGGGGATGCGCTCCCTCAGGGTCTTAAAAAGGCTCCGGATCTCCCCGCCGGTGCCCCGGCGGTTCATGGCCTTCAGGATGCCGTCGTTGATGTGCTGGATGGGGATATCCAGATATTTGACGATCTTGTCGTTGGAAGCGATCTCGACGATCAGCTCGTCGTCAAACTGGTCCGGGTACAGGTAGTGGAGCCGGATCCACTCGATCCCCTCGATCTTGGCCAGCTCCCGGCACAGGGCGGCAAGGCTCCGCTTGCCGTACAGGTCGGTGCCGTAGCGGGTGATGTCCTGGGCGATGACGATCAGCTCCTTCACCCCGTGGGCGGCCAGGTCTCTGGCCTCCTCCAGTATATTCTCCATGCTCCGGGAGCGGTAACGGCCCCGGATATAGGGGATGGCACAGAAGGCGCAGAAGTTGTTGCAGCCCTCCGCGATTCTGAGATAGGCCCAGGCCGGGCCGGTGGAGACCACTCTGGGGATCTCGTCCACCGGGGCGCTGTTGCTGCCGAAAAGGCTCAGATTCCGGCCCTCCATCACGGTGTTGGCCGCCGCCACGATGTCCTTGAAATTGCCCACGCCCAAAACGGCGTCGATTTCCGGCAGCTCGCTTAAAATGCTGTCTTTATAGCGCTCAGCCAGACAGCCGGTGACGATCAGTCCGCCCAGCTTGCCCTGCTTTTTCAGCTCCGCCAGCTCCAGAATATTGTCGATGGCCTCGGTTTTGGCCGCATCGATAAAGCCGCAGGTGTTCACGATGGCAAGGTCCGCGCCCTCGGCCTCCGGCACCAGCATGTAGCCGGCTTCGCTCATCAGATACAGCATCTGTTCGCTGTTGACAAGGTTCTTGGCACAGCCAAGAGAGATCATTGCAAAGGTTTTTTCCATATTCATTCCTCGGTTTCCGCGTTAAAGCGCCGCAGGGCGGAGCGAATCTCCTCCCAGGAGTAGCCCCGGCGGTAAAGGGCCGCGCTGACTTTGCGCACCTGGTCCCGGTCCTCCGGGTCGGAGAACCGGGCAGCGATGAAGCGGTCCAGCTTGTCCGTATTTTCGGGCATAGCCTCCAGCGTATCGTCCCACAGCTCCCGGTCCACGCCCCGGCGGGACAGCTCCGCCCTCACCCGGCCCGGGCCGTAGCCCTTGGCGGCGTAGTGGCGGGCCACCGCGGCGGCGTAGCTTTCGTCGTTTAAAAAGCCGTTTTCCCGGAGCCAGCGTGCGCAGTCTGCCGCCGTCTCCTCGTCCTCACCCTTGCGGATGAGCTTGTCGATCAGCTCCTTTTCCGACATGGGGCGGCGGGAGAGCAGCTCCATGGCCCGGTTTCGGGCCAGCGCGGAGCGCGATGCGGCGCGAAGCTCCTTCAGCTCCTCCCCGTCCAGCTCCCGCCCGGCGTAAAGGCGCAGGTCAGTGACCACGTTCAGCGTGGTCTTGATCTCCTCCCCGCCGCAGAGCGTGACCGTCACCCGTCCGGGAGAGGTCTGCCGCATGGCGGAGACGATGGTTGTATTCTCCATGGATCAAACGAAGCGCTTCTCAGCCCTCGTCAAAGTCCGCCGCGGTCACGTCCACGGCCCGGCCGGAGACCTGGGCGGCCTTTTTGGCCTGGGGGCTCAAAAGCTCGGTGGAGCGGGCACGGATCTGCTTTTCAATGTCGTCGCAGACCTCGGGATTGGACAGAAGGTACTCCTTCACGGCCTCCTTACCCTGGAGACGCTGACCGTTGACGGTGAACCAGGCGCCGCCCTTGTCGATGATCTCCAGCTTGACGGCCAGGTC
>CAMGRL010000105.1 GCA_946061515.1 uncultured Clostridia bacterium
TGCTGACCACCCACTATCTCCCCGAAGCCGAGGAGCTTTGCCACCGGATGGTCATTATGAACAAGGGGCAGATCGTGGCCCGGGCCACTCCGGCGGAGATCAAAGGCTCCGCCGCCACCCTGGAGGAGGCCTATATCGCCCTGATCGAGGGGGACGGAGAATGAGCGGCTCGGTTTTGCTCAGCACCATGGTGCTGCAAATGCGGCAGTCCTTTTCCCGGAACATGTTCCGCTTCTGCCTGATCGCAAACCCCATTTTGAATACTGTTTTGCTGTATGAGATGTTCCGTAATTCCGGGCAGGAAAATTTCGCCGCCTATGTGGTGCTAGGCTCCGGGCTGATGGCGGTTTGGGGCTGTATCTGCTTTTCCTCCGCCGGGGATATCAACCGGGAGCGCTTCAGCGGCACACTGGCGCTGGTCTTTGCCGCCCCGGCGGGCTTCCCGTATATCATATTGGGCAAAATTCTGGGAAACACCCTTTTATCCCTGCTGTCCCTGCTCATCTCCCTGCTGACGGCGGCGCTCTTTTTCCGGGCCCCGGTACAGCTTGCAAGCCCAGGATATTTTGCGCTGGCCATGCTGGCGCTGGTGCTCAGCTTTGTGGTGATCTCTTCGGTTATCGCCTGTCAGCTCACCCTGTCGCGGCGGACTACGCTGTATATGAACTGTATTGAGATCCCCCTGATTCTGCTCTGCGGCCTGTCCTTCCCCATTGAGGTGCTGCCCCGCTGGCTGCACCCGGTCAGCCGCTGCCTGCCACCTACCTGGGCGGTGGAGCTGCTGCGCTCCGCTGTGGCCGGGGTGACGCAGCCGGGGCCCTTTTTCCAAAGGCTGCTGATCCTGCTGCTCATCACAGCAGTCTGGGTGCTGATGGCCCTGTGGCTGTTTCGCGTCATCGACCGGCAGGTGCGCATCAGCGCCAGTCTGGAGGTGTGTTGAACTGATACGTCGCTTTTTCTCTCAGGCCTGGCTCTATCACAAAGGGCGTACCGCCGCCTTTGATCTGGCGGAATTTCTCTGCCTGGACGCGGGCTATCCCATCATCACTTTGATTTTTTACTGCTTGCTGGCCTCTTATTGCTTTCGCACCAATGACCTGAGCCGCTGGGTGGTGGGCAACGCCTTTCTCATGTGTACCAACACCTGCGTGTTCGGCCTGGGCGGCGTGTTCACCGGGGAGCGGTACAACGGACGGCTGCGCTCCATTGTGGCGGCCCCCTGCGCCAAGCTGCCCCTGGTGCTGGCCAGCGGGGTATTTCCCGCGCTGCTGGCCTCCGTGACTGTGGCGGCGGGCCTTGCCCTGGGCGGGCTGCTGTTCGGCGTGGACTTTTCCGGGGTGGATATAGGCCGCGCGGCGCTTTCCATCCTGTGTGCCATGGTCTCCGCCTCCTGCTTCGGCCTGTTTATCTCTGTTTTCGGGCTGCTGACGGACAGCATACACATGGTGCTGAATGTGACCAGCTACCTGCTGCTGATCTTCACCGGCGCGGAATTTCCCGTCTCCCAGCTCCCGGCGGCGGGGCAGCTTTTGTCCCGGGCCCTGCCCCTCACCCGCTCCATTGAGGCCATGAACCTCCTGTTTTCCGGCGGCGGAGCGCGTTTTCCCGCCCTGCTTCTGGGCGAACTCGCGCTGGCGGCGGTGTATGTTCTTCTGGCTCTGGCCGTGTTCCGGAGCGTGGAGCGGGCCTGCCGCCGAAGCGGCAAGCTGGATCTGTTTTAAAGGAAAATTTTTTCATCCAGAGCGCAGCGAATACTGATGGAAGGCTTTCGGGCGACCGCAAGGGTCGCCCCTACGTTCTTGCCAGAAGTTCGGCAGAAGCCGTAGGGGCGACCCTTGCGGTCGCCCGCTCGGAATATGGCAGATTGCAAAAAGCCTCCCCTTGCATTAGGGAGGCTTAAGTGCAGTCAGCTCCAGTTGCCGGAAACGCCGTCGGGCGCGTCGGATTCCCGCTCCCAGGGGCTGTCCCCTTTGCTGCGCTTTCTGCCGCGCTCGTCAAAGCCGGTCTCCACCGGAGCGGGCTTTCTCTCGTCCTTTTCCTTCTTTTTGGCCATTTTCTTCTCCTATCCGATCAGACACAGAATCAGTCCGTAGATCACGCTGGCGCTGATGCCGTAGACGATCACAGGCCCGGCGATGATGAACATCTTTGCCGCCGTGCCGGTGACAAGGCCCTCGGTCTTGAATTCCAGCGCCGGGGCCGCCACGGAGTTGGAAAAACCGGTGATGGGCACCAGCGTGCCGGCCCCGGCCTTTTCCGCCAGCTTGTCATAGAGCCCCAGGCCTGTGAACAGCGCGCCCAGGAACACCAGGCTCACGGAAGTGGCGGTGGCCGCCGCCTCCTTGTCCAGCCCCACCGCGCCGTAAAGGTCCAGCAGGAACTGGCCGAAGCAGCAAATCAGTCCGCCCACCACAAAGGCCCAGAGCATGTGGGGCCCCACAGGGGAGCGGGGCGCGTGCCGCTCGCTGTATTTTTTGTATTCGTCGTTGGTCATTTTCATTTTTCGTGTCCCCTTTCATCCTGGCACAGGGTTTTATTTGTATTTTGCACAGGGCGCGGGAAAATATGCACTTTTAAACTTTTCCGGGAAAATTGAAAATATTCCTTGACTTTGAACCCTTCCTGCATTATAATAGCCAAGCTGACAAGTGAATAGTATGCTTTAACTTGAGCAAACGTGGAGAAGTCGCGTAGTTGGTCGAGCGCGCACGATTGGAAATCGTGTATACCCCATAAGGGTATCAAGGGTTCGAATCCCTTCTTCTCCGCCACAAAAAAATCCCGCCTGTTGGCGCAATGCCGCTTAGTTAAGAGCTAGGCGGCATTGTTCTATTCAGGGGAAGAAGCGA
>CAMGRL010000106.1 GCA_946061515.1 uncultured Clostridia bacterium
AAATACCGGCGAAAATATAATATAATACTTTAGTTAATTTTCTTGTATTAATTTGAAAAATTGAGGTTATACATTTGTACTTAAAAGCATTGGAGATACAGGGCTTCAAGTCCTTCCCGGACAAGACCCGGCTCACCTTTGAAAAGGATATCACGGCCATTGTGGGCCCCAACGGCTCCGGCAAGTCCAACATATCCGACGCCATCCTCTGGGTCATGGGCGAACAGCGCAGCAAGGCCCTGCGGGGCGCCAAAATGGAGGATGTGATCTTCGGCGGCACGGAAAAGCGGGGCAAGCTGGGCTTTGCCCAGGTGTCGCTGATCATCGACAACTCCGCCCACATCTTTGACTCCGACAGCAGCGAGATCATGCTCACCCGCCGCTACTACCGCAGCGGGGAGAGCGAATATTATATCAACCGGGAGTCCGTCCGGCTGAAGGACATCAACAGCCTGCTGATGGACACCGGCCTGGGCCGGGACGGCTATTCTATCATCGGTCAGGGCAGGATCGCGGACATCGTCTCCACCAAGAGCACCGACCGGCGGGAGGTCTTTGAGGAGGCGGCGGGCATCTCCCGTTTCCGCTACCGCAAGGAAGAGGCCGAGCGGAAGCTGGAAAAGACGGAGGAGAATCTGCTCCGCATCAACGACAAAATTGAAGAGCTGGAAATACAGGTGGGCCCGCTGAAAAAGCAGGCCGAGACCGCCAAGCGCTACCTGGTGCTGAGAGACGAGCTGCGGGTAAAGGAAATCTCCGTCTGGATGGAGACCCTGGACAAGCTCCACGCCCAGGTTCAGGCCATCGCCCTGGAATACAGCCAGACCACCGGCGAGCTGGAAAAGGCAAGGGAGGAGCTGAAGGCACTGTACGCCTCCTCCGGCAGCATCAGCGAGCGGATGCACCAGAAGGACGTGGAGACCGAGCAGGCCAGAGAGCGCCTCTCCGCCGCCGAGTCCGCTGCCGCAGAATGCGATTCCGCCGCCGCGGTGCTGCGGGCCAATGTGAAAAGCAGCACCGAGAGTATGCAGCGTATGCTCAGCGACATTGCCCAGCAGGAGACCCGGGCCGCGGAGATCCAGAGCCAAATGGACGAGGGAAATAAGCGCATTGCCCAGATCGGCCAGGAGCTGAAAGCCCTGGAAGAGCAGACAAAGCAGAACAACAACGTGCTGGACGGCTGCCGCATGAAGCTGAAAAGCCGGGAGGATATGGTCAACCAGCTCTCGGATAAAGTAACCCAGCTGGCGGTGGACGGCAGGAGTATGGACTCCCGCATCCACATGCTCAGCGAGATGGAAAAGGACTACGAGGGCTATTCCAAAGCCGTCAAAACCGTCATGCGCGAGGCCGAGCGGGGGACCCTCAGGGGCATCCACGGGCCTGTGGCCAATCTGGTGAAGGCGGACGAGGAGTGCGCCCTGGCCATTGAGACCGCCCTGGGTGCGGCGGCCCAGAACATTGTTACCGACACACAGAACGACGGCCGCAGCGCCATTGAGATGCTGAAGCGCCGGGACGCCGGGCGGGCCACCTTCCTGCCGGTGGACACCATCCGGGGCAGCGTTATGCGGGACGCCCCGGTGAACGACCCGGGCTTTGTGGGCGTGGCCTTCGATCTGGTTCAATTTGACCCCAAATATAAGGACATTTTCGCAAGCCTTCTGGGCAGAACGGTGATCGCCGAGACTTTGGGCGACGCGGTGCGCATGTCGAAGGCCAACGGCAACCGGCTCCGCATCGTCACGCTGGACGGCCAGCTCATCAACGCTGGCGGCTCCATGACCGGCGGCAGCACCGCCAGAGGCAGCGGCATCCTCTCCCGGGCAAACGAGCTGGAAAAGCTGAAAAAGCAGCGGGTGAAGCTGGCGGAAAAGGAGCGGGACAGCAGCAGTGAGCTGGAGCGGGCCAAAGCCAATCTCTCCGGCATCCGCTATCAGCTGGACATGGCCCTGGAGGACCAGGCGGAGCTGAAGAGCAAGGTCTCCTCCTTCGAGGCGGAAAAACGGGCCACGGAAAATTCCGTAAAGCAGCTGCAGGTCTTGCTGGACAGCCTGTCCGGCGACAGCGAGAAGCGGCACCAGGCCGTGGAGAGCGCGGAGCGGGAGATCGAACAGCTGAAAGCGCGTCTTACCGAAAAGGAAAAGCGCCTGGAAGAGATCAACGGCAAAATCAGCGCCATCAAGCAGGAGATCGCCCAGATCAGCGCCAATAAGCTGGAGCTGGAAAAGAAGCGCACCCGGGCGGAAAAGGACGCCCAGCAGCGAAACGCCGACATTATCGAGCTGGAGCGCAGAGCCGCAAAAACCGAACAGAAGAAACTGGCCTCCGAAATGGAGGAAAAGCAGATTCTGGACAAGCTCTGGGACAACTATGAGCTGAGCCACAGCGCGGCGGAGGAGCTGCGCCGCCCGGTGGAGAATTTGCAGAAGGCCAACCGGGAGATTAATGAGCTTCGCCGCCAGATCAGCGCACTGGGCAATCCCAACCTGGGCGCTATCGACGAATATGAGCGGGTCAACACCCGATATGAGTTTTTGACCGGCCAGCGGGACGACGTGGACAAGGCCAAAACCGAGCTTGTGGACATCATCAAAGACATCACAGGCGAGATGAAAGAGGTCTTCCTCCGCCAGTTCAAGGCCATTGACGAGAGCTTCCGTCAGACTTTCCTGGAGCTTTTCGGCGGCGGCAAGGCGGCTTTGGTGCTGGAGGACGAAGACAATGTGCTGGAGTGCGGCATTGAGATCAAGGTCCAGCCCCCCGGCAAGGCCCTGTCCAACATCAGCCTGCTCTCCGGCGGTGAGATGGCCTTTGTGGCCATCGCCCTGTACTT
>CAMGRL010000107.1 GCA_946061515.1 uncultured Clostridia bacterium
GCCACCGACCACAACCAGCTGACCATGGAGATCATGCAGAAGGTGGCAAAGAAGCACGACATGGTTTGCCTGCTCCACGAGAAGCCCTTCGCCGGCGTCAACGGCAGCGGCAAGCACAACAACTGGTCCATGACCACCAACACCGGCGTTAACCTGCTGGATCCCGGCGATACCCCCTATGAAAACGCCCAGTTCCTGCTGTTCCTGTGCGCAGTCATCCAGGCTGTGGACGATTACCAGGACATGCTCCGCATCTCCGTCGCCTCCGCCGGCAACGACCACCGTCTGGGCGCAAACGAGGCGCCTCCCGCTGTTATGTCCATGTTCCTTGGCACCGAGCTGGAGAGCATTCTCAGCGCCATCGAGAAAGACGAGCCCTACGGCAGCAAGGAAAAGGAACTGATCAAAGTCGGCGTGCATGTGCTGCCCAAGTTCCCCAAGGACAACACCGACCGCAACCGCACCTCTCCCTTTGCCTTCACCGGCAATAAGTTTGAGTTCAGAATGCTGGGCTCCGCCGCCTCCATCTCCGGCGCGAACGTGGTTCTCAACACCGCCGTGGCCGAGTCTCTCCGCCAGTACGCGGACATTCTGGAAAACTCCAAGGACTTTGAAAACGACCTGCATGAGCTCATCAAGAGCGTGATCGCCAAGCACAAGCGCATCATCTTCAACGGCAACGGCTATGACGACGCCTGGATCGAAGAGGCAGAGCGCCGGGGACTTCTCAATCTGAGATCCACCCCCGACTGTGTACCCTACTATCTTGCCGAGAAGAACGTGGAGCTCTTCACCCGCCACAAGATCTATACCCCTGTTGAGCTGCACGCCAGATACGAGATCAAGCTGGACGGCTACTGCAAGGTCCTGCACATTGAGGCCCTGACCATGCTGGACATGGTTTGGAAGGATATCCTCCCCGCAGTCAGCGCCTACTCCAAGAAGCTTGCCGATACTGCCCTGGCAAAGAAGTCACTGAGCGACAGCATCGACTGCAGCTTTGAAACCGAGCTGGCCGCAAAGATCAGCACCCTGACCGCTGAGGCCGTCAAGAAGACCCAGGCTCTGGAATACGCAGTGATGGATGTAAAGAACATCGAAGATACTCTGGAGCTTGCAAGATATTACAAAGACACGGTGTTTGCCGCCATGAACGAGCTTCGCATTGTTGTCGACGAGCTGGAGACCCATACCTCCGCTGAATACTGGCCTTATCCCTCCTACGGCGATATCCTGTTCAGCGTAAAGTAAGACAGATAAACAGTTTATACAGGCAAAGGCGTCTGATTATTCAATCAGGCGCCTTTGCCCTTTTTGTATTCGAAAGGAGAAAAGAATATGGATATGTCAATATGGTTTTTGATCGGCGCGGCGCTGGTATTCTTTATGCAGTGCGGCTTTGCTATGGTGGAGACCGGCTTTACCAGAGCGAAAAACGCCGGCAACATCATTATGAAAAACCTGATGGACTTTTGCATTGGCACGGTGGTGTTTATGCTGCTGGGCTATGGCCTGATGATGGGCGAGCACACCTTCTTCGGCCTGATCGGCAAGCCCGACCTGACCCTGTTTACGGATTTTGAGGGCTTTGACTGGTCCGCTTTTGTGTTCCAGCTGGTGTTCTGCGCCACGGCCGCCACCATCGTGTCCGGCGCCATGGCCGAGCGCACCAAGTTCTCTGCCTACTGCATCTATTCCGCCATTATCAGCCTTGTGGTCTATCCCATTGAGGCCGGCTGGGTCTGGGGCGGCGGCTGGCTGGCCGGACTGAGCTACATTGATTTTGCCGGTTCCTCCGTCATCCACATGGTGGGCGGCCTGTCCGCGCTGGTGGGCGCTGCCATTCTGGGACCCCGCATCGGCAAGTACACCAAAAACGAGGACGGCACCGTGACCTCCAACGCCATCCCCGGCCACTCCATCACCCTGGGCGCTCTGGGCGTGTTTATCCTCTGGTTCGGCTGGTACGGCTTTAACGGTGCGGCCGCGGCCGACGTGGACGAGATGGCCAAGATCTTCGGCACCACCACCATCGCCCCTGCTGTGGCTACCGTCACCTGCATGATCTACACCTGGCTCAAAAACGGCAAGCCCGACGTGTCCATGTGTCTGAACGCTTCTCTTGCGGGCCTTGTGGCCATCACCGCCGGCTGCGCCAGTGTGGACGCCCTGGGCGCTGCCATCATCGGCCTTGTCTCCGGTATTCTGGTGGATGTGGCCGTGGAAGTTTTGGACTTTAAGTTTCACATTGACGACCCTGTGGGCGCTGTGGCTGTCCACTGCGTCAACGGTATGTGGGGCACCATCGCCGTGGGTCTCTTTGCCTGCAATGAGAGCTACGGCACAAAGGGCCTGTTTTACGGCGGCGGTGTGCGTCAGCTGCTTGTCCAGCTGGCCGGTGTTGTGGCCATCGCGGTGTATACCGTGATCTGCATGTTCGTGGTTTTCAAGGTCATCAAGGCCATTAACGGGCTGCGTGTCAGTGCCCAGGAGGAGATCGAGGGCCTGGATATCACCGAGCACGGCCTGACCAGCGCCTATGCCGACTTCCTGCCCCTGGAGGCCCACCTTGGCGCGAAGTCCGACGGCCCTGCGGAGGTTGCCGGCCTCAAGCCCTTTGCCCTTGACCTGTCCGGCTCTGTGCGGGAAACCCCCGTGGGCAAGAAGCGCTACACCCTGGTCCGTATCCTCTGCAACGAGGAGCGCTTCGGAACCTTGCGTGACACTATGGAAGCCATCGGCGTCACCGGCATGACCGTCACCAGCGTTATGGGCTGCGGAACCCAGAAGGGCAAGTCCGGACAGTACCGCGGCGTTGAGATGAGCATGCACCTGA
>CAMGRL010000108.1 GCA_946061515.1 uncultured Clostridia bacterium
CGGGACGAAAAGAAGGTCCTGGCCCTGGCCGGCGGCTCCGGCATCACCCCCTTTGTGGGCATGGCCTACGCCATCCGGGACGGCTACGAGGATTTTGACCTGACCATCCTGTTCGGCTCCCGCACGGAGGAGGCCATCGTTTACCGGAAGGAGCTTGACGAGCTGGCTGCCGCCTGCGGCAAAATCCATGTGGTGCATGTGCTCTCCGACGAGGAAAAGCCTGGCTTCGAGCACGGCTTTATCACGGCGGAGCTGATTAAAAAATATGCAGCCGGAGAGAAGGTCAGCCTGTTCATGTGCGGCCCCCAGGCCATGTACAATTTCCTGGACGGGGAGATCGCCAAGCTGGGCTATGACCGCAAGCATGTGCGCCGTGAGCTCTTCGGCGCCATCAAGGACCCCTGGAACCAGCCCGGCTATCCCCAGACGGCGAAGGGGAAGAGCTTCAAGGCGAAGATCATCATCCATGACAAGGAATATGAGATCCCGGTCAGCGCGGATGAGCCGCTGCTCATCGCCATCGAGCGCGCGGGCATTGCCGCGCCCTCCCGCTGCCGCAGCGGCGAGTGCGGCTGGTGCCGGTCCCGGCTCCTGTCCGGCGATGTGTTTGTTCCCGCCGTCACCGACGGGCGCAGAGAGGCGGATAAGGACTTCGGCTACATCCACCCCTGCTCCAGCTTCCCCCTCAGCGACGTGGTTCTGGAGATCCCCGGACAGTATCAGAGCAAATAAGGAAATGATAAATTATATCCCCCGTTTCATCGGAAACGGGGGATATTTTCATACCTTTTCGGTTTTCTTCTTTTTGAAAATACTGCTTCTAAACTGTAATACCAGGATAAAGCCAAGAAGCAGCACCAGAATGCCCAGCACGATCCAGGTCCAGGTCATGCTCCGGGCCACAAAGCCCATCAGCAGCAGCATGGGCGCGCCCAGCAGAATGGCCCACAGGTTCTGATAGATCAGGTTGTGGGAGGCGGGAGTGGTGAACATGGGGTCGATCTCCCGCAGGAGGATGATGCCCGTGCTGGCTGTGCCGGTGAGCTGGCCGTACAGGGAGAGGAAAGCCTCGTCCGCATAGCCGGGGAAGAGCTTCCGGCAGATCCAGAAGTTGTAGGCGTAGGTGATCAGCGCACCGGCCACACAGATCAGGAGCAGGGGCAGCCAGAACTCCTTGTGGGCAAAGGCCGACAGGTCGATGGCCGCGATGGAGGCCACCACCATGATATCAAACATCAATCCGCTGATACGGTTGAGCATGAAATTGTTGATATAGTCCCGCTGCATCAGGCCGGTTTTTTTGAAATGGCCCATGGCGGATTTGAGCAGGATGGCAAAGCCCGTGCCCACCAGGAAGTTAAAGCCCCAGAGCAGAGGTTTCACTGTGTTCACCGCAAAGCCGCCCAGCTTGTCCAGCAGCAGGGTCACGGCCCACATGGCCCCGAAGGAGACCAGATAGACCACAAACACCAGGCCCATCTGTACCGTCAGCTTGTCCATGGACTCAGACATGGGGATCTCGCCCCGGCCGCTGACCATGTCGGCGGACAGGTCCTCGATCTCCTCGGCGTTGGCCACCTGGGCACGGGGGTCGCCGGAGCGGCGCAGCTTGTTCAGGTAGTACACGCCGCCCACGCTGGAGGAAATGAAGCCCATGGCCGCAATGGTAAGGCCGAAGCTGGTGCCGTTTTTAAAGGCGGGGTATTCGGTGTAGCCCTGGAAAATGCTGCCCCAGTTGTAGGCCTGGCCGGGGCCCTGCCCGTAGCCCATGGGCAAAAGCACACCGGCGGCGGCATAGCTGCCGATCAGGTAGAAGAGGGTGATGGTGATCAAAAGACCCACGATGGCCTGGATCAGGTAGGAGCCCACCACCACGGTGCTGGTGTTGAACACGTCCCGCCGGGCCTGCTTGCCCTTGATCTTGTCCGTGTGCCGCAGGGCCATGGCCACAAAGCCCAGGCCCAGACCGTGGAAGGTCAGCGCCTCCAGCGTGGCCACCTGGAACATGGACTGGCCGAATATGGCCTTATACAGCGCGTCCGCCAGCAGCACCAGAAAGCCGCCCAAAACGGAGCTGGGGATCAGGGATTTGCGCAGGAAGGGGATCAGCCGCCGGAGAAGGTTGGCCAGCAGCATCCCGCCGAAAAGCAGCGCCAGGGTGATCACAAAGCGCCAGACTTCAATATTCCAAAAACTTGTTTCGCCTGTCATGGGTAGTACCTCACCTGTTCAGTTTGAATAATTGTATGCTTTGAACAGGCTTCTTGTCAAGTAATCCTTAAAATCCTGAAAATATTTTTGCAAAAATTTTATAGTCCTTTACGCTGTTATCCGCTTTCGGGCAAAAAAACACCGCAGGGGAGCCTTCGGCCCGGCCCTGCGGTGCAGTTCTCTTATGTTTTTTACATTTTTTCCGGTGCGGAGACGCCGATGATGTCCAGGGACAGGGCGATGACCCGGCGCACGGTGTCGGCCAGGAAGAGCCGGGCTTCCAGAACACCTTCCGCTGCGCCCTTGATGCGGCAGGCGGTGTAGAAACGGTGGAAGCGGGCGGCAAGCTCCGTGACGTAGCGGTTGATGCGGCTGGGGTCGTAGTCCCGTGCCGCAAGCCTAATCTCCTCAGGCAGAGCGGCCAGCTGCTTGATGAGCTCCCGTTCCTCCGGCGCGGTGAGCAGGGAGAAGTCAACAGCGTCCGCCGCCGGAACCTTGTGCCCGTCCTGGGCCAGGGCCGTGAGCATGGAGCAGATACGGGCGTGGGCGTACTGCACATAGTACACCGGGTTTTCGCTGTCCTGACGGACGGCCAGCTCCAGGTCGAACTCCACCGGGGATTC
>CAMGRL010000109.1 GCA_946061515.1 uncultured Clostridia bacterium
ACCCGCGCCATCGCGGACCAGGCCCGCACCATCCGCATCCCCGTGCACATGGTGGAGACCATCAACAAGACCATCCGTGTCTCCCGCCAGCTTCTCCAGGAGCTGGGCCACGACCCCTCCGCCGAGGAGATCGCCGCCGAGATGGATATGCCGGTGGAAAAGGTCCGGGATATTCTGAAGATCGCCCAGGAGCCGGTCAGTCTGGAAACCCCCATCGGCGAGGAGGAGGACTCCAAGCTGGGCGACTTCCTGCCCGACGAGGACGCCTCCGAACCCTCCGAGGCCGCCAGCTTCTCCCTGCTGCGCGAGCAGCTGGAAGAGGTGCTGGACACCCTGGCCCCCCGGGAAAAGAAGGTTTTGGAGCTGCGCTTCGGCATCGTGGACGGCCGCACCCGCACCCTGGAAGAGGTGGGCAAGGAGTTCAATGTCACCCGTGAGCGTATCCGCCAGATCGAGGCCAAGGCCCTGCGCAAGCTCCGCCATCCCAGCCGCTCCAAGAAGCTGAGAGATTTCCTCAACTAACACCATGTCCCCCCAAGGTCTGCTTTGGGGGGACAATACATACAGGAGAAAGATATGGAATACGATTTTACCACCGTTCTGGACCGGGCGGGGCACGACTGCACCGCCGCGGATATCATTCCGTTCGACGGCTTCACCGTGGACGAGGGCTTTTCCGTCATTCCCATGTGGATCGCGGACATGAGCTTTCCCGTGGCGCCTCCGATTTTAAAGGCCATGCAGGATCGGCTGGACTTCCCTTTTCTGGGCTATTTTCCGCTGTCCGATGAATATTACGACAGCATCATCCGCTGGCAGAGCCGCCGCAACGGCGTTACGGAGCTGAAAAAGGAGCATATCGGCTATGAAAACGGGATTCTGGGCGGCGTCAGCTCCGCCGTGCAGGCCTTTACCAACCCCGGCGACAAGATTTTGATCCACTCCCCCACCTATGTGGGCTTCACCCACACCATGGAGGACACCGGCAGAGTCATTGTCCACAGCCAGCTGAAGCGGGACGAAAAGGGCGTCTGGCGCATGGATTATGAGGACATGGACGCAAAGCTCAAAGCGCACGATATCCACTTCGCCGTCTTCTGCTCCCCCCACAACCCCTGCGGAAGAGTGTGGGAGCGCTGGGAGATCGAAAAGGCCATGGAGGTCTATGCCGCCAACGACTGTCTGGTGGTCTCCGACGAGATCTGGTCCGACATCATCATGCCGGGGCACAAGCACGTCCCCACTCAGTCCGTGTCCGAGGATGCCCGGCAGCGCACCATCGCCCTCTACGCCCCCAGCAAGACCTTCTCCCTGGCCGGTCTGATCGGCTCCTACCACATTGTGTACAACCCCTATCTCCGCTCCCGTCTGGAGCGCCGGGGGGACATGAGCCATTACAACAGCTGCAACGTTCTGTCCATGCACGCCCTGATCGCCGCTTACAGCCCGGAGGGCGAGGAATGGGCCGGGCAGATGGTGGACGTGGTGGACAAAAACTTTGACTACGCCTGCGGCTTTATCCGCGAAAACTTCCCCGGCGTCCGGGTAATGCGGCCGGAGGGTACATACATGCTGTTTTTAGACGTGAGTCAGTGGCTCCGCGACCACGGCCTTACACTGCATGAGCTTCTGGGCCGGGGCGTCCGCTGCGGCGTCATCTGGCAGGACGGGGAGGCTTTCATTTACCCTGACTCCATCCGCATGAATCTGGCCCTGCCGCTGAGCCAGCTTCAGGAAGCCATGGAGCGGCTGAAAAAATACACGTTCATATGACAAGCTTACTTTTACCTCTGATCTACCTGGCTTTTATCAGTCTGGGCCTGCCCGACGCCCTTTTGGGCTCCGCCTGGCCCAGCATGTACACGGAGCTGAATGTCCCCCTGTCCAGCGCGGGGCTGATCTCCATGATCATCGCCGCCGGCACCGTGATCTCCAGCCTGATGAGCGAGCGCATGACCCGCCGCTTCGGCCCCGGAAAGGTCACCGCCTTCAGCGTGGGGCTTACCGCGGTGTCTCTGGGGGGATTTGCCCTCAGCGGGTCTTACTGGCAGCTGTGCCTGCTGGCCGTGCCCTACGGCCTGGGCGCGGGCAGCGTGGACGCCTGTCTGAATAACTATGTGGCCCTGCACTACGCCAGCCGCCACATGAGCTGGCTGCACTGCATGTGGGGCATCGGCGCCTCCGTGGGCCCTCACATTATGGGCCGGGCCATCACCGCCGGGCAGAGCTGGCACGCGGGCTACGGCTATATCGCCGTCTTGCAGATCGTGCTCACTTTTGTTTTGCTGATGAGCCTGCCCATATGGAAGCAGCACACGGAAAACGGAGAACAAAGCCGCCCCATGGCGCCGGTAACTTTGCGTCAGGCCCTGTTCATCCGGGGCGTACGGGAGGTTCTGACCTGCTTTTTCTGCTACTGCGCCCTGGAGCAGACGGCGGGGCTGTGGGTCAGCAGCTATCTGGTGCTGAAAAACGGCATGCCGGCGGAAAAGGCGGCAAGTCTTGCGGCGCTGTACTATATGGGACTCACCGTCGGGCGCGCCCTGGGCGGCTTTCTCACCTTTCGTCTGAATGACCGGGCCATGATCCGTACCGGCTTTGTCCTGATCCTGCTGGGTATTCTCTGCGTCCCCCTGGGCAGCGGGGCCACGCTGGCGGGTCTGGTGATCGCCGGCCTTGGCAGCGCCCCCATCTACCCCTGCCTGATCCACTCCACCCCCGGCTTTTTCGGCGCGGGCAATTCCCAGGCCATCATCGGCATGCAGATGGCCTCGGCCTATGTGGGCACCTGCCTGATGCCGCCCCTTTTCGGGCTCATCGCCCAAA
>CAMGRL010000110.1 GCA_946061515.1 uncultured Clostridia bacterium
ACATGGTCTTGATGAAGCCGCCGTTTTTCTCCTGCAGCTCCTTGGCCTCCTCCAGAGAGCAGGCGGCATAGATGTGGTCATCCATGTTTTTCTTCGCCTTGTCATACAGGCCCTGCTGCACATCGTCCAGCAGCTGGGGGATGCGGGCGGCAATCTCGGACAGGGGCACGGAGATCTTCTCGCCGTTATCGCGGCGGACTGCCATGCAGACGCCGTTTTCCATGTCCTTGGGGCCAATCTCCACCCGGAGAGGCACGCCCTTCATCTCGTACTGGGCGCACTTCCAGCCCAGGCTGTTGTCGCTCAGGTCGATCTTTGCGCGCACGCCCGCAGCCTTGATCTCCTCAAGCAGCGCCTGCGCCCGCTCGGTGACGCCGGGCTTGTGCTGGGCCACGGGCACCACGATCACCTGAATGGGGGCGATGCGGGGAGGCAGAACCAGGCCGCTGTTGTCGCCGTGGGTCATGATGATGCCGCCGATAATGCGGGTGGACATGCCCCAGGAGGTCTGGAAGGGGTACTTCTGCTTGTTGTCCTTGTCGGTAAAGGTGATGTCGAACTGACGGGCAAAGCCGTCGCCGAAGAAGTGGCTGGTGCCGGACTGGAGCGCCTTCTTGTCGTGCATCATGCACTCGATGGTGTAGGTGTTCACCGCGCCGGCAAACTTCTCCTTGTCGGTCTTATTGCCCCGGATCACAGGCATGGCAAGATAGTTCTCGCAGAGATCCGCATACACCTCAAGCTGGTGCAGGGTCTCCTGCCGGGCTTCCTCCTCTGTGGCGTGGAGGGTATGGCCTTCCTGCCACAGAAACTCTCTGCCTCTCAAAAAGGGGCGGGTGGTCTTTTCCCAGCGGAGCACGGAGCACCACTGGTTATACAGCATGGGCAGATCGCGCCAGGAGTGTACAACATGGCTCCAGTGGTCGCAGAAGAGGGTCTCGGAGGTGGGCCGGACGCACAGGCGCTCGGGCAGCTCCTCGCTGCCGCCGACAGTGACCCAGGCGCACTCGGGGGCAAAGCCCTCCACATGGTCCTTCTCCTTCTGGAGCAGGCTCTCGGGGATGAGCATGGGCATGGAGACGTTCTCGTGTCCGTCACGCTTGAACATTCTGTCCAGCTCATGCTGAATGTTTTCCCAGATGGCGTAGCCGTAAGGGCGCATAATGAAGCAGCCCTTGATACCGGAGTAGTCCACCAGCTCAGCCTTGGTGCACACATCGGTGAACCACTGGGCGAAATCTACCTCCATGTCGGTGATCTGTTCAACTTTCTTGTCTTTTGCCATAATCTTTTCCTCTCATTTTCGCCAGGGCCCTTGCCCCGCCGTATTTTTGACCGAAACCGGCCACAGGACCTTATTTTAGCGTGCCTATGGGCCCTTGTCAATAGCGCACAGTCCCCCATTGTTGCAAAATCTCCCTGTTTTTGCTTGACCTTTTTCCCCACAGCGCATATAATATTGACGATTGTACAATCGGAGGTGACCGATATCAACAAACAGAAATTTCTTGCCGAACTGGCAAGGCTGCTGACCTTCATGTATGAGGAGGACAGGCAGGAAGCCCTTGCCATGTACGAAGGCATGTTTGACGAAGCGGGGGATGAGCAGGCATTGCTGCAGGCCCTTGTTTCTCCCACCCGCCAGGCGGTGGTTATCGCCCGCGCCTACAACGCAAAAGAGCGCAAGCTTCAGGTCCACGCCCAGAGCCGGGACGAGGACGCCGCGGAGGGCAACGCCGATTTTGTTCAGGCCATCAACCAGGTGCGCAGCGACGCCCTCGGTGAACAGGAAACCCGGCCTGTGGTGGATGAAAATCAGTTCAGCTTATTTGATGATCTTGACGCAGAGCCTGCCGCGCCTGAACCGGCGCCGGTGGCCGCAGAGGAAGCTTTCCCTGTTGTCGTGCCTGAGCTTCCCGCAGAGCCTGCGCCTGAAGCCACTCCGGCCGAGCCTGAGCTTAGCCCTGCGCCCGAAGCGGAAGAAGCGGTTCCGGAAGAGCCTGTTGTGGAAGAGGCCGTCGCGGAAGAGACCGTTTCCGGAGATGTTGCAGATGAGGTCGACGCTTTCCTTGCCGACTTCTCTCTGCCTGAAGATGTGGTAGCTCCGGACGCTGCTCCGCAGCCCGAAGCAGAGGAAGAGACCTTTGTTCAGGAGAACTTGCTGCGGATTCCCGACGCGGAAGAGGCGGAAGAAAAGTACCCCATCACGGAGACCGTTCGCAAGCCCAAGGTGGCCCTGCTTGTTCTTTTCATCATTCTGGCAATCCCCCTCACCCTTATCGGCATTGTTGTGCTGCTTGTTCCCACAATTTTGTTCCTGGCTCTTGCTGCCGGAACCATTATTGCCGGTGTGATGATCCTGTCCGCCGCTTTCAGCGGATTTACCATGTTCTCGGATCTGCTGGTCGTTCTCGGCCTTGCCATTATTGTGCTGGCCCTGGGTCTGCTTTTCCTGTGGATCTTTATCTGGTTCATCGGCGGGGCCATTGTGGGTCTTGTGCGCAGTGTGGTATCTCTCGGTGAACAGTGGTGCTATGAGGAGGTGGCCGCAGAATGAAAAAGGGATGGAGAGTAATCATTATCATTGTTCTCGTGGCCGTTCTTCTGGGCGGCGTTTCCCTGGCCGTGGGCTTTATGACCGGCGCGGAGACTACCCGTATTATGGACACGCTGGACGCCCGGTATAACATCAACATGTGGATCGACTGGTTTTCCCAGGCCTACGGGGAAATCGCCCTTGTGTTTCTTTCCTGAATAAACAATCGAGTAGGAGGGGCTGAATAGCCCCGACCTCTCACACCACCGTGCGTACGGG
>CAMGRL010000111.1 GCA_946061515.1 uncultured Clostridia bacterium
TGTTTTTCCTCAACCTCTGTATCGACTATCTTCTCTGCCTTGTCTCCGCCAGAGTGTGCGGCCTGGTTCTGAAGCGGCTCCGGTATCTGCTCTCCGCGCTGATCGGCGCCTGCTATTCGGTGGCGGTTTTCCTGCCGGGTCTGGACTTTCTGGCCGCTCCGCTCTGTAAGCTCGCTGCGGCGCTGCTGATGGGGCTGGCCGCCTTTGGGGGAGAGGCAAAAATGCTGCGCTGCTGCGCGGTGTTCTTGTCGGTATCCGCCGCCTTCGGCGGGGCGGTGTGGGCCATATCCATGGCAGGGGGAGGAGCCTATTCTGACAGGACCTATCTTCCCGTCAACCTGCGGGTGCTGGTGCTGTCCTTCGCCTTGTGCTACGGCGGAATAAGCCTTCTGTTTCGCCGCAGGGCAAAGCTCATGGATCAGCGCCGCGTCCAGGTCCGGCTGGTCTTTCTGGGCAGGGAGAGCCGTTTTATGGCCCTGCTCGACACCGGGAACAGCCTCTCCGACCCGGTCAGCGGCAAGGCGGTAATGGTGGCGGGGCTTCACGCCCTGCGGCCGGTGCTGGGTCAGGCGGCGGAGATCTTTTCCTCCGCCTCTCCGGTGGACGCGCTGGAGCTGCTGTCCCGGCTGCCGGAATACGCGGGGAAATTCCGTCTCATCCCCTACTCCGCCGTGGGCGTGGCGGGGATGCTGCCGGTCTTTACCCCGGAGCTGCTGACCATCGACGGGAAAGAGGAAAAAGAGCTGCTTGTTGCCGTCTCCCCAACCGCCGTGGGGGACGGCTTTGAAGCCGTGATTTAATGGAAAGGGATTGTTTAATGTTATGTAAACCGCAAATCATATTTCTCAAGGACAGGATCCTGAACATATTGGGTATAGAGCCCTCCCCGGTTTTTTATATCGGCGGCAGCGACACCCTGCCGCCGCCGCTGGAAAGGGAGGACGAGGAGCGGGCGATCAGCGCCCTGGAAAGAGGAGATGAAGCGGCGCGGCAGGAACTGATCGAGCACAATCTGCGCCTGGTGGTGTACATCTCCAAGCGCTTTGAAAACACCGGCATCAATATTGAGGACCTGATCTCCATCGGCACCATCGGTCTCATCAAGGCGGTGAACACCTTCAAGTCGGGCAAAAACATCAAATTGGCCACCTACGCCTCCCGCTGCATCGAAAACGAGATCCTGATGTATCTGCGGAAGATCAGCTCCCAGCGCACGGAGATCAGCTTTGACGAGCCGCTGAACACCGACTGGGACGGAAACGAGCTGCTGCTGTCGGATATTCTGGGCACCGACGATGACGAGGTGTACCGCCCGCTGGAGGACGATGCGGACAAACAGATGCTGATGGAGGCCATAGACAGCCTCTCCGAGCGGGAGCGCAGCATCATTCTGATGCGCTTCGGTCTGCCCGGCGGAAAGGAGTACACCCAAAAGGAGGTGGCAGACAAAATGGGCATCTCCCAGAGCTACATCAGCCGCCTGGAAAAGCGGATCATTGACCGGCTGAGAAAGGAGATGCTCCGGCAGATGCAATGCTGAGAAACGCTTGTCAAAGGGGCCGAAGGCGGGTATAATGGGTTTATCTTCCCATTGGAGGAAAAAGGATGGATATTTTTGACCTGATCGGCCCCATTATGGTTGGCCCCTCCAGCTCCCACACGGCTGGCGCCGTGCGCATCGGACTGGTGTCCCGAAAGCTGCTGGGCGAAGAAGTGCAGCGGGCGGAGCTGTATCTCCACGGCTCCTTTGCCGATACCGGCGCCGGCCACGGCACAGATAAAGCCCTGATCGCGGGGCTTTTGGGTATGGAGCCGGACGATGAGCGCATCCCCCACAGCTTTGCCTACGCGGAAAAAGCCGGGCTGGAATTTTCCTTCGGCGTGACGGAGCTGCGCGCCGCCCACCCCAACAGCGTACTGCTGAAGCTTTGGGGCAAAAGCGGCGCGGAGCTGGAGATCGTGGCCGCCTCCGTGGGCGGCGGGCGGATACAGATCCGCCGTCTGGGCGGCATGGAGACCTGCTTTTCTGCCGAGCAGCCCACCCTCATCATCAAAAACGAGGACCAGCCCGGCAGCGTGGCCGATGTGTCCCGGGTGCTGGCCCAACGGGGCATCAACATCGGCACCTTCCGGGTAAACCGGGACGGGCGGGGCGGCTGCGCCGTGATGGTCATTGAGTGCGATGCGCCCATCGGCCAGGATGTTCTGAACTATATCAGCAGCCTGCCCGGCATTCTGGGCGCGGTCTGCATCAACTGAGGGAGGGACGCAAATGATTTTCTACTCCATTGAACAGCTTCTGCAGGAGGCGGAGAGCCGCGCCCTGCCCCTCTGGCAGCTGATCCTGGACGCCTCCGCCGAGGAGAGCGGCATCAGCCCGGAGCAGTCCTGGAACATGATGGCCCAGCGGCTTCAGGCCATGCGTCTGGCGGACAGCTCCTACGACCCGGCCCAGCGTTCCAAGAGCGGCCTCAGCGGCGGGGACGGGGAGAAAATGCGGCTTCATTATGAAAGCGGCAAATCCATCTGCGGGGAGTTTATCGGCTCTGTCCTCTCCGCTGCCCTGCGCATGGGCGAGTGCAACGCCTGTATGCACCGGATCCTGGCCGCGCCCACGGCAGGAGCCTGCGGGGTGATGCCCGCGGTGCTGCTGCCCTACGGGGAAAAATACGGTCTGAAGGACGACGCGCTGATCCGGGCCCTGTACGTCTCCGCCGGCTTTGGCGCGGTGATTGCCCAGCGCGCCTCCATCTCCGGGGCGGAAGCCGGCTGTCAGGCGGAGATCGGCTCCGCCTCCGC
>CAMGRL010000112.1 GCA_946061515.1 uncultured Clostridia bacterium
AGCCTGCCATATTCACCGGGTCTTTGGCGGAGGAATAGGGCGGCGCATAGGCCAGCTCCAGTTCTTTCAGCTGCGTGGCTTTCAACCCTGCGCGGATGGCCGTGGCCAGCACGTCGATGCGCTTGTCCACGCCCTCATAGCCTACGATCTGTGCACCCAGCAGACGGTAAGTCTCCTTCTCAAAAACCACCTTCATGGTCATCACCTTGCCGCCGGGGTAATAGCCCGCATGGCTCATGGGCGACAGGACCACGGAGTCCACAGAAAGCCCTGCCTTTCCGGCGTTGGTCTCGTTGACACCGGTAGCGGCGGCGGTCAGATCAAAGACCTTCACAACGGAGCTGCCCTGACTGCCGGTATACCGGCTGTCCCCGCCGCAGATGTTGTCCGCCGCGATACGCCCCTGCTTGTTGGCGGGGCCTGCCAGTGCGATCAGGGCATCCTGACCGGTGACAAAATGCTTCACCTGCACTGCGTCGCCTACGGCATAAATATCAGGCACAGAAGTTTCCATCCGGTCGTTGACCAGGATGCTGCCCTTGATGCCCAGCTCCAGCCCCGCGTCTTTGGCAAGGCCGGTGTCAGGAGAAACGCCGATGGCCAGCACCACCATGTCGGCATGGAGGGGCGCTTCGTCTTTCAAAAGCACATCCACGCCACTGTCTTTCTCTTCAAAGCCTTCCACCGTATGCCCCAGGGCCAGCCTGACGCCGTGCTTTCGCATCTCGCCGTGGATGAATGCGGCCATGTCCGCATCAAAGGGGTTCATCAGCTGCTTGGGCCGCTGGACGATGGTGACATCCATCCCCAGCTCCCGCAGGTTTTCCGCCAGCTCCAGGCTGATGAAACCGCCGCCCGCCAGCACAGCGGACTTGGGCTGCTTGGCGCGAATGTATTCCTTGATGCGGAAGGTGTCTTCCACTGTGCGCAGGGTAAAGATTTTTTCCGAACCAAGGCCGGGGAGCCGGGGCTGGGTAGGCTTGGCACCAGGGGAGAGGAGCAACTTTTCATAGCTTTCTTCAAACAGTTCCCCGGTTTCCAAATTTTTCACGGAAACGGTTTTCCGCTCCGGGTGGATGGCGGTAACCTCATGGCGCACCTTCATGGTAACACGGAACCGGGAGAAAAAGCTCTCCGGAGTCTGGAGGGTCAGCGCATCCGGGTCTTCAATGACGCCGCCGATATAATAGGGCAGGCCGCAGTTGGCATAGGAAACAAAGCCCGACCGCTCAAACACCACGATCTCTGCCTGTTCATCCAGTCTGCGGATGCGGGCCGCGGCGGTGGCACCGCCCGCTACGCCGCCTATGATAACAACCTTCATCTCAACGCTCCACCTTTCCCTTCCAGGCGGTGATACCGCCGATATTTTTTGCCTTGCTGTAGCCCATCTGCTGCAGCAGGGAAACCGCCTGGCTGCTGCGTGCGCCGCTGCGGCAATACACATAGAGGGGTGTTTCCCGGTCAGGAATCAAGTCGCTGACCCGGTCAATGCTTTGCAGGGGCACATTCCGGCTGCCGGGGATATGCCCCTCCCGGTACTCCTCCACCGTGCGCACATCCAGCAGCACCGCACCGGCGGTGTTCCGGCACGCTTCTACGCCCTGATTGATGTCAGGGGATTTGAGAAAATCAAAGAATCCCATGGTTCCGGCTCCTTACAGCATACTGAGGATGGCGTTCTTGGGACGGGCGCCTACCGTCTGATTGACGATCTTGCCCTCTTTCATCACCACCAGGGTGGGGATGCTCATGACGCCGAACTGGGCGGCCAGCTCCGGCTGCTCGTCCACATTGATCTTGCCCACCTTGATGTCGCCGCGCTCTGCCGCGATCTCATCCACAATGGGGCTGACCATCCGGCAGGGGCCGCACCAGCTGGCCCAGAAGTCCAGCAGGACAGGCTTTTCGGAACGGATCACTTCTTCCTGAAAATTGTTTTTGGTAATGGTAAGAACGGACATTGCTTTATCCTCCTTGTTGTATTTCTTTTGTGATTCTATGATAACCGGTTTTTTCGTTTTGTTCCGTGATTTTGTCACCCTTCGCCGGAAACCGTCTCCCCGGGCCAGCTGTTGATGCCGCCGAATTCCACAACGTTGGTATAGCCCAGGGCCGCCAGCTTTTCGGATGCCTGTTTGCTGCGGTTCCCGCTGCGGCAGTAGACCAGGATCAGCTGGTTCTTATCCGGCAAGGCGGGGATCTCCTCCGTGCCGATGCTTTCATTTGGAATGTTCACGGCCTTGGGGATATGTTTTTCACTGTACTCCTGGGCCGTGCGGACATCCAGGATGATGTATCCGCTTTCCTTCTCCATCAAGGCGATGGCTTCTTCTGCGGTGACCTGACGGTAGCTGCTTTCCTGCGCGGGGGCCGCGCAGCCGGCAATCAGCAGCAACGCGGCAAAAAATGGGACCAGTTTTCTCATAGAGTATCCTCCTGTTTGTTTCTTAATGATATCAGTATACCTGCTTCATACCCGGTTTTCCGTGATAACGTCACACAGCTGATGGCGGTATTCCGGCACAACATCCAGAATAGTCCCAGTCTGCGAGTGAAGGATTTCCAGTATCGGGTAATTCCCGTCCTTGCAGACCCAAATGAAAAGATCCGCGGAAGCGGCACGGACCAGGATGGGAACTAACAGCGAGGGGTTCTGCTGATTGAATTGCACCCCATTTGTTAGACAGTATGATATACTATCTAACAAGTCTTTACGGATCAAAGACTTACAAAAATGTACGGGCTATTTTGGGGAATTAT
>CAMGRL010000113.1 GCA_946061515.1 uncultured Clostridia bacterium
ACAACCGCTTCTCTCTGGAGCTGGGCTGCGGCGGCATGGAGACGGCGGAGACCCACTCCATGAGCATGGAGTTCTTTGCCTGGCCCTATATGGACAAGTTCTTCGGCCCGGACGCGGACAAGTACCGCTACATGCACGCGCTGGACTCCTTCTCCTTCATCCCCTACGGCACCATGGTGGACGCCTTCCAGCACATTGTGTATGAAAATCCCGACATGACGCCGGACGAGCGCGACGCCGCCTGGCTGGAGCTGGAGCATCAGTTCCGCCCCCACATCTCCATGGAGGGCATCCCCTATCTGGAGAAGGGTACCCGCTGGCAGTACCAGATGCACATTTACGAGAGCCCCTTCTACTACATCGACTACTGCCTGGCCCAGACGGCGGCCTTCAACTTCCTGCTGGCCTCTTTAGAGGACTATGACGACGCCTTTGCCCGCTACCTGCGGCTGTCCCGCCAGGGCGGCGAGAAGGTCTGGACCGACCTGCTGGAAGAGGCGGGCTTCGTCTCCCCCTTCACCCCCGGCGCACTGAAGGACCTGTCCGCCAGAGTGGAAAAGGTTCTGGAAAAAATCAAGGTCTGATCAACAGAATCTCTGTCTCCCGGGGTAAAACCCGGGAGATTTTTTCTTTTCCCTGTGACCCGGGCGGGCTGTTTTACGTTTATAGTTGTGAAAGGCCTTTTACCGATACGCAAAGAGAAAGAGGAGAACATCGTGGAAGACGATCAGATCATCAAGCTGTACTGGGCCCGGTCCGAGGACGCCATCACCCAGACGGCCAGAAAATACGGCAGCTACTGCTACACCATTGCCTACAACATCCTGCACAGCAGCGAGGACAGCGAGGAATGCGTCAACGATACATACATGAAAACCTGGAGCAGTCTGCCGCCCCAGCGGCCCAGAAAGCTCTCCGCCTTTCTGGGGAAGATCACCCGCAACCTGTCTCTGGACAGATACCGGCACTACACCGCCGAAAAGCGTGGCTCCGGCCAGCCGGTGCTGGCGCTGGAGGAGCTGTCCGGCTGTGTCCCGGCCACGGACAGCACGGAGAAAGTCCTGGACCAGATGGAGCTGACGGCGCTGCTGAACCGCTTTCTGGCCTCTCTGTCAAGTGAGAGCCGCAAATGCTTTATGCGCCGCTACTGGTATTTCAGCCCCGTCAGTGAAATCGCCCGGGACTACGGCATGACGGAGAGCAAGGTCAAAATGTCCCTGCTCCGGTCCCGGAATAAACTGCGGGAAATGATGGAGAAAGAAGGTGTGTCCCTGTGAAAGAAGAACGGATCATTCAGGCTCTGGGCCAGGTAAGAGATGAGTACATCATCGAAGCCGCACCGGTCAGGAAGAAAGAGAAGCACCGCGCCCTCCGGGGCCTGGCCGCCGCCTTTGCCATTGTCCTTCTGGGCGCGCTGTTTCTCCAGACGGCCCCCGGCGCCGCCGCGGCCGAATATGTGGTGGAAAAGGTCAGTTCCCTGATCGATACCCTGTTCCCACCAAAGGACATCACCATTATGGTGGAAGGCGCCGAGGTGGAGGGGCAGTATTCAGCCGTCGGTCAGGAGCCGGAGGCGAGAGAGACCGGGACAGAGGCCACACCGGGCTTTGCCATCTACATCGACAGCGAAAACTACACCATGACTGAAGAAAACGGCGTGACCATTATCCGCCCCGTGAATTTTTACCCGGATCTTCCCACCTGCGGCATGGACATCGTCCATCTGTCCGATATCACAGTGCAAGAGGCGGCAGAGGCGGCAAGAGCGGAGATCCCCTCCGACTGGGAGGTCTCAGAGACTGAAGCCTGGTCCATGCCGGACAGCCTGAGCTTCTTTGCCCGCAGCGGCTGGGAATGGGACTCGGCCTGCAAGCAGGTCTTTCTGATCTCCGACGGGCAGCAGGGCGTATTTCAGGTGACCATACAGTATTTCTTTGAAGCGGCGGAGGGCCACGGCGTGCGCCTGCTGTCTATGCTGCAAACCTTTACCCTGATCCCCGGGGACTGATTTTTCCCGGCACAGGCCCTTTTTTCGGCGCTCTTCAAAATCCGTAACAAAAAATTAATAAAATTTCCGACGAATTTTCATTTTAGGGGCTTGCAAAAAGTAAAAAACGTGGTATTATAAGCATCGTTAGCACTCCAGTGTTTTGAGTGCTAACGATGTTGAATTTTGTATAAAAATATTTGGAGGTATATAGAATGAAACTCAGACCTTTGGCTGACAGAGTAGTGCTTAAGCAGAACGAAGCAGAGGAGCGCACCTCCTCCGGTATCTTCCTGGCGGCATCCGCCCAGGAGAAGCCCGAAATCTACCAGGTGGTAGAGGTGGGCCCCGGCGGCATGGTGGACGGACACGAGGTCGGAATGATCGTCAAGGCCGGACAGAGCGTGCTGGTTGGCAAGTACAGCGGCAGCAAGGTAAAGCTTGATGACGAGGAGTACACCATCGTCCGTCAGTCCGACATTCTGGCAGTTATTGAGTAAGCATTAAGGCGATAAGGAGGAATACATCATGGCAAAACAGATTATTTATGGTGAAGAAGCAAGAAAGGCTATCGAGCGCGGCGTCAATCAGCTGGCCGATACCGTGAAAATAACCCTGGGTCCCAAGGGCCGCAACGTGGTGCTGGACAAGAAGTTCGGCACTCCCCTGATCACCAACGACGGCGTGACCATCGCCAAGGAGATCGAGCTTGAGGACGCTTTCGAGAACATGGGCGCACAGCTCATCAAGGAAGTCTCCACCAAGACCAACGA
>CAMGRL010000114.1 GCA_946061515.1 uncultured Clostridia bacterium
TCAACGCTGCTTACCGGGGTCAGACGACACAGAACATATCCTCGGATGGGAATTCGTCCCTGCTGTAGCGGATTGCAGGTTACAGGGCACCGCTGGCTCCCCGACTAGTGCAGCCTTGTCAAAAGCCACGCGCCTATTGTACTACAAGTTTTGAATATAATCAATATTTTTCTTTACAAACGGAAAATTTGTGATATAATGCTTAAAGCTGACAAGTGAACAAACGGGGGCGTAGCTCAGCTGGGAGAGCGTACGGTTCGCATCCGTAAGGTCAAGGGTTCGAATCCCTCCGTCTCCACCAAAGAAAAAAGCCACTCTGGAAAGAGTGGTTTTTTTCTTTGGTCAATACCTGCGCAGGAGGGATTCGAATCATGTGCGAAGCAGCCGGTGGCTGCTTCATCGACCAGTTCAAAAACTGGTCGATACCTTTATTCTCGTCTTGCAGCGCAAGACGAGAATGCAAGCGAATCCCTCCGTCTCCACCAAAAATCCCGAATGCGCAAGCGTTCGGGATTTTACTATACTCTCTCTTTCAGAATATCTTCATAAACCGTCAATTGGGTCTTGACCCTAAACCCGGGTTTAATGTTATAATGCCATTGGTAAACTGAATTTGGGGAAGGAGCCTGAATATGTCAGAGTTCAGACCGGGAAGCGACGGAAACAAATTTGTACCCTATGAGGCGCGAAGCGGCGGGGAGAGCATTGTATTCTTTACCCGGGACCTGTCCGCGGAGGGGCTGCGGAAAATATATGAACGGGTGAACGGCGAAATCCGCGGAAGAGTCGCGGTCAAGCTGCATACCGGCGAGCAGAACGGCCCTAATATTATTCCCCGGGACTGGGTGCAGTCCCTGCTGGAGAGCAGCATCAACAACGCCACCATCGTGGAGACCAACACCTATTATGTCGGGGACCGCTACACCACCGAGGAGCACCGGGAGACCCTGCAGGTCAACGGCTGGACCTTCTGCCCGGTGGACATCATGGACGAGGAAGGCACGGCCATGCTCCCCATCAAGGGCGGCAAATGGTTCAGCCAGATGTCCGTGGGCTCCCACCTGAAAAATTACGATTCTCTGGTGGTCCTGACTCACTTCAAGGGCCATGTGCAGGGCGGCTTCGGCGGCAGCAACAAAAATATCGGCATCGGCTGCGCCGACGGGCGCATCGGAAAGAAGATGATCCACACCCGGCTGGGCTCCGACGATATGTGGAGCATCACCGAGGAAGAGTTTATGGAGCGTATGACCGAATCCACCAAATCTGTTCTGGGCTATTTTGGGGAGAAGCTCTGCTATGTAAACGTCATGCGGAATATGTCGGTCTCCTGCGACTGTGAGGGCGTTAACGCCGCGCCGGTGGTCACGCCCAATGTGGGCATCGCAGCCTCCCTGGACATTCTGGCGGTGGACCAGGCCTGTGTGGACATGATCTACGCCATGACCGAGGAGGAGCACCACGACCTGATCGAGCGCATGGAGAGCCGCCACGGCCTGCGGCAGCTCAGCTATATGAAGGAGCTGGGCATGGGAAACGACAAATATATTCTCATCGACATCGACAACGGCGACGCCCGGATCACCGCCAAGAACGCGGTAAAGGATCTGAAGCCCTTCCAGGCATAAAACAGACCGGCCGCTGCTTTTTCTTTATTATCAGCCAAAAAGCACCGTACAGAAGCGGATTAACAGCTTCTGTACGGTGCTTCTCTTTTGTTTCTGCGGATAAAATTACTTGTTCAGCTTGCAAAGCCTGTTTCGTTCCGCAAGGGCCGTGCTGGTCCGGCGGCAGAGAGTGAGAATATCCTCCTCGCTGCCGTCTACCACGGCCTGCTGCAGCGTGTCGATACAGGCAGAGAGCTCACTTTCCGCGTCGAACAGGGCCTCGCAGCTGACGGGGTCGCTGAAGCGCAGCTCCTCGGTCAGGCGACTGACCGCAGCCGCGGCGGCTTCGCTGTCACACTGGGCGGCAAGGGTGCTGAGCCGGGACTGGAGCATGCGCATGGTGGAGACCTGCTTTTTGATCTGTACATCCTGCCGCTCCACTTCCTCGCGCACGCTGTCCGCCGCCACGAAACCAATCAGGGCCGCGCACAGCAGCAGCACATACAGCACCACAGGGATCCACACCGGCACCCACTTGGCAAGGGCCATAAACACAAAACTCAGCACGATCTGCATGACCAGATAGGCGAAGCTGATGCGCAGGATGGGAAAACCGTAAAACTTGGATCTGGCCTCGCCGCCCATGGCTTTGGGCATGGCGTAAAACTGGACAGCGATGGCAAGCACAGCGAATATGTAGGAGAGCCAGAAAGTTCCGCTTTTCACAAAAGGCACCACAAAGGCGATCACGCTGAACGCGATCAGCACCGCCGCCAGGGCAACAGTAAAACGCAGTTTGTTCTTACTCATGACTCAGCCTCTCTTTCTGCCGCAGTTGGGGCAAAAGTTTGTGGTAATGTCTTTTTGCCCGCAGTCCGGGCAGTCCCAGCCCTTGGGCGGCTCCGGCTTTTTCTGTCCGCAGTTGGGGCAAAAATTGCTGGTAATGTTTTTCTGACCGCAGCCGGGGCAATCCCAGCCAACGGGGGCCTCAGGCCTTTTGCTGCCGCAGTCCGGGCAGAAATGGGAGCTGATGCCCCTGCGCCCGCAGACGCCGCAGTCCCAGCCGCTTTGCGCCTCCGGGGCCTGCGCTTGCAGCACCTGGTCGCTCACATTCTGCCCCATCCGGGC
>CAMGRL010000115.1 GCA_946061515.1 uncultured Clostridia bacterium
GTGCCGTTTTCCGCCACGTCAGAGAGCAGCGCGCTCCAGACCTGACGGCGCATCACCGGGTCCAGGCCGTCCACCGGCTCGTCCAGAATCACCACCTCCGGGCACTGGGACATGGCCAGCCAGAAGGCTGCCTGCTTCTGCATCCCCTTGCTCAGCTTGCGCATGGGCTGTTTTCTGTCCAGGTTAAAGAGCTCTTCCAGCTTTTCAAAGCGCTCCGGGCTGAAGCGGGGATATACGCTGCGGTAAAACTTCATCATGTCGTTGATGGTGGCCTGGGTATAAAAGAAGATGTCGTCGGGTATGTAGGCGATGCGGCCCTTGATCTCCGGGTTTTCATACACCGGCTGCCCGTCGATCAGAACCTGGCCGGAATCCTGCCGGTAGATCCCCGCCAGGTGGCGGATAACGGTGGATTTTCCCGCGCCGTTGGGCCCCACCAGGCCGTATACCGCGCCTTTAGGCACATGGATATCCAGCCCGTCCAGTGCCCGGAAGCCGTCAAAGCTCTTTATCAGCTCTTTTACCTGGATCATTGCTCGTTTCCTCCTCTCAGGAGCGCTATAAGCTCCCCGTCCGTCACGCCCATGAGCCGCAGCTCCTTTGCAAGGGCCTTGAATTTTTCCAGCAGCTCCGCCTTTCTCTGCTCCACAGCGGCGTCCGTCCTGCTGACAAAGCTGCCCCGGCCGGGGACCGAGCAGATATAGCCCTCTGTCTCCAGTTCCCGGTAGGCCCGCTGTATGGTATTGGGGTTGATGGTGAGCTGAGCGGCCAGCTCCCGCACCGAGGGCATCTTATATCCTGCTGGCAAGACGCCGGAGATAATCAGCTGCCGGAAGCTGTCCCGCACCTGCTCATAGATGGGCCGCGGGTCCCGGAAATTGATATTGATCACCTTAACACCTCCGTGTTAACTGTATTAATTATGTTAGTACGGTTAGTATACACAGCTGTCCCTGCTTTGTCAAGCCTCTATTTCCTTTCAAATTTTTAAGTTTTTCGTCAGAAAATTCACCGCATTACATTGACAAAGTGGATGGAACAAAGTATAATCACCCGGTAAACGGAGAAACGGAGAAACGGAGAGAGAACATGCTTTCAGACAATATCGGCCGGGAGGGCAGCCGCCTGACTTTTGCCGGCCACGATGTGACGCGCCTTGCGGAACAATACGGCACGCCCCTTTACCTGATGGACGAAGGGCGCATACGGCGCAACTGCCGCATGTACCTTCAGGCCTTCCGCAGCAGCTTCGGCGGGGATTCCCTGCCCCTGTACGCCAGCAAGGCGGCGTCCTTCAAACAGATGTACCGCATCATGGCCCAGGAGGGCCTGGGTGTGGACACGGTCTCCGCCGGGGAGATCTTCACTGCCCTCAGCGCCGGCTTTCCGCCGGAGCGCATTGTTTTTCACGGCAATGCCAAGACGGACAGCGACATCCGCTACGCCGTCCGCGCCGGCGTGGGCGTTTTTGTGGTGGACAACGAGGAGGAGCTGCTGGCGCTGAACCGTGAGGCCGGGCAGCAGGGCATAAGGCAGAAGGTGCTGCTGCGCATCACGCCGGGCATTGACCCCCACACCTACGACGCGGTGAACACCGGCATGGTGGATTCCAAGTTCGGCGTGGCGGTGGAGACCGGCCAGGCAAAGGACTTTATCGCCCAGGCCATCGGTCTGGAAAACCTTCAGGTCCGGGGCGTGCACTGCCATGTAGGCTCCCAGGTCTTTGAGGAGGACGTTTTCCAGCGCACTGTGGATATCATGGTCCGCTTCATGGCGCAGATCCGGGACGAGCTGGGCTATACGCTGCAGGAGCTGAATCTGGGCGGCGGCTACGGCACCCGCTATCTGGAGAGCGAGAAGGAGCCGGACATCCCGGCCCGCATTGCCGAGGTGGCCCAGCGGCTGCGGGAGCAGTGCGAAAAGTACGCCTTTCCCCTGCCCCGGGTGCTGATGGAGCCGGGGCGGAGCATTGTGGCGGACGCGGGCATGACCTTGTACACCGTCAGCTCTGTCAAGCGCATCCCCGGCTATAAGTGCTATGTGGCCGTGGACGGCGGCATGACCGACAACCCCCGCTACGCCCTGTACGGCTCCCGGTACACCGTGTACCACGCGGAAAAGGACGGTGGAGCGGAGGCTGTCTTTGATCTGGTGGGCCGCTGCTGCGAAAGCGGCGACATCATCCAGCCGGCGGTTTCCCTGCCGGAGGACACCTGCCGGGGTGAGCATATCGCGGTGTGCACCACCGGGGCCTATAACTACTCCATGGCCTCCAACTATAACCGCGTCCCCCGCCCGCCGGTGCTGATGCTGACTGAGGAGAGCGAGTACCTGGCCGTAAAGCGGGAGAGTTTTGAAGATCTCTGCGCGCTGGATATATAAAAATGAATTTTCATTCCGGGGGCCGCCGCATAGGGCGGCCTCCGGAACATCACCGGCAGTCTGGTGCAAGACCGTAGGGGCGGCCCTGCGTGGCCGCCCGGGAAGGGCACCTCATCCGGCCCTCCGGGCCACCTTCCCCTCGAGTAAACGCTGAATAATTCGACAAAATGAAAAGTACATGAAACATGAAGTGAGAAATGGGGTAATTTTTCTACCAATCATATGCTAGAAATGGGATACTGGCCCGATTTGGGCAGACTTATCCCATTGCAAGCATATAAATGTTTGCACAAGGGAACCTCTGATTTAATCCGCACTACCATACAAGTTCCAGATATGGTATAATA
>CAMGRL010000116.1 GCA_946061515.1 uncultured Clostridia bacterium
GGCTGCGTGATGATGGCCCAGCCGCTGAAATCCTGCCTTGACGATATTATGTCAACCACGGAGGACCTGCGCAGCCGGGTGATTTACATGTCCCCCCAGGGCCAGCCTTACACCCAGGAGACCGCCAAGCGGCTGAAACGGGACTATGACCATCTGGTGCTGGTCTGCGGCCACTACGAGGGTGTGGACGAGCGCTTTATCGAGCAGTGCGTGGACGAGGAGATTTCCCTGGGAGACTTTGTGCTCACCGGCGGGGAGATCGCGGCCATGGCCGTGGCGGACTCGGTGTGCCGCCTGGTGCCCGGAGTGCTGGCGGACGAGCAGTGCTACACCGGCGAGAGCCACTGGGACGGCCTGCTGGAGTATCCCCAGTACACCCGACCGGAGGTCTGGGAGGGCCGGGCCGTGCCGGAGGTACTCTTAAACGGCGACCACGCCAAGGTGGAGCAGTGGCGGCGGAAAAAGCAGTTTGAGCGCACCATGGTCAAGCGCCCGGACATGTTTGAAAAGCTCAGCGTCACGGACAAAAGGGACCGGGAACTGCTGGAAGAGATCCGAAAGGACGCCTTCCGCAAAAAGCTGACGGAGCCCTTGTCCTTCCGCCCGGGCACCCCGGCGGACATGGGGGACATCCTGCGCATCGTGGGCGACGCCCGGGCCTCATTGAAAAAGCACAAAGTGGACCAGTGGCAGGGGCCTTACCCCGACGAAAAGGCCTTCCTGTTCGATATGGACAGGGGAGAGTGCTTCGTTCTGCTCCACGGGGAGGAGATCGCCGGCTTTTTCACCCTGTCCACCCGGGAGGAGAAGTGCTACGGGGAGATCACCGACGGGAAATGGACGGCGGATCTGCCCTACTGCGTGCTGCACCGGGCGGCAATAGCTGCGGAATACCGGGGCAGCGGCATGGCGGAGTACATGATGAAATGCGTGGAGGAGCAGGCGAGGCGCTTTGACCGGCGCAGCATCCGCGTGGATACCCACAAAAAAAACAAGGCCATGCAGCGGCTGCTGCGCGACAGCGGCTTCCGCTACCGGGGCAACGTCCAGGTCATTGTGGAGCCGGGCCATGACAGCGCCCGCCAGGCCTTTGAAAAACTGTTGAAAAAAGAAAAAGGGGATATACTATGAAACAAAGCACCTTCTGCCTCATCATGGCGATCTTCTGGACTGTGGTCTGCGCTGCCGCGGCCTGGGTCGTAATCTCCATCGGCGCGGTGAACACCTGGTCCATCCTGATCCTGGCCCTGGCCGTGGCCTGCACCTGCATGCAGTGGATGCGCTACAAGAACGTGAAAAGAGAGAGCAAAAAATAATGGAGCTTACCAACAGCAAGGATATCCGGGAGCTGCTGGGCCGCCACGGCTTCCGCTTTTCCAAGTCCATGGGCCAGAACTTTCTCACCGCCGCCTGGGTGCCGGAGCGCATTGCGAACAGCGCGCTGCTGGATGAAAACACCGGCGTTCTGGAGGTGGGCCCGGGCATCGGCTGCCTGACCGAGCAGCTTTCCCGCCGGGCGGGCAAGGTGCTGGCCGTGGAGCTGGACAAGGCCTTAAAGCCCGTGCTGGCCGAGACATTGAGAGACTGCGGCAACGTGGAGCTGATTTTCGGTGACGTGCTGAAGCAGGATCTCCGGGCCCTCTGCGACGAGCACTTCGGGGGATTGCGGCCCGTGGTCTGCGCCAATCTGCCCTATAATGTCACAAGTCCACTGCTCACCGCCTTTATCGAGGCGGGCTGCTTTGAGACCATCACCGTCATGATCCAGCGGGAGGTGGCCCGGCGCATCTGCGCCGGACCGGGAAACGGGGACTACGGCGCTTTTGGCCTTTTTGTCCAGTGGCACACGGAGACGGAGCTGCTGTTTGACGTGCCCCCCTCCTGCTTCGTGCCCCAGCCCAAAGTCACCTCCAGCGTGATCCGGCTCTGCCGCCGGGAAAAACCGCCGGTGCCGGTACGGGATGAGGCGCTGCTGTTTCAAATTATCCGCGCCGCCTTCAACCAGCGGAGAAAGACACTGGTCAATGCTCTGTCCTCCGGACTGGGGCTGGACAAGGCTGTGGTGGAGCAATGCCTGACAAAATGCGGTTTTGATACCAAAATCCGGGGGGAAAGCCTGGATATTGGTAGTTTTGCAAAAATCACGGATGAAATCGGCAATATATGGGGCCATGATTTGTAAGGAAAATGCATTGATTAATTTGTCGTTTTTATGATAATCTAATCAGTGGCAAAGCATGGGTGTTTTTCCGTGTTTTTGCCTACCAATCGCTAAATTTTAATTCATGATAGAAAGGACGCAAACAATGAGCAAAAAGTATGTTTATCTGTTTTCCGAAGGCAACGCATCCATGCGCGAGCTTCTGGGCGGCAAGGGCGCAAACCTGGCAGAAATGTCTAATATAGGTCTGCCTGTTCCCCAGGGTTTCACCATCACCACTGAGGCCTGCACCCAGTACTACGAGGACGGCCGCCAGATCAACGACGAGATCATGGCCGAGATCATGAAGAACGTCGAGATCATGGAACAGATCAACGGCAAGAAGTTCGGCGACCTGAATAACCCCCTGCTGGTCTCCGTCCGCTCCGGCGCACGCGCTTCCATGCCCGGCATGATGGA
>CAMGRL010000117.1 GCA_946061515.1 uncultured Clostridia bacterium
ATGCAGTTTTTTAAGCTGGTAGGGGCATTCGCAGCCGGGAGCGGCGGACAGGGCAGGAAGCGGACTGCGGATGAAAATGTGGATTTACTGGCCGCCAGGAGCGAGGCCTTCAACAAAGGACTCCGGGGCCGGGCATTTTTCTATGTGGTCAACGCCTCCGGCGGCACTTTTACGGCAATGGCCGTGCAGAAGGACCCTCGCATGAATATGAATCCTCAGTTTCCTGCGTATACGGAGGCATTGGGCGTAAAGCTGACGGATATCCATGCGGAGGAGATTTCTCTCCATGCTGCTTGTAATTTGCTGCACCGAGCCAGCCGAAGTGATTATATTGAAGATGATGACGATGTTTTGAAGACGCTGGATCTGGACTACATGGTAAATCGGCGCTTCAGTGACTTCTGCTTCCGGGAGGATCTCATGGACGAGGCTTGCAGGGACGAGATCTACGCCAAAGCCGGACGGCTCTTTACGAAGGACTGCCTTCTCCCGGAGCTGGACCGCATTTACGCCGGAGGTTCTTTCGGAAAAATCGTTGGTCATCCCGTCCACTACTTGATACAGACTGATGACGCAGGCATCCGGCGGGAGATGATCCAGGCCTTGCTGCCATCGCTCTACGCCAATGGGCGGCTGCAAAACAGGCGGTACAGCTCTGTCCGCTTTCGCGGAGAGGCGTTGCATGGGGAGTCCTCGGCTTACGACCAGTTTTATAAAAGCAACGCCGGTGGCACAGTGATCGTCCAATACAGCGCCGACTACGGCGACATAGACGACGAGGATACGGCTGACGGGATCCGTGATACCATTGAAAAGCTATGCAGCTACATCAAAAAATACCGTCATCAGGTGCTGACCATCCTTTGTCTGCCCCGGGAATGCACGAAGCTGAAAGAGCTTTTTTACGAAAATCTCGGCACGGTCAGTTTTGTGGAGCTGAAGGAAGGATTTCTCGAGGGTGAACAAGCCGGAGATTACTTGAAGCTGTTGGCCCGGGACAATCATGTCCGCACAGATAAAAAGCTGTTTGCTAAGCTGGAGGGAAACCGGGGGTATCTGGCGCCGGAACTGAGGACAATCTTCGATGGTTGGTATAACAACAAGCTGAAAACCACCGTGTATCCCCAGTACAAAGAGATTACCACTGTAAAAACCGAGGTGGAGAAAGCCAAACCGAATGGCGACGCCTACAAGGAGCTGATGGAAATGATCGGCCTGACCGAGGCCAAGAAGGTCATTTTGCAGGCGCTGAACTACCACAAGGCGCAGAAGCTTTTTGCGGACAAGGGCATGAAAGTCGATCGCCCTGCCATGCACATGGTGTTCACCGGCAATCCCGGCACGGCCAAAACCACCGTGGCCCGGCTCTTTGCCCGGATCATGCGGGAAAATGGGCTGCTGTCCCGGGGACATCTGGTGGAAGTGGGGCGGGGCGACCTGGTGGGCAAATATGTGGGCTGGACGGCGCAGACCGTGCAGAAAAGGTTCGAGCAGGCGGAGGGCGGTGTGCTGTTTATCGACGAAGCCTACTCTCTGGTGGATGGCCGCAGTGGCTCTTATGGGGATGAGGGCATCAACACCATCGTGCAGGAGATGGAGAATTACCGGGACGACATGGTGGTGATCTTCGCCGGGTACCCGGATAGGATGGAGGAATTTTTGCAGAAGAATCCCGGCCTGCGCTCTCGCATTGCCTATCATGTACCCTTTGCGGATTACAGCGTGGAGGAGCTATGCAGCATTGCGGCGCTGACCGCCCGAAAGAAGGGCTTGCATCTGGATGATCAGGCACAGGAAAAACTGGCCTCTGTTTTTGAGACGGCACGGAGACAGGCGGATTTCGGCAATGGCCGCTATGTTCGCAATATCCTCGAAAAAGCAAAAATGGCGCAGGCCACCCGGCTGCTGACTCAGGACTATGAAAGTCTCACGCAAAAGGAGATCACGACCCTGTGTGCCGAGGATATTGAAATGCCGGAGATTGCAGCCCCGGCAAGGCCGAAGATAGGGTTTTCGGCATGACTTCCCATGCCCTGTTTCTGCGCTGATTCTTGATGCGCAAATGCGCTTGCAGGATAGAAGCGATAAGGCAGATGATACCCGGTGGAGCATTTTTGCCTCACCGGGTATTTTACACTATGGTTAGCCGCAGTAGACGCCATGAAAAAATATGATGCCGATGCACGCAAGAATGCCTATCAGCGGATCAAGTCACTTCTGACAGATGACTTTCTCACCTCCGGGAGCGCATTGCAGATGCCAATGGTTTTGGGAATGGGCATAGAGCTTCCGGAAAAGCAGGATGAAAAGAAGCCCTATATCCTGCTGAAATACGCGGAACAAAAATATCCGGTTTCCATGGGTGACACACCGGCGGGCAATGCCCGCCGTGTGATCAACGCCTTGAAAGAGTTCCAAAAGTTTGCGGATAAGGACAAAGAACACCTGGACAAGGTGGTTTCCAGAAAAGAGGAGCTTCAGAGCCTTGTGCGCTCACCGGATCATTCCTATTCTGACCGGTTGGCGGTGTGCGAAAAAGAGGTCAGCCGGCTTCGCGAGCAGATCGCCGGGCGTGCGGAGTGCGGAGCCTTCACGGATTAGCACCATGTGTGCCTGCTC
>CAMGRL010000118.1 GCA_946061515.1 uncultured Clostridia bacterium
ACCATCTCTTTCTTGACGGTAGGAGGATTCGTCTGCTTAACTTACTGACATTGCCCGTCTTGCGGGTGGTTTTCGTTGAAAAAAAGCACTTGCTTTAAGCAAGTGCTTTTTTCTGGTCGGAGTGGCGAGACTTGAACTCGCGGCCTCATGGTCCCGAACCATGCGCGCTACCAGCTGCGCTACACCCCGATGTAGCTTTTCTATTATAATTACGAAATGCCGCCTTGTCAAGAGAAATCTCCCTGCATATGCCTGTCCCGGGAAAAATATACTGCATTGCAGGGGGTGACACAGTGGAAAGACTGAAAATCTACGCGGCCAGCGCCGTGTTTCTCTTTCTCACGGCGGTAAAACTGCTTTTTCCGGACACCGCGGCAGAGCTTCGGACCCAGGTGCACAGCATCATCGACCACAACGACGACTACACCGAAATGGTCCAGACCCTGGGCCGGAGCCTTGCGGAGAGCAGCTGGGGAAACAAGCTGGTGGCGGCGCTGGGGATGGACAGGGGAGAGGCGGAGCAAAAACAGGAAGCCGTTCCTGCGAAAACTGCAGAACCGGAATCCGAGCCTGAGCCTGAGCCGGAGCCTGAGCCGGAAAGTACGCCCCTTCCCACCGCAGAGGAGCCGGAAATAAGCGCCGCGGAAGAGGCCTTTCTTCAGCAGCAGGCGCAATTTGAAGGGGCGGTCATCCCTGCCAACGTGAGAACAGACATGCCGGAGCTGCCCTTTTCCTACAGCGCCCCGGTCTCCGGCATGGAATCCTCCGGCTTCGGCTACCGGATCCACCCCATCGACGGCGAGCTAAGCTTCCACTACGGAACAGACTTTGCGGCGAACAGCGGGGACGATGTGACCGCCTTTGCCGACGGCTATGTTTACGCCGCCGGAACCAGCGAGGGCTACGGCAATTATCTGATCCTGACCCACGAGGGCGGCTTTTCCACCATTTACGCCCATCTCAGCAGCTTTGCTGTGTCGGAGGGGGAGATGGTGAGCCGGGGCCAGCTGATCGGCGCCGTGGGCCAGACGGGAAAGGCCACCGGGCCTCATCTGCATTTTGAGCTGCTGTGCAGCGATATCTATCTCAACCCGGAGTATTACCTATGAGCAAACGCCGTTTTCACATCAGCGCCGGGGCCGTCCTTGCCGCCGCGCTGCTCTTTTTCTTTACGGATACGGCCGCCCTCTGGGCCGTCGCCCTGCCGGTTGCGGCCCATGAGCTGGGGCATGTGATCGCCCTGCGCCTTTTGGGCCTGCGGATCCGGGGCTTTCGGGCGGAGCTGAAGGGCCTCTGCATTGACTACTGCGGCTTCTGCGGCACGGCGGGCCATCTTTTCGCCGCGGCGGCGGGGCCTTTGGCCGGGCTGCTCTACGCCTTTGCCGCCTCATACTGGGCAAAGCTTTTTCAAAACGACACAGCGGCGCTGTCCGCCGGGATCAGCCTGCTGCTGTCTCTCTTTAATCTGCTGCCGGTGCTGCCACTGGACGGCGGACGGATCTTCTCCCGCATCGCCTGCATGAGCCTGGGCTACGGCCGGGGAGAACGGCTGAGCAGAAACCTGGGCCTTGCGCTCAGCACCGCTCTGCTGGCCGGGGGACTGCTGCTGATGTGGCAGGGGATGGGCGCGGGCCTGACCCTGGCCGCAATATGGCTTCTTCTGGCCCAACCGGAGGAAGTGGGGATTGTAAAACGGAAAGAAATATTGTAAAATAACCCGGATAAAATAAATACCGGAGCGTACTATGGATAAACGACTTGAACGCATTCTGCCGAGAGTGCAAAAGCCCGCCAGATATACCGGCGGGGAATATAACCAGATCATCAAGGACAAGGAGAAGGTGGACATCCGTCTGGCCTTCTGCTTCCCTGATACCTACGAGATCGGCATGTCCAACCTGGGCATGAGCATCCTGTATCACACCATGAACAGTCTGGACTATGTGTGGTGTGAGCGGGTGTTCGCCCCCTGGGGAGACATGTTTGAGGAGATGAAGAAGGCCGGTCTGCCCCTCTACGCCCTGGAAAGCGGCGACAGCGTGGGCGAATTTGACGCGGTGGCCTTCTCCATCGGCTATGAGATGGCCTACACCACGGTGCTGGACATGCTGGATATGTCCGGCATTCCCCTGAGAAGCGCGGACCGGCCTGATCTTCTGCCCCTGGTCTTTGCCGGCGGCACGGCCTGCGTGAATCCCGAGCCTATGGCACCCTTCATGGACCTCTTTGTCATCGGCGAGGGGGAGGAGATGAATAACGAGCTTCTGGCGCTGCTGCACAGGGCAAAGCTTGAAGGCTGGTCAAAGCACGACTTCCTCACAAAAGCGGCGCAGATCGGCGGCGTTTATGTGCCCAGCCTCTACGATGTGGAATATAAGGCCGACGGCACCCTGGCCTCCGTCACGGCGAAGGACGGCGCGCCGGAGAAGGTGACAAAGCGTATTGTGGAAGACTTTGACGCCGCGCCCTTTCCCACAAATCCCATCGTCCCCTCCACCGAGGTGGTCCACGACCGGGTGAA